>JBNMFK010000011.1:0-23350 GCA_051269965.1 Algoriphagus sp. | reverse complement strand
CAACCGAATGAGCTTTTTATGGTCAAAAGAGCCTCTTCTTGGGGATGGGGAACTTGGGAAAACAGGTGGGCTTCTGCAGACTGGGATGTTACGGATTACATGCCCTTTCTTTCAAGCCCTAAACTAAGAAGTGCTTTTCAAAACGCTGGAAAAGACCAACTGGTTATGCTCGTGAAACAAATGCAAGGAATTATTGACTCCTGGGCTGTTCGCTGGACTTACCATCATTTCAAGAAGGACGCTTATTGCTTAGTGCCTAAATTCTCAAAAGTAAAAAACATTGGGACGGATGGCACAGGTACAAATTTCACGAATTCCGTTGCCATTTACGACACCGAACTCCATTCCGAACGCGTTACTTTTCCTGAAGAAATAAAAGAACTAGTTGAGGTCACCTATTTTATTAGGAACCATTATAGCCCTAGTCTGATGCGAAGATGTATTAATTACATCCATTACCGTGTTTGGTAATAAAAAAATCACTCATTTTTCCTTATTTTTGCGGATGATTTCAAACGATAAAAGCACAAAACTATATGGCACAATATGACATAGTAATTTTAGGTAGTGGTCCTGGTGGGTATCCTGCAGCTATTAGAGCATCCCAATTAGGAATGAAAGTGGCCATCATAGAGAAAGAGAATCTTGGTGGTATTTGTCTTAACTGGGGCTGTATTCCTACTAAAGCCCTTCTCAAATCTGCTCAGGTTTTTAATTATATAAAACATGCAGCCGATTATGGCATCACAGTAGGAAATGCAAATGCCGATTTCAATGCTGTCATAGACCGCTCTAGAGACGTCGCCAATGGCATGAGTAAGGGTGTGCAGTTTTTGATGAAGAAAAATAAAATTGACGTCATCAATGGTTATGGGAAAGTCCAAACTGGTAAAAAAATAGAAGTAACGGCGGAGGACGGTAGTACAAGTATCGTAGAAGGGAAAAGCATCATTATTGCCACAGGAGCTCGTGCCCGTGAATTGCCAAATGTGCCTATTGATGGTGAAAAAGTTATAGAATACAGAAAGGCAATGAGCCTTGTAAAGCAACCAAAATCATTGCTTATAATAGGTTCAGGTGCTATAGGAGTAGAGTTTGCCTATGTCTATGCTAGCATGGGTACCAAAGTTACTATCGTGGAATTTTTGCCAAGAATAGTACCTGTAGAGGATATAGATGTTTCAAAGGAACTTGCCAAGCAATACAAAAAGTTAGGCATTGAGATACTAACCAACTCTTCTGTAGAAAAAGTTGATATCTCTGGTAAGGGATGCAAGACTACTGTGAAAACAAAGGATGGAGAAGTTGTTATTCAGTCCGATATAGTCCTTTCAGCAGCTGGAATTGCATCTAATATTGAGAATATCGGCCTTGAAGATGTAGGTATTGCAGCAGACAGAGGAAAAGTTTTGGTAAACGAGTTTTACGAGACTAATATCCCTGGATATTACGCTATTGGGGATGTTACCCCTGGTCCAGCACTCGCTCACGTGGCATCTGCTGAAGGAATTATTTGTGTTGAAAAAATTGGTGGGCACCACCCTCAGCCTCTAAATTATAACAATATCCCTGGCTGTACATACTGCTCTCCGGAAATAGCCTCTGTAGGATATACAGAGGAACAAGCAAAAGAAGCCGGCTATGATATTAAAGTTGGAAAGTTTCCATTCTCTGCTTCAGGAAAAGCAAAAGCAGGGGGCGTTCCAGAAGGCTTTGTAAAAGTAATTTTTGACGCTAAATATGGTGAGTGGTTAGGCTGTCACATGATTGGGGCTAACGTAACGGAAATGATAGCAGAGGCAGTTGTCGCCAGAAAGCTTGAAACCACAGGTATGGAAATAGTGAAGTCTGTTCATCCGCACCCTACAATGTCAGAAGCTATTATGGAAGCCGCCGCCGCAGCTTATGGTGAGGTTATTCATCTATAATTCAAATCATAAGACTCTTTTAAACCCCGACATTAGCTACTTTTGTCGGGGTTTATTTCTTTACAAAGTACATTTTTTATGTCCTCGACTACCAAGCAAAACTATTTTTACCTGCTTTTTAGCTTGTTGTTCTTTTCTACAAACGAGCCACTGGTCTATGCCAACGTTGGCATAGACCCTTCTTGGACGGAATCTTTGGTGATGGCCATCAATCAAAACTTTATATTCGGTAAAGATTTTATATTTAATTACGGGCCCCTAGGTTATCTAAATACCGCTCTACTTCCCTCAGGCTCTTCTCCTTTTGTACTTTTTATCTTTCACCTTTTCTTACTCGCTAATCTTTTGTTTATCATAAAGTTAGCCTTTGATAAACTTAAAGAAAACTGGTGGAAAGCCGCTATAGCTGCTGTAGTCATACTGTTGCCTTGGGGCTTTTTTGCAGATGTCACCTTCACCTTGTTTTATTTCTTGGTTTTTTGGTTGCTTTATGTTCATCAAACTAAAAAGGCTCTAGGTTTATTAATTGCTCTAGTCTTGGCCGTTCTTATTTTCTACATCAAAGTAAACCTCAGCCTTATAGCCTATGGACTTTTCCTTTTGTCTTTGGTTTATTTTACTGTCGCAAAAACAATATCTTGGAAAACAGGCCTCATAGTCGTAGGAATATTAGGACTAGCCACGTTTAGTTTTTCGCTTCTTCTTAATGTATCCATACCAGATTATCTCGCCGCCAGTCTCAAAATCATAGATGCTTACCAAGATGGGCAAGCCGTAAACATTCTTCGTTTCAGAGAGGTTGCCACTTTGCTTTTATTGGAATTCATTATTCTTGGCGTGGTTTTGTTTTATTTACTTAGAAACTTAGTCTCTTTCAAACAGAATTTTTACCTCTACCTCCTCTGTGCCCTAGCATGGTTTCTTTGTTTTAAACAAGCCCATACTGCCACAGGACATTACAACGTTTTCGGCTTTTTCTTATTTCTCCCCGTCTTGGCTGTATTAATCTTCCTATTTTCAAAACAGCTCAAAAATGGAGCACGTATGGTTTTTTGGGTACTAATACTCCAGATAGTATCTACCCAATACATTCGCCTTTCTATGGCAAATTATAGCCCCAAACACTACGTCTTAGGATATTTTCCAAATGCTATAATCGCCGAAACTCAAGACTCTAAAAGCCCCATTACTCTTTTAAAGACCTTTCTTCATAAGAACCCGGTCCATTATTTCCATAAACTCTTGACATACGACTACCAGAATAACTTTAAAAACTCAGAGATAAATAAACGTCGTATGCTCCCAAAAGCTATACGAGAAAGCATCGGCGACAAATCTGTAGATATAATGCCATGGGAAATATCTTATGTGTTTTTCAATAAGCTTAATTATAATCCCCGCCCTATTATCCAAACATATCAGGCCAACAGTGATTGGCTAGCCTGTAAAAACGAAGAAAAATATACCTCCAATTCTTCGCCAGATGTAGTCTTAGCGAACATCCATGGCTACCGGGAACAAAATCCCTTTTGGATGGATAAGGGAGCCTATTTGTCATTGGTGAAAAACTATACATTAAAAGATACCGTGGTAATGCCTGAAGAGAAATTTTACCTCTTTGAAAAGAACGTCAACATCAGGCCAATAGGATATTCGGTTTTAAGAACCAAAAAAACTCATCTAGGCAATAGTATTTCTATACCTTCCAACGATCTTCTTTATCTCCATGCAGACATACATTACAATTTCTTCGGAAAAATAGCCCGCCTATTTTTCCAACCACCTTATTTACGCTGTACTGCCATTTATGAAGATGGTAGTCAGAAGCAATTCCGGATTCCTCCACCTATTCTTAAAGGAGGTATATTAGCTAGTCAAAGCGTAGTATCAAATCAGGAATTCGCTCATTTTGCCCAAGGGCATAAAACAAAAAAAATAGTGTCCCTTACTTTTTGGAGTACATTTAAATGGGGATTCAAATCAAATTTTGACTATCACCTCGAAAAAATAATTCAATAATGCCAGTTGCCTTCAGTGATTTTGCTCTTAATAAACAGCTGCTTACCGCCGTTGAGGAGATGGGTTATTCTACGCCTACGCCCATACAGGAGCAGGCCATCCCTAAATTGTTATATGGCCATGATGTTTTAGGTATAGCCCAAACCGGGACAGGAAAAACCGCAGCCTATCTGCTTCCTATTCTCATGAAAGTAAAGTATGCCCAGGGTCAAAATATTAGGGCTTTAATTTTGGCTCCTACACGTGAGTTGGCCATCCAAATAAATGATGCTATTGGGGATTTGGGTAAATACACGGACATACGCCATACGGCCATTTATGGAGGACTAGGGCCAAAAACTCAGATTGAAACCATTCAAAAAGGCTTGGATATCTTGGTAGCTACCCCTGGTAGGTTCATGGATTTGTATCTCAAGGGGTACATAGCTACCAAAGAGATCAAGTATATGGTCTTAGACGAGGCGGATAAAATGATGGACATGGGTTTCATGCCTCAAATACGTAAAATATTGGAAGTGATTCCAAGGAAACGGAAAAACCTTCTTTTCTCAGCTACCTTTCCAGAGAAAGTGGAACGCTTCTCGCATGAGTTTTTAGAGGCACCAATGCGTGTGGAAGTTACGCCACAAGCTACCACTGCCGTCACAATAGAGCAGAGCATTTATTACTTGCCTAATTTCCAGAGTAAGCTTAATCTTCTTGGCTACTTCTTTAATAAAAACGAAAGTATAAAAAGGGCCTTGGTTTTTTGCCGAACTAAAACAGTTGCCGACTTGGTTTTTAAGTACCTTGACAGGAGGATTGTTGGAAATAACAATGTCCGTGTTATTCATGCCAACAAAGGTCAAAACACCAGAATAAACTCTATGAACGCCTTCAAAGAAGGTAATCTAAGAGTTTTAGTAGCTACAGATGTAGCCTCCAGGGGTATTGATATACAGGAAGTTAGTCATGTATTCAATTTTGATGTACCTATCATCTATGAGGACTACGTACATAGAATAGGGCGTACAGGCAGAGCCAATCTAGAAGGTATAGCCATTACTTTTATGACGCCGAATGAAGCCTACCATATTGAGAAGATTGAAGATATTATACGCTCAAAAATCAAAGCAAAGCAGGTTCCCCAAGAAGTTGAAATAACGGAAACGCCCTTTGAGGAAGAACAGATTATTCTCCGAGAAGTAGACGAGCAAAGAAAAAAAGCGGATCCAACTTTTCAGGGAGCCTTTCATGAAAAAAAGAAGAAAAACATGCCTAGACCTAACAAAAAGAAACCCAGAAATAAAGGGAAAAGGCCTTAACATGTCTTTGAAACTTTCAAATAATACTCATCATTCTCCGTTATAAAGGGGCCATTTTAAGATGCTCAAAATGATGCTTAGAAGCATAATATTAAGTATTCTAGTTTTAAACTCTTGTCCTGTTTTGGGTCAGCAAGTTATTCTTAAATCCGAATTTAAGAATCGCTTTGGCCCTGATATGAGCGTTAATTCAACTACAGATTCGAATCGGAAAGTAGATCTAAAACCATTTGAACCCAAACAGTTCAAAAGCCTAAATAAGAGTATTATTGAGCGTGATCATGAAGTGGTCATGGTGGGAAAGGTAGCTCCAGAGGGTCTTAATATCTACGAAATCGCCCTATTTGGTAATTATCAAAAGACCATGGCTCAGTTAGAAGAAGACCGTAACTTTATACAAGATGCAGATCGCAATTTTGAAAACAGAGAAAAAGCAAGTTATTTCTTTTCTGATATGGGTTGGCAATACCTCAGTGAGGGCAGTAAAAAAATGGCTACCTTCCGATATAATTTAGCTCACTTACTTAATCCAGACAACGTAGATGTCTTTTGGGGCTTAGGTGTTATTGCCTATCAGAAAGAAGAGTTTGAAGAAGCTGTTAAACTAATGTCTATGGGCCTAGACGCCGGCGGCGCTACAAACGTAACTCTGTTGGTAGACTTAGCCACAGTTCACATAAAATGCTTTTCTGTAAATCACCACAATGCTGATTTACCAAAGGCGTATGATTTACTTCATCTGGCTATTAAACTCAAGCCCGACTTTGGCAATGCATACATGCAGCTTTCCTTGGCCAACTTGGTCAACGGTAAACCAAACGAAGCCTGGATAAACTTCCACAAAGGTTATGAAGTAAGCCCCCTCAACGCCGACTTTGAATTGCTTAGTAAACTGCTAAAGGCAAAACCCGACCCAATGGGTGTTTTCAACTAATCTTAGAATTATTTGTGACCCTTAAAAGGTTACGCTAACCTTTTAAAACCGCCAGCTCCCCTTCCACAAAAGCCATCAATTCAGAAATATAGGCTTTGGAGAAGTCAAATTTGATATCCATAGCCTCATAGATTTGACCAATGGTACCCGTATATCCCATTCTAAGGCCTTTTAGATAGGCCTCAAGGCCTTTCTTAGGGTCTTGCTTATAATTACGCCACACAGAGATAGCTCCTAGCTGAGCCATGCCATATTCGATGTAGTAAAAAGGCAGCTCAAAAATATGTAGCTGTCTATGCCATGACGAGTTTTTAAACTTTTCAAGTCCGCTCCAATCTGTCACCGTGTTAGAAAACTGATCAAATACCTTTAGCCATTCTGCTTCTCTATCGGCCGTCGTATGTTCTGGGTTCTCATAAATCCAATGCTGGAATTTATCTACCGTAGCAATCCATGGCAACACCGAGATGAGGTCTTCTAAGTGTTCAATTTTTGCTCGTTTCAGGTCAGCCTCATTGTCAAAATAGGCATCCCAGTGCTCCATAGAAATGAGTTCCATTGCCATGGAGGCTACTTCTGCCACCTCGGCCGTTGTGTTCTTAAAAGTGCTCAAAGCCAGTGGTCTTGTTTCAAATGAATGAGTGGCATGACCTCCTTCATGCACCATGGTCACTACGTCTCTCAGCGTGCTGGTCGCATTCATGAAAATGAACGGCACGCCTATTTCCATCAAGGGATAATTATACCCTCCTGGAGCCTTTCCCATTCTAGACTCCACATCAAAATGCCCCATCCGTCGCATTATTCTGATATAATCTCCTAAGGTCTTGTCTATCTTATCGAAACAAACAACCGTCTTATCCAATAAGTCTTCTCCGTTTTCAAAGGGCTTCAAACCCTGCTTTCCCGAAACATCTACTTTCCCGTCCCACGGCCTATAGCTATCACAATTAAGCTTTGATTTTCTTTCCTTTGCAGCCGTATTTAATAAAGGAACTATAGCTTCCGCCACCGATTCATGGAAATCAAAACAGTCTTCAGGTGTGTAGTCAAACCGTCCAAGCGATGCAAAAGCATAATCTCTATAGTTTTTAAAGTCAGCGTTTAAAGCTACTTGATGCCTGAGCATTTTTAATTCGTTAAAAAGAATATCAAATTTCTCAATATCCGCGGATCTTCTTTCTGCTATTTTAGTCCATGCCTCCTCTCTCTTCTTTCTATCTGTAACTGTTAAAAAAGAACCCGCCTTTTGGAGCGTCATCTCTTCGCCGTCAATGGTTACAGTCATAGATCCCGTAGCAGCTTGATATTCTGCAGTCTTCGTCTGAATTTTAGTAACGATTGGAATATTGCCTTCACGAAAGATCTCCACGGCCTTCTTCATTCCTCGCAAAGTGATGTCGTAGCCCGCCTCCGTTAATTCATTCAAGAAAGGGTTTTCTAGAACTTTTTTATTCAGCTTGTCGTCATAAACAGCTAGTTCTGGCTGAATTTCAGTCACGAAATATTGGTAGTTTTTTTGAGCCTCCTCACTTTTGGTGTCACAAGTCATTTCGATGTAACGCCAAGCCATATTTTCAGACAAGAAGGATTCCAACTCATCTCTATCTTTAAACCAATCTTTGAGGTCTTTTCCAGAACTCAATTCTCGGCTCACTAAATCTTCATAGAAACCTTTAAGACTTTTCCAGCCAGAAAGATCAAAATCTTCTCCTAAAAATCTTCTTGGTTTACGAGTAGGTATAATGAGTTGTTCCAATGTCTATGCTTTTGTTTTGTTCAAAATTAGTAAACGTCGGTGTGTCGTTTAAAGTTTAATGTATGATTTGATTTCTTAGCCTCGATGTAAAATCAGTTAATCTTGAAAATCCAGTAAAGTATATCAGAATTTCGGGACTAACTGTTAAAGTCCAAGATTCAAGCAATGCGAGAACCATGACATTAAAGGTTGACTTTAGAAAACCTAAATATGCCTTTCCGCAAGATTTGGGCTACGCCCAACCCTTCTTTTTATTAAACTTCTTCTTACTTCTTAGTCGTTCGCTATTGTCAGAAGTCTTGAGCTTAGTATCCCTTGATTTGGCAAAAGGCTTCTCTCCATTTTTAATTGGGCTTTCTAAGAGCTTTTTGGCTAAGTCTGGCTTACCCAGTTTATTCAAACGATTTTTAATCCAGCCTCTCATTTCATTTTTCCACCAGAAAAAGTACTTATTCTGGTTTTGCTTTTCGTCACGTGTTTTTACCGTGTTTATCGGCTGCATAGTATAAGGATGTACCCCAGAATAATAAATAACCGTTGCTACAGTCATTGGTGTGGGTGTAAAGTCTTGTACTTGCTCCAGTCTGAAACCCATGTCTTTTGTTTCCGCAGCCAGGTTAGCCATGTCTGCCTCCTCGCATCCTGGGTGAGAACTTATGAAATAAGGAATAAGCGGTTGTTTTAAACCATGCTTTTCTTGAATTTCATCATACTTCTCCTTAAAACGTCTGAAGTATTTAAAGGATGGCTTACGCATTACCTTAAGCGTTTTGTCTGCGGTATGCTCCGGAGCTACCTTTAATCTACCCGAAACATGGCGAGTGACTAGCTGCTCCATGTACTCGTCATGATTACCATCTTGATTATTCTTATTGAAATTATCTACTAACAAATCATAACGGACTCCAGAACCAACAAAAGCCTTTTTGACCTCTGGATGCTCGTCTACTTTTTTATAAATATTGGTCAAAGGATTGTGCGAAGTATCCAAATTAGAACAAATAACGGGGTGAATACAGCTTGGAGCCTGACACCTAGCACAGATAGACTCGTCTTTGCCTTTCATCTTATACATATTTGCAGAAGGTCCTCCCAAGTCAGATATATAGCCCTTATATTCTGGATGTTTCACGAGCTCATCTACCTCTTTCATAATAGATTTTTCTGAACGAGAAGCTATAAATTTTCCCTGATGAGCAGAAATAGTACAGAAACTACAGCCACCAAAACACCCCCGGTGCATATTCACCGAAAACTTAATCATCTCGTATGCCGGAATAGGGCCCCTTTTCTTATACTTTGGATGTGGCTGACGGGTATATGGCAAGTCAAAAGTCTTATCCATTTCTTTCTCGGTCATGGTCACAAAAGGTGGATTAATAACCAAGGTTTGGTTTCCCACTTTTTGAACTATCCTATTAGCTTGCCACTTATTAGACTCCACCTCTACCACCTTAAAATTAGCGGCATACTTTAACTTATCATTTAAACAGTCTTCATGACTTGATAAGGCCACCGTATTCCAGTTTTTATAAGCTCTCACTTCGCCATCTGTATCCTCTATGAACGATGTCTGGTTTATATCTTTTATAGTATTTAAGGGAACACCCTTTTGCACCAACTTTAAAACCTCCCTAAGCGGCTGCTCTCCCATACCATACACGAGCATATCAGCACCTGAGTCTACTAACACAGATGGGAAGAGCTTATCTGCCCAGTAATCATAATGCGTTACACGGCGTAAAGACGCCTCTATGCCACCTATTAAAACAGGTACGTCTGGATATAATTCTTTTAAAATTTTAGAGTAAACCGTGGTAGCGTAATCTGGCCTAAAACCTGCCTCACCACCAGATGTATAGCTGTCATCTGAGCGTTTACGTTTATTGGCCGTATAATGATTAACCATGGAATCCATACAACCTGCGGTAACACCAAAAAAATACTTTGGCTTTCCAAACTTTTTAAAATCACGCAGGTCGTCCTGCCAGTTAGGCTGAGGAATGATAGCAACCTTAAAGCCTTCGCTTTCGATGATTCTTCCAATAACAGCCGTACCAAAAGAAGGATGATCCACATAAGCATCACCAGAGACCAACACTACATCCACTTGATCCCAGCCACGCATCTCCACTTCTTTCTTGGTAATGGGCAGCCAATGCGTTACCGGTCTTTCTCTTACGGTTATCATATATCTACAAATTTTGACAAATGTCTTCAAAACTTGCCACAAAACCCTGAAATAGTGGGGTTTATTGAATATAAAGAAATGAGCCTTATCAAAATACCCTTAAAAGCAAAAACACACAAAAGCACAGATTGGATATAAAAATATAGCTTCCAAGAATTTTACTGGACAATTCTTAATCAGTTATAGGAGTTAGTTATTAAATTCCTCGCTATACTTGAAACAACAAAACCCTTCTAACATGAACCTGATTAATCTTATTTCGTTCCTCTTACTTTTTACTACAGGCTGTGAGGAAAAAACAGTTGCTAGTTCCAAAAATGATGACATTATCAAGCCAATACCTCTTCAAATAGTAGAAGCATTTCCCAACTTATCATTTGACAGGCCCGTAGATTTCCAGTCGTCCCGTGACGGCACAAATCGTGTTTTTGTAGTCGAGCAAGAAGGAAAAGTATCTGTTTTTGAGAATAAATCTAGTGTGAATTCAAAAGACACTTTTTTAAATATTTCTGATGCTGTAGATGACAAAGGAAATGAAGAGGGGTTATTAGGTCTTGCTTTTCACCCTAACTTTAAGAGCAATGGCTTTTTCTATCTTAACTATACCGTCTCCTCTAGCGAAACTCTCGTTTCTAGATTTAGTGTATCCCCATCAAATCCGAACATGGCAGATCCAAGCAGTGAACTTGTTATCATGCGGTTTACTCAGCCATACGGCAATCATAATGGTGGACAGGTAGCCTTTGGACCAGACGGTTTTTTATATATTTCAATAGGTGATGGTGGCTCCGGTGGAGATCCAAAACTAAATGGACAAAATCCTGAAACTTTACTCGGTTCTATCTTAAGAATTGATGTAGACAAAGATCAAAACGGTCTTAATTACGGCATCCCAGAAGATAACCCATTTGTTAATCACCCTACTAACAAAAAAGAAATCTATGCTTATGGCCTGAGAAACCCTTGGCGGATAAGCTTTGACCCCGTCACAAAACAGCTTTGGTGTGCTGATGTAGGTCAAAATGCTTACGAAGAAGTAGACATCATAGAAAAGGGAGAAAACTATGGCTGGAACGAAATGGAGGGTCTGCATGTTTTTAAAAAAGGAAAAGATTCACATGTTTTCGCCAAACCTATATTAGAAATAGCACAAAGCACAGGTGACAAATCTATAACGGGAGGCTTTGTGTATCGTGGTGCCTTAGTAAAGAGTCTTATGAGTCAATACATCTTTGCAGACTTCGTTTCTGGTAGAATTTATGGACTTTCTAAAGACGGTGGTTCTTACAAGAGTGCCACCCTGATAGATACGGATTTAAACATCTCTGCCTTTGGTATAGACGATAGTCAGGAGCTTTACCTATGTGCTTTTGATGGTAAAATTTATCGCTTTAAAGAATAAGATAGTACTCAAGCCCCTCGCTTAACAATTTTTAAACTTGCCTTAAGCATTTTAGAGTCACCTCTGTAAAAAAAGAGCTTTTTTTGAAAAAATACGCCCTCGGCTTAGTTTATCTTCTATTCTCTATTTCCTCCTTCTCTCAGAATTATTATGTGCTAAGGGGTTATGTCTATTCTGAAGATAATCTCCCACTTCCTGGAGCCAACATCCGTGATTTTAACTCTAAGATTGGAACGCAAACCAATGCCGAAGGTCAATATGAGCTTAATTTGGAACAGGGACTCCATAGAATTAGTGTCTCCTACATTGGCTATAAAAGCCAAACTTTCGAGCAGATAGTCAATACAGATAATGTTACAAACATCTTTCTAAAGCCAGATAATACTTTACTAAAAGCGGTAGTAGTTTCAAATAAAAAAAAGGACTTTAGTTATGAGGTTATCCAAAACGTCATAGACCATAAAGAGGCGATTTTAAATCAATATCAAAACTATGCTTGCCAGACCTACATCAAAGCCTTAGAGCAACTCAAAACCCTTAAACCTCCAAAGAAAAGGGAGGAAAGTGACCCTTTTAAGAATGATAGCATTCCAGAGACAAACTACTTTGAGGCTGACCTAAGTAGATACGTTTCTATTCCCAACAAAACCAAAGAAGAACGCACAGCAGTAAAAAAAATAGGGGACTTACAGACCCTGTTTTTTACCTCCACCACAGACGGAGAATTCAATCTTTACAGAAACCTTCAGCATGTCAAACAGCTTAGTGAAAACGCCTTCGTATCTCCAATAAGCTCCTTAGGTTTTGCTAGCTATCGTTACAAACTTATAGACTCCTACTATGATAGGGGAACTTTAGTATACAAAATAGCTGTAAAACCAAAGCAAACTGGAAATGCTCTTTATCAAGGAGAAATAGAGGTTTGGGACAAAGAATGGGTACTTAAAAGTGTTGATTTATCGCTTTCAAAGAAGGCCCTTATTATATACGATGAATTCTCCTTTAAACAGGCCTATGAGGAACAGGAGGGGAATTGGGTGATAACCGAAGAAAGCTTTACTTGGAAAGTAACAGAAGAAGGGCTTCTAAAAACAGGAACGACTTCCGTTAGCCAGTCTGACTTCGTTTTTGACAGTACCTATTCCAACAACTTCTTTGGTCCAGAATTAGCAAGAACCTCCGAGATCGCCTACAAAAGAGACTCCACTTTTTGGGACAACATCAGGCCCAAACCCTTGAGTACAGAAGAGCGTAACATTATCCAAAAAGAAGAGGCATATCAGTTAAAGATAAACTCGGAAGATTATCTAGACTCTATCGATGAGGTTTATAATAAAATCACTTTTCTGAAAGTGGCATGGAACGGTGTTGGACACATTAACAGGAAAAAGAAAACCGATTGGGAGTTCGGTTCCATTCCCTCCTTTCTAAACATAGCAGCCATTGGCGGCTGGCGTGCTCAACATAATGTCAATTACTTTAGAAAATTTAAAAACAGGAAACAGCTAAGAGTTTCCCCATATTTAAATTACGGATTTTTAAATAAAGACTTGCGAGGAGAGCTTGACGTTGATTATCTATATAATCCTGTTAAACAGTCACGTCTATTTATAGTTGTGGGTCAAAGATTTGATATTATTAATGGGAGTGCCACCATACTGGATATTGTTCGGAGAGATAACTTTTACATCAATACCGGAATAAATGCTAAACATAGAACCGAAGTATTCAATGGGTTTTATTTAAACACTGAAGTTCTATTTAACAAACGGGAGGACTTCGGAGACTTCAGGTTTTCAAGACTTGGCAATGAATTATTTGAGAATAACAATCCCTCAACCTTCCCTAACAGTACTATTCTTAAAACGAATATTAGGGTTGACTACACTCCAAAACAGCTTTACACATCAGAGCCTAATGAGAAAATAGTGATGGGCTCCAAATACCCCACTTTTAGTTTTAGACTTATAAAGGCCTTTCAATTGAACAATAATCTCAAAAAAGCATTCGCTAATATTGAGTTTAACGTAGAACAGTATTTCAATGTTGGTATACTTGGTACTTCCGAATACAGAATTAGTGTCGGGCGTTTTTTAGACACGACCAAAGTAGCTCCAATGGACTATCAATATCAAAGAGGTGGCGACCCTATCTGGTTTTCACCAAGCATGACTACTTATCAGTATATTCCTGAAACCTTCAGTACTTTCAATTGGTTTTTTGAGTCACACTATGAACACCAGTTCAACGGTTTCTTAACAAGTAAAATACCTTTACTAAACAAAACAGGTATTAAAACAGTAGGGGGGGCAGGGCTGCTCTATGTCCCTGATCAAAAATACCAATACAGTGAACTCTATGCAGGTATAAATAAGGTATTTAAACTGGGTAAATCCCGCTTTAGAATAGGTGCCTATTACGTGGCTGCCCAGTCGAATACGTTTGGTGTAAAGAGCGGTTTTAAGTTTTCTTTTGAGCCTTACAACAGAAATAAGAACACTTGGAATTTTTAGTTATCAATTGCAACTGAAATTTAAGACCTTTGCGTCAAATCCATTTTCATGCAAAAAAGAAAAATTGCCATTCTTGGTTCTACCGGTTCTATCGGAACTCAAGCTCTGGATGTTATTGAAGCCAATTCTAATTTGTTTCAGGTAGAGGTGCTTACGGCACAAAACAATGCCGACTTACTTATCCAACAAGCCTTCAAGTTTAAACCAAACGTGGTGGTCATAGGGAATGAAAAACTCTACGATAAGGTCTCTTCAGCACTGGATCCCATAGACATAAAGGTATATGCTGGAGATAACGCACTCGGTTATGTGGTAGAAAGCGATTCAGTAGACATGGTTCTTACGGCCCTAGTAGGCTACGCTGGACTACTACCAACGATAAGAGCTATAAAAGCAAAAAAGCACATTGCTCTTGCCAATAAAGAAACCCTTGTTGTAGCTGGTGAAATCATAACGCAGTTAGCACTCGAGAATCGCGTTGAGATTTTACCTGTAGATTCTGAACACTCTGCTATTTTTCAATGTCTCGTAGGCGAAAACCTAAATCCAATTGAGAAAATAATTTTGACTGCTTCTGGTGGGCCTTTCAGAGGCAAAGACAGAGCCTTTTTAGAGAACGTCAAAAAAGAACAAGCCCTAAAGCATCCCAATTGGGAAATGGGTGCAAAAATCACGATTGATTCAGCCTCCCTAATGAATAAGGGCCTAGAGGTTATTGAAGCAAAATGGCTTTTTGATCTAAAAGCAGAACAAATAGATGTCATTGTGCATCCTCAGAGCATCATTCATTCTATGGTGCAGTTTGAAGACGGTAGTATTAAAGCTCAAATGGGTTTACCAGACATGAAACTACCTATCCAGTATGCCTTGGGTTTCCCACAGAGGATAGTTTCTGATTTTCCGCGATTTGATTTCGTAAATTACCCAAACTTAACTTTCGAAAAGCCTGATATAGAGACGTTTAAAAATCTTGGATTAGCATTTGAAGCTCTAGATAGAGGGGGAAACATGCCATGCATAGTGAACGCAGCTAACGAAATCGCTGTTGATGCTTTTTTGAAAGATAAAGTCGGTTTTCTCCAAATGTCGGATCTGATAGAGACATGCATGTCTAATGTCAATTTCGTAAAAAAACCGACTCTTGACGATTATATAGAAACAGACCAGCAAACTAGGGCCAAGGCTTTAGAATTGCTTTAAACTAAATTGGTCCAAGGCAAAATTAATGCTGGCCCTAACATATTATGAGAAAACCATTTCATGTGATATATGAGGACAATCACCTCGTAATTGTCAATAAGAGAGCGGGTGTACTTGTTCACGGTGATAAAACCGGAGACAAAACCTTAGAAGAATACGTCAAAGACTATATCAAAGAAAAGTACGAAAAGCCTGGTGCCGTTTACCTAGCAACTGTTCATAGATTAGACCGTCCTGTGAGTGGTTTAATTATCTTTGGTCGTACGTCAAAGGCAGCCGAAAGAATGGCGGAGCTTTTCAAAAAACATCATATCCAAAAAACGTATTGGGCAATTACGAGAAGCAAGCCGAAAATTAAAAAAGGAAGATTAGTGCATTGGTTAGTCAAAGATCAAACTAGAAATGTAGTAACAGCCCATGACTTAGAAGTGGAAGGAAGCAAGAAAGCCGAGCTGAATTACAGATACATTGGTACCCTGAACAAACACCATTTGATAGAGGTAGAGCCTATTACTGGCAGATCCCATCAGATAAGGGTTCAGTTAGCGGCGATTGGCTGTCCTATTAGGGGAGATCTAAAATATGGTTACCCTAAACCTAATTTGGATGCCTCTATAAACCTCCACTCTAGAAGAGTTTATTTTATACATCCAGTTAAAAAAGAGCCCGTACTTTGTAAAGCGGCTGTGCCAGATAATGCTTTCTGGGAAGAGTTTCTCGAGTTAGAAACGGAAGAAATAAAAGATGAAACCATGAAGTTCTTACACTAGACCGTCAGTTATTAGCACTATTACTAAATCTCTCTAAGACTTGCGTCTTCCTCGAATATATCAACATTGGCTTGATTAAAAGTTCTTTTTATTCCTTCGAATGCTCCTGCAACGATTCCCATAGGCAAAAGAAGTGGCATAAAAATCAACCATCGCACCACCATTAAGAGATTAAAGTTTCTTTTTTTCATATTATTTAAATACGTTTAATATACTCTGTTAAAACGCATTCTTCTGGGGTTTATTAAAATAAATAGCGTTATAGTACTATTTTTGTTTCGCAAATTAAAAGTAAGAATTTTATTTAACGGTAGCAATACCTCAAGCTCTTTATTTAAAGCAACAAAGCCCCAGAAATTGTGAATTCCTGGGGCTTTCTTTGATATTTAGCTAAATACTTTAAAAATGGTATCTCACGAAGGCCTCGATTGCCTGATACTCCGCTAAGCCTAATTGATTATATAGTTCTGCAGTACCTTGATTTCTGTCTTCGGCACGCTGCCAAAACTCTCTGGCGTCTGCTCCTTGGAAAACTACTCCATCTTTTTGAGATTGATGTTTAAAAATTCCCATTCTTTTCTGAAGAACTTGATGGGGACTCATTGGCACCGCCATTTCAATCTCATGGATATCCCACTCTGCCCAAGCTCCTCTATAAAGCCACACCCAGCAGTCCTTCATATAGCTTTCACCTCTTAATTTCTCTAACGCTTTAAAAACAGCATTTAGGCATACTTTGTGCGTACCATGTGGGTCCGCCAAATCTCCTGCAGCATATATTTGGTGAGGCTTTATTATCTCAATAATACCAGAAACCAGATCTATATCTTTTTCACCAATAGGGTTCTTTTGTACTCTCCCCGTTTCATAAAAAGGCATATCTAAGAAATGAACGTTATGTTCTGGAATACCTACTAACCGACAAACAGCCTTGGCCTCTCCTTTTCTAATAATTCCTTTTACTAGGCGTACTTCAGGGGTATCTAATTCACTGTCTTTCTTAGCATTTAAACTAGACAAAGCATTCTTGTAGATAGCTAACGTTTCATCATTCTCTATGCCAAACCCCGCATTATAATCTACCACAAACTCTAAGAAACGGTGTGCTTCTTCGTCAGAAACGGCTATGTTTCCAGACGTTTGATAGGCTACATGAACATCGTGTCCTTGGTCCACAAGTCTTTGAAAAGTACCTCCCATTGAAATGATATCATCATCTGGATGTGGGCTAAAAATAAGACATCGCTTTTGTGATGGCTGAGCTCTTTCTGGTCTATTGGTATCTTCTGCATTAGGTTTTCCGCCGGGCCATCCAGAAATGGTATGCTGCAACTGATCAAAGATTTCAATATTGATATCGTAGGCATTTCCATGCAGAGCTAATAAGTCACTTAGTCCATTATCATTATAATCCTCATTAGTAAGCTTTAATACCGATTTGCCAAGAGAAAGAGATAAATTCGTAACCGCTTTTTTGGTCATGATGTTTGTCCAATCTACGTCCTCGACCAGCCAAGGCATCTTCATCCTTTTAAGACCTGATGCTGCGGCCTCATCCACAATAAACAACGCATTTGGATGCTTCTGGAGGTAAGAAGATGGATTTTGAGCAGATACTTCTCCCTCTACTGCGTTACAAATCATTGGAGCTTTGCGTTCTCCCCATGCTAGCAAAACAACCCTTTTGGCCTGCAATATCTTGGAAATACCCATGGTGATAGCCTTCTTAGGTACCTTAATAAGCTCTCCTCCAAAATCCGCCTTCGCTGCCACACGCGTGGATTGATCCAACATCATGAGCCTAGTCTTGGTGTTTTCCAAAGACCCTGGCTCGTTAAAGCCAATATGTCCATTTCCTCCAATACCCAATAGCTGAAAGTCTAACCCTCCTGCATCTTCAATCTTTTGCTCATATTCTTGACAATGTTTCGCCAAAAGCAACGCTGATATGGTACCGTCTGGGACATGATAATTGCCTTCCGGAATATCCACATGGTCAAAAAGCTGCTCTTTCATAAATCGCCAATAACTTTGAATCGCATCAGGCTGTATAGGATAATATTCATCCAAATTAAAGCTCAAAACATTTTTGAAACTCAACCCTTCTTCTCTGTGCATTCGAATAAGTTCCCCATAAACCGTCTTTGGAGATGATCCTGTAGCAAGACCCAAAACTGCAGTTTGACCTGCCTCACTTTTAGTTCTTATTAAGTCGGCTAGCTCATTTGCCACCGCCTTGGAAGCATCTTCTGAGTTTTGAAAAATTCGTGTTGGTATCTTTTCGTAAGCTATTGGCTCCCTTATAATTTGACTCTCTTTCATAATTTCTCTAGGTATAAATTAGTCAAATATAAAATTAAATTAATTACATATCTAAATATTATATATTAAAATAATTTAATTACTCCTTCATGAATCTATTCCTTTGAAAAACTTGTTCTCAAAGAAAAACTCGAAAAAAGAAGGCAACCATTAAGCCCTTAGCTTCATCTTTTGCCTAGTGAATGAATAAACTTTTCAATTTTATTGACTAAAAATCAACATTCCGTCCTTTTGAACTCAGCAAGCTTCAAGCACTATATGAAAAACATCTATAAACTTCTACTTCTATTTCCTTTAGTCTCTTTTGGCCAAAATAGCAGCCTCAGTGGTTATGTGACCGACTCCAGAAACGGCGAAGGTATGATTGGTCTCTCCATTTATGTAGAAGAACTTAAAATTGGTACACAAACAAATGCCTACGGCTTTTATTCACTTACAATTCCGGATGGTGACTACACACTTTTACTCACCTATATTGGCTATAATGATTTAGAGACAAAAATCGCACTTCTAGGCAATCAAACGGTCAACATTGAGGTAGACGAATCAGCTTCCGCCCTGCAGGAAGTCGTGGTTAGGGCAGAACGAGAAGACGCAAACGTAAAGAGTATTGAAATGTCTGTCAACAAGGTGGCCATGAAGACCATTAAAAAAATGCCCGCTTTCCTAGGTGAAGTGGATGTAATAAGAAGTATTCAGTTTTTACCTGGAGTTAGCTCTGTTGGTGAAGGGGCCTCTGGCTTTAACGTTCGCGGTGGAGGAATTGACCAAAATTTAGTCCTTTTAGATGAAGCACCCGTCTATAATTCTTCTCATCTTTTTGGGTTTTTCTCTGTCTTTAATCCTGATGCCGTTAAGGATGTGAAGCTCATCAAAGGTGGAATCCCGGCCAACTATGGTGGCAGAATTTCCTCAATCTTAGACGTAAGAATGAAAGAAGGTAACTCTAAAAAGAAAGCCTTCACAGGTGGTTTAGGAACCATTTTCTCTCGTTTTGCTTATGAAAGTCCATTTCTTAAGGAGAAAGGATCTTTTATTGTAGCATTGAGAAGGTCATACATTGACATTTTGGCTAAACCATTCTTAAAAGGAGACCTGAAAGATTCCAAATTCTACTTCTACGATTTTACAGCAAAAGGAAATTATAAAATAAATGACAAAAATACCGTCTTTTTAAGTGGCTACTTTGGCAGAGATGTCTTGGGAGCAGATTTCGGTTTTAACTGGGGAAACACAACGACTTCCTTGCGGTGGAATCACCTTTTCAATGAAAAGCTCTTCTTGAACACCACCGTATTCTATAGTAATTATGACTACTTATTAGATTCCGATTTAAGCAATAGGAATGACAAAGATTCTTTCAGATGGCAGTCCAACATAGAGAACTATAGTGTTAAACCAGATTTCCAATATTTCATTAACCCTAAAAACACGCTCTCTTTTGGTGGCCAAAGTATTTATTATCGTTTTAACCCAGGTCAAGCAAAGGCTGTTTCTGGTGGCGAAACAGTAAATATTGGTTTGCCAGATAAATATGCTATCGAGTCTGGCATATATTTAAGTAATGAACAAAAGATAAATGAAAAGCTATCCATTCAATACGGCATTAGATATTCAGACTATCGCTACCTTGGAGAAGGAAACGAAGTAATCTTAAGTAATGAGGGCGTAGCCGCTGGCGATAGAAAAAACATAACCGCCGTAAACAAAATTTCCTCAGGAAAGGTCATCCAACAATATGGAAATTGGGAACCCAGGTTCTCCGCGAATTTAGGCCTCAGTTCAAACTCCTCTCTCAAGCTTAGCTATAACAGACTAGCCCAATACGTACACTTATTATCCAACACTGCAGCTTCTTCTCCCTTGGATGTTTGGACTCCAAGCAGCAATAATATTAGGCCCCAAATTGCTGACCAAGTGGCCATCGGCTATTTCACTAATTTCTCTGATAATACTTATGAGGCCTCTGTAGAGGTTTATTACAAAAAACTTCAAAATCAAATAGATTATGTAAGAAATGCCGAACTCCTTTTGAATCCAACGGTAGAGGCAGATTTATTAAGTGGTGATGGTCGTGCCTATGGGGCCGAGTTTTATCTCAAAAAAAATAAAGGGAAAGTAAACGGTTGGCTAAGCTATACTTTAGCACGAACAGAAAGGTTGGTAGAAGGTTTAAATAATAATGAATGGTTTCCTTCTAGGATTGACAAACTTCATAATATATCACTCGTTGGTATTTATGATACTGGAAAGAAATGGACCTTCTCTACCACATTTAGTTTTGCATCAGGTACTCCTGCCACTTTTCCTAGTAATAAGTTTATTTGGCAAGGAATAGCTCTTCCGCATAATTATTCAGATACCCGAAACTCTTATAGAATTCCAGCATCTCACAGACTAGATTTGGCTGCTACGCTTAAAAACAAACATGCATTCTTCAAAAAGGGAGATAGTGAATGGGTGTTCTCTATTTACAACGTCTATAATCGCAGAAACCCCTTCTCTGTATATGTGCGTCAAAATGAGCAGGACTTTTCTCAAACAGAGGCTGTTTCATATTCTGTGTTTGCCTCTATACTTCCCGCCGTTACTTACAACTTTAACTTTTGAGAACATGAAAAATATTATACTAGCTCTCACCTTAATTTCGTTCCTATCTTCCTGTGAAGACGTCATAGACTTAGAAGTCCAGGATGGCGTACAGCAACTTGTAGTGGATGGATGGCTAACGAATAAAGCCGAAGACCAAACCATTAGACTAAGCCTGTCTCAGGCCTATTTTGACAACAGTGCAGTACGCACCGTAAACGATGCTGAGGTGATTATCTATGAACTAGACCAAACGCCCCATCTATTTGTGAACAAGGGAAACGGCGAGTACGTGCTCGCAAAGGAGGATTCCCGTTTTCTGACTGAAGGAAGACAATATTCCCTTTACATAAACTTTAACGGGGAAGAATATAGCTCCCTCTCTGCCCTCAACAGGGTTCCTAACATTGACTCTATTGCGTATGAGTATTTTAAGTTTCCAATCGCCCAAGCAGATAGCACCGAACCTGAAGATGGCTATATCGCCGAGTTTTATGCCAGAGACCCAGAAGGAGCCGGAGACACTTACTGGATACGCACCACTAAAAATGGAAAATTATTAAATGACCCTACAACCATTTCTACGGCCTTTGATGCCGGCTTTTCACCAGGGGCATTATCAGATGGCTTGCTTTTTATTTTACCTATCCGTCAGTCTATAAATGATGGGTTGTACCAGCATGGAGACTCCTTGCGAGTAGAACTTTGGAGTATCACAAATGACGCCTTTTATTACCTTTCACAAGTTCGACAAGAATCTGGAAATGGGGGTATTTTTGCTACTCCGCCGGCCAATATACCCACTAACATCAGCAACCTTAATAGCACTTCTAATAAAACGGCCTTGGGCTATTTCGGTATTTCTTCCATTAGCGAATACACGACGGTGATTGATAGCACAAAAGCCAGAGAACCTCTTTTCTAGTTAATTATCACTAGTTTTGAACACCAAAATTAAACTCCTCTATAATGATTAGCCCAGACTGGAAAGAAGCTAAAATGTACGAAGACATTACTTACAAAAAATCGAAAGGTGTTGCCCGAATCGCTTTCAACAGACCCGAAGTAAGAAACGCCTTCAGACCCAAAACCGTCTTTGAGCTTATTGATGCCTTTGATGATGCCCGAAATGATGGTCAAATAGGCGTCGTTCTACTTTCTGGAGAAGGACCTTCTTCAAAAGATGGTGGCTGGGCTTTCTGCAGTGGTGGGGACCAAAATTCACGTGGAAGGGATGGCTATAAAGACGAAATAGGCGTAGGTAGATTAAACATCCTCGAAGTACAGCGTCAGATTCGGTTTATGAGTAAACCTGTTATTTGTGTGGTGACAGGATGGGCCGTTGGTGGCGGACATAGTCTTCACGTAGTATGTGATTTAAGCTTAGCTAGTAAAGAACACGCCATTTTTAAACAAACTGATGCTAATGTAGCCTCTTATGATGCAGGCTTTGGCTCAGCCTATTTAGCAAGGCAAGTCGGCCAAAAAAGAGCAAGAGAAATATTTTTTTTAGGAAGGAACTATTCCGCTCAAGAGGCCTTTGATATGGGCATGGTAAATGACGTTATTCCGCATGATGAATTAGAGGATACTGCATTTCAATGGGCCCAAGAGATACTAGAAAAAAGCCCTATGGCCATTAGAATGTTAAAGTACTCTTTAAATATGATTGACGACGGGCTCGTAGGTCAGCAAATATTTGCTGGTGAGGCTACTAGACTAGGATATATGACAGATGAAGCTAAGGAGGGAAGAGATGCGTTTTTAGAAAAAAGGCAACCCGATTTTGATAAATTCCCGAAATACTCCTAGCCTTTTAAAAAGTCTTTCCCTAATTGCACTTTTCGAAGACATGTAGTGTTTTAAGTACAATGAAATTATTCGTGAGACTTCTTATGAAGTTTTTACATTTTTTTGAATTACCTTTGTTTTGTTAAGTTCTTTTGTGTATTATCAATTACACCAAAGGAGTTTATATCGATTAATTTAAAATAGTTTATGGGCAGATCGCAGGAGACATTTAGTAAGAAGGAAGTCAGAAATAAGAAGGAAAAAAGAAGGAAAGAGAAAATGGAAAAAAGGCTTTCCAGAAAAGACCTTGAGAAGTCTGGTAAGTTAGAAGATATGATTGCTTACGTGGATGAGTTAGGAAATATTACCAACACGCCACCAGATCCAGACGCAGAAAAAGAAGAAATTGATGCAGAAAGCATTGAAATAGGTGTACCTAAGAGAGAAGAAGGCCCACCAGAGGAAGTTGAAAGAAAAGGAACCGTAAGTTTTTACAACGATTCGAAAGGATACGGATTTATTAAAGACCAAGGAAGCCAAGACAGTATTTTTGTCCATGTGAACAATACAATTGACCCTATTGCCGAAGGCAATAAAGTGACTTTTGAAATAGAAATGGGCCCTAAAG
>JBNMFK010000010.1:0-23571 GCA_051269965.1 Algoriphagus sp. | reverse complement strand
CCTTTTTCAGGATTAAGCTTTCTCTTCGTGAACTTGGCATTATACTCCCGAATATTTCTAACACCACCATTTTTCAATAGGTCATATCGATTATCCATCTCTATGCAGAGCGAATTTAAAGTATAAATTACCTTTTTGGTGTCAGTGATAATGGCGTCTTCGGCATTGGGAAGGGTAGCCAAAAAATGCCTTTCAATTTTATTGAATAGAGAAAGCTCTACCTTTTTAGGATCCACCAAAACAAATTTCACTTCGGCAGGATGCTTTTTGTATAGTAAAGAAGCTAAAATCACATTAATACCAACCGACTTCCCTTGGCCCGTAGCTCCGGCCATCATCAAGTGAGGCATCTTTGCCAAATCCGAGATGAAAATTTCATTAGCAATAGTCTTTCCCAAGACAATAGGAAGCTCGTATTTACAATTTCTAAACTTTTCTCCGCCAAAGACCGATTTGACGGATACTAATTCGCGGTTTTTATTTGGTACCTCTATCCCTATAGTACCCTTTCCTGGCATAGGAGCAATAATTCTTATCCCTAAAGCCGCAAGATTAAGAGCAATATCGTCTTCGAGGTTTTTTATTTTAGAGATTCTTACTCCTGCATCTGGCACAATCTCATACAGGGTTACCGTAGGCCCAATCGTAGCCTTAATAGAAGAGATTCCAATCGAGAAATTCTTCATCGTTTCTACAATATTGATTTTGTTAGCTTCTAATTCCTCCTGAGAAACTTTACTTCCCATACCTCCCATATGATGTTCGCTAAGCAAGCTTGTAGGAGGATACATGTAGGTTGACAAATCTAGTTTTGGATCATATGGGCCAAATTCCTCTAGATCCTTATTATCTTCTTCATTTTCTATTAAGAAACTGGTATCCTCTTCGGCCAATTCTAATTTCACCTCATCATTATCAGTCACTACGGGAACTCTTGTAATCTCCGGCTCTGGCTTTTCAACGCTAAAAGAAATACCCCCATCAAAAGGTTTTTCTGGTAAGGTCCCTGGAGCCTCTGGCTCAACTTCCTTAAATAAGGTTTCCTTGTCTTTGGCCTTTGCGGTGCTACGACTTTCATCAATGTCAGACTCCGCACTTCTTCCAAGAAAGTAATTGTCAATCTGAGTAAGACCATGAAAAAAGACGAGCCATAAAAACAACATTAATAAAATGAGCAAAATGCTCCCCCAACCTAAAACATGATTCAAAGTCTCATTTAACCTGTAACCTATGCCCCCACTGATTTTGTCAACAGCAATACCAAATTGGAAAACAAAATAACCTAAGAAAAGCGAAGAGAATAACACATAAAAGACACTGGCTTTCACAAAACGATTTAGGCTAAACCTAAACAGGTCTTGCTGAAAAATGAGCCTGAAGGCCGACAAGGCTATGATAGGTATGAGACCGAACGCGGCAATACCAAACCATTTAAAGATAAAAAAATGAGAAATAAAAGCTCCAAAAACACCTAAGGCATTCTCTGCCTTTTTATTTGAATTCTCAATGGCTGCTCTAAAGTTCTTTTGAACTAGGTCTTGGTCTGCCTCTCCCGTAAATAGGTAAGACATAAAGGAGATAAGCATCACCAGAGATATTATTAGAAATAAAACTCCAAAAATTAGTTGAATTTGAGCACCCGTCATTTTCGGATTCTCCATTTTCGCAGCGGCTACTCGCTGCCTTGTAGGTGCTGCTTTTTTCTTGCGAAAAGTTTTAGCCATTATATTTTTTTAAGAAAAGCAATTGAATAACAAAGCTAATAAAAAAGCTTGATTCTAGTATTAGCGATTAGTAGAAGACAATACATGCTAGCAAACGACAAGGTTCAAATTACAACATATTTAAAGTAAAGAAGCCTGAGTCAACTGCACTCCTTTCTTTATGAGGCTAACGGTAGCTGTCCATAAAAATGCTGAAAGCCGTATTGAACAGATTAATAACTAAGTCATGTTCCTTCCAGTAACATAAATCTGACCATCCATGCTTACACAACTTTCTGGTTAAGCCCCACGCATTTCTTATGAAACACCTATCACGATAGTAACAAAAGGTCAACGACTCCTTAGAGAAGGGCTAGTGTCAAACAAAGCCTTCATTATCCGGAAAGGACTTTTTAGAACGTATTATTACGAAGACCACCATGAAATAAATCATCAAGTTTTCTCTGAAGGTGACATTTTACTTCCTGTTAGAGGACTATATCTAGGCTTACCCTCCAAGTTTATTGTACAAGCATTAGAAAGCGGGGACCGAACGCTGAAGATAGATAACAACATACAGCTGGAAGATAACGATATGCTTAAAAAAGTCTTTTGTAAACATATGTTTCAAATGGAGACAATGGCCTTGATACTTGCTGCTAAGAATAATGACTTAAATATAAACTCTTTCTTAAGGCTTATCCTAAACTAATTAACCGTGTATGGGTAGCTTCCATGCTGCAGATACACCCGACTACCTTAAGTAAGATTAGGAGAAGAAGCATGAAAGCCAAATAGATGTAGCTACATCTCTAAGTCTTGGCTAATTTATTTCTTAGCCCACACTAATTTTTGGTAATTCAATTAGCACGACGTTTATATCAACAACGCTTTCGAATATCTTGGCGGACGAAGGAGGCTTTGGAATTCAAATTTTAACAATTTAAACATATTAAAATATGAAACGTTTATTAACAACACTTCTACTATCAGTGTTTATTTTCTCGTGTCAAGATTCAAAGATGGAGCCCTTTAACAAAAAACACGCTTCGGGTGAATATCCTGATAAGGAAATTATGGCTATTGATCAACATGTGCAATTAAAGGACGGAACTCTCCATTTTTATTCAAAAGAGTCTTTTGATCTAATAACAAACTATGTTTTAAGCTCTCGTGTAGGAAGGGAAGAGTTTTTCTCTCACTTTAATAATAAAGGCTTTGAAGGTGTTTATAAGTTTTATGATAACTTACCTTAAGAAAAACTTATTGAGATCTCGAAAATTCGTATTATCCCAGAAGAACTGAAATCTTTTATCGTTTTAACAGAAGAAAATGGTGAATTAACTCTTGAAAATAATCTACAATCAACATTCCTTAGACTTTACTTTAACAAAGATTTGAAATTCTTGATTGAGGAAGACGAAATAAAAATGGAAGGTTCAAAACTCTACTTAATTAAAGATGGAAAAAATAGAACTCAAGGATGAGAGCAAACCTCGAAGACAAACTTAAGAGCAACATGTAGCTATGTTCAATACTCCGCAAATAACAAAGATTACAGATTGAAGGCTGATTCAGATACTAGATGGGGCAGCGTAACTCTTTAGATCTCAGGTCATGGGAATTTAAAATTCTGGAATTATCTTGAATATCAAGCACACCATCGAAAAAGACCTTGGGGATTTGGGTAGCCCAAGATGCACCTGAAATAGCAGTTTAAGGCTCCCACTGGACAGCAGATCCTTCAACTAATGCCTACAGCAATCAATCTTGGAGTCCAGGTACTTTATATAACACCAATTTTGCAGGATGGTATGGAAATTATGTCCACTCCTATACTTATACAGCTTATTTTAAGGGTCTAGATGGAAACAATCACTATGTTACAATCTCCGAAACAAATTGTTGATTAAACCTTTCAAAACACTAAATGAAAGTACCTTTTCTTATATTTTTTTTGGCTGGCCTCTTATGGGCTGGCCAAACTTTTTCTCAAACCATAACGGGCTATGTTAGAGATGCGGAATCTGGTGAAAGCCTTTCAAATGTCAATATCTACTCATCTAATTCTGGCACTTATGCCACAAGCAATGAATATGGTTACTTTTCCTTAAAATTGGGAAATTGCCCTTGCCCAGTAAATTTTTCTTTTGTTGGCTATGAAGCCAAAGAAATAAACTTGGATGAGGCTGGCATTTCAAAATTTCAAAACATTGAAATGAAACCCGCATCTAATATTTTGAATGAAATCACTATCAAATCTTTTGACAAAGAATATCATAAACTTCCCATTGGGCTAGTCTCCATCCCCATAGAACGTCTAAAAAAAGTACCTGCGTTGTTTGGCGAAACCGATGTATTAAAAGCCCTCGCTTTAACTCCTGGCGTAACAAATACAACCGAGGGCACTGCCGGAGTACTTGTGAGAGGAGGAAGCCCAGACCAAAACCTTATTATTTTGGATGAGACACCTGTTTATAATGTAACACACCTGTTTGGGCTCGTTTCTGTTTTTAACCCTGATGCTATTCAGGATGTTAAACTTTATAAGGCTGGATTTCCGGCCAGATATGGTGGACGGCTTTCATCTGTGATAGATATAATTCAAAGGAAGGGAGTTCAAAAAAAACTAATAAAGAGTTTAGCCTTGGTCTTATTAATTCGCGGTTACTCCTCGAAGGACCTGTAAAAACAAAGTCAGGAAAAGATATGGGAGCCTAATTGGCTGCCGCCAGAGTCACCAATCTTTCCCTTTTATTATTACCTTCCTACATCAGCTATTTAAAAGTAGGCGGGCAATATTTCAATTATAACTTGTATGACCTAAACCTTAAATGGAGCAAGGCTTTTAGTGACCATAGTCAGCTTATTTTCAGTGTTTATAATGGAAACGATATCCTGTATGTAAAATCCAATAATAGTATGGCCTTTGAAAAATATAAAATTAATTGGGGTAATCTTACGGGAAGTGTACGTTACATAAAGCCAATTGGTCAGAAAGTGTTATTTTAAAATACCGTGGCCTACTCTTCATACAGCTATGGTTTGGGTTCTTCATTAATAGATAAGGATAAAAAAAGAGATTTTATTAAATCTAAATCCGCTTTGACAGATCTAATGCTTAAAAGCACTTTGGAGATTTACCCAAACTCAAAAAGCGAAATATTTCTGGGAGGAGAACTTACTTCTCATTTCTATAAACCTGTTAATATTAGCAGCACTTATGAGATAAATATTCCGGGAAACAACGACAGAATAAAAGCAATAGAAACTGCTTTATTTAGCGAGTTCAATACCCAAATAACACCATGGTTTTCTCTACAGGCTGGTCTCCGATATGCAAGCTTTTCTGTTCAAGACAGTGCATATAATTCATTAGAACCTCGTCTTTCTTTATCCTTTTATCCGTCTAAAAAAACAGCCTTCAAATTTGGGTTCTCTAAAATGGGGCAATTCCTTCATCTTTTAAACTCTAGTAGTGGTGGACTTCCCAACAACTTATGGATTCCTGCCAGTAAAAAGTTGCCCTTTGAGCGTTCTATACAGTATAGTGCTGGGATTTCCCAAAAAATAGGCTCAGCATGGCGGCTCGCTTTAGATGTTTACAGAAAAGACTATACAAACTTAATTGATTATAAAAGTGGACAGAACTTTATCATTAATTCAGAATCAAATTATGAAGATCTCGTTGAAAAGAATGGGACAGGAGAATCTTACGAACTTGAGGTGATGCTAGATAAAAGTAAGGGGAAATTTACGGGTTGGCTAGCCTATACCTATGCTTTCAATAATAGGAAATTTGACAACATTAATGACGGTCAGTGGTACGCCGCCAACTATGACCGAAGACATACTTTAAACGTAACAGGAGCCTATCAAGTTAATTCAAAAGTAAATCTCTCTACCAACTGGGTATTTCAATCTGGCAGGCCTATAACGGTGCCCGTAGCATCACATTCCAACTTATTTATTAATGAAAATATAAACTACCCAAATTATATCTACGGTGACCTTAATAATTTCAGGACACCTGACTACCACAGGTTAGATATTAATGCTAGTTTCTCCAAAGAAACTCAAGGCAATAATGAGAGGGTATTGTCTATTGGTGTTTATAATGCCTACAACCATAATAATTCCTTCTTTCTTAAGACAAACTACCAACCGGTATTCAATACTTTAAGAACTAGTTTATTAGGATGGGGCATTTCACCAAGTAAAAACAATTTCATCCCTTTCCTTCCTTATATCAGCTACAGTATAAAATTCAAATGAAAAAAATAGCTATCTTATTTTTCTTCTTATCCCTTTTCTCGTGCGAAAAGGATATCACGGTTGAATTTCCTTTTGAAGACAGCCGTTTTTTTGTTTTTAGTGAATTTCAATCAGGTCAAGTTTTTCAAGTAAAAGTTGATAAGACCTACCCTCCAACTGGAGAAGTAAGATTTAACAAGCAGTTTTTAGAAAGCACAGAGGTCGACATTTATGAAGACGGTGTCTTTCTTGAAAAGTTATCACATGCAGCACCTAATAGCTCTTTATTTAGTTCTTCTGAATTCAATAAACCATTAGAAGGTCATTCTTATCAAATTAGAGTCTCTTCAGACTTAATTCCTGAGGCATCCTCCAACCCTGAACCACGATTACCTGCTTTAAAGATTGACTCGGTTTGGGCATCGGATGAGTCTGCCACATCACCTTTAAACCCAAGAATACCTACCAAATTAATCAATGTCTCTCTTTCAGACTTCTCCTCATCTATTCCTTATTTAATGTTTGAAATCAGAGGTTATCAAGATAACGTAGTTACTAGTGCAAACATAGTCTCGGCCGAGGATTTTGGAGAGTTGGAAAACCCATGTGTCTATTCATATATTTCGTCTAAGAAGTTCTTTAAAAGAAGCTGCTTTGAAAACAGCAAAGCAACTTTCCAATTTTATGCCGAAACAGAAGGTAGTCTCCAAGAGGATCCGTTCGGTAATGGAGACATAAACCGAATTGAGGTTATAGTCAGCTCAGTAAATGATTCTTACTTTGACTATTATTATAAAATGAATGAGCCGCTTAACTTCTTTACAATATTTGAGGGCGTAAACCCTACTTACACTACATTTGAGAATGGATATGGAGCAATATTGACAAAGAACTCTAGCCAAACTAATCTTCACCTAAAGTGAAATCAACATTTAAAATTACTAAGCCACCACCTGCCTAATCCTAACCAATTCCTCCAAAAGCTTTTCCAAGTTATCTAAATGCAGCATATTGGCACCATCAGATTTGGCATTGGCGGGATCTGGGTGTGTTTCTATGAAGAGGCCGTCTGCTCCTACTGCTATGGCAGCTTTCGCAATGGTTCCTATTAACTCAGGATTTCCCCCTGTAACACCACTTGTTTGATTCGGTCTTTGAAGCGAATGCGTACAATCCATTATTACGGGTACATTAAACTTTTTCATGTCTATGATATTCCTATAATCTACTACTAAATCAGAGTAGCCAAAAGAATTGCCTCGTTCTGTAAGAAATACATTAGCCATTGAATTTTCTTGTAAGACCTTTTCTACCGCAAAACCCATGGAATTTCCAGACATAAATTGCCCTTTTTTAATATTTACAGCTTTGCCTGTTTTGGCCGCTGCTGCAAGTAGCTCAGTTTGACGACACAAAAAAGCGGGTATTTGTAAAACGTCTACATACTCAGCGGCTAATGCAGCTTCATGGGTTTCATGTATGTCTGTTACCGTAGGTATCCCAAAAGTTTGACTTATTTCCCTTAGAATTCCCAAAGCCTTCTCATCTCCTATTCCAGTGAAAGAATCGGCTTTGGTTCTGTTTGCTTTTCTATAACTCCCTTTAAATATGAGTGGTACATCAAGTTTCTCCGTCATTTTGACAATTTTCTCTGCAATTCTAAAAGCACCCTCTCGTCCTTCAATAGCACAAGGTCCAGCTAATAAGAAGAAGTTATTCGAATTGTCTTTTTTAAAGAAAAGGCTCTCTAAACTCATTTAAAAGGCATATTTGGTTCTACATAACAAATGTGGTTATTGTTAACGACATCAAAAAACCAATGGGTATTTTGTTGGTTTCAGAAAATTGAATTTTCTTTGCAGAGATTTAAACCAAAAACATTTTCATAATGTCAGATATCGCATCGAAAGTAACGAAAATTATTGTTGAAAAACTGGGTGTTGAGGAGTCAGAAGTGACTACTGAAGCTTCTTTTACCAACGACTTAGGAGCAGATTCTCTAGATACTGTTGAACTAATCATGGAATTTGAAAAAGAATTCAATGTATCTATCCCAGACGACCAAGCAGAAAATATCCAAACGGTAGGTCAAGCAGTATCTTATTTAGAGGATAACACTAAATAATTTTCTTGACACATTTTGAGAGTTCAATATTCAGTTTTGTAGATTGAATGTTGAACTTTTTTTCATTTCTAATCAAGACTAATATGGAATTAAAACGAGTAGTAGTTACTGGCTTGGGAGCATTAACGCCGATAGGCAATGACGTAGATTCTTTCTGGGAGAGCCTGAAAAATGGTGTAAGTGGAGCAAATCTCATTACGCGATTTGACTGCTCTGCTTATAAGACCCGGTTTGCCTGTGAATTAAAAAACTTTGAGGCTACAGACTTCATCGCCAGACAAGACGCTCGTAAAATGGACTTATTCACGCAGTTTGGTGTCGTAGCTGCAGATCAGGCCGTAGCAGATGCTGGTTTTGATATGGACAAAGTAAACAGAAATAAGATAGGCGTTATCTGGGGATCTGGTATTGGTGGCTTAAAAACTTTTGAGGAAGAAATGCTCAATTTGGCCGCTACAGACATGATCCCAAAAATAAACCCCTTCTTTATACCTAAAATGATAGCAGATTCGGCCTCAGGTCAAATTTCTATGCGTCATGGTTTTAGAGGGCCAAATTTTGTAACCGTGTCTGCTTGTGCATCCACAAACAATGCCGTAATCGATGCCTTTAATTACATACGCTTAGGTAGAATGGTGGCCTGCGTCACTGGCGGTTCTGAAGCAGCAGTGACCCGTGCGGGTATCGGTGGATTTAATGCTCTAAGAGCATTATCTACACGTAATGATGATTATAAGACAGCATCTAGACCTTATGATGCCGATAGAGATGGTTTTGTACTTGGAGAAGGTGGAGCCAGCCTTATTTTGGAAGAATATGAACATGCTAAAGCTAGAGGAGCTAAAATATATTGTGAATTAGCCGGAGGAGGAATGTCTTCTGATGCCTATCACATCACTGCCCCACATCCAGACGGATTAGGTGCCTTTCTTTCCATGGAAGATGCTCTTAGAGACGCAAACATGGTACCTGAAGACATTGATTATATTAATACTCATGGAACATCTACTGGCTTGGGAGATCCACAGGAAATTACAGCTATAGAGAATCTATTTAAGGACCACGCATATAGAGTAAGTTTGAGCTCCACAAAGTCTATGACTGGCCATCTTTTAGGAGGTGCAGGGGCCGTAGAATCTGTGGCCGCGATTTTGGCTATTAAGCATCAAATAGTCCCGCCTACCATTAATTTATTCAATGTTGACGAGAAAATAGATGCCCGCATTGACTTAACTCCAAACGTAGCCAAGTCTAGGAAAATTGACGTTGTACTATCTAATTGTTTCGGATTTGGTGGTCATAACGCTACACTTATATTCAAAAAATATAATGGCTAAATTGCATGGCTCATGGCTCCTGAGCTGATTCAAATACTTAATGGCAGTAAAAGAAAAAATACTAGATTATTTTAGGCCCGATCCTAAAGCCAAGGAATTCAGGAAATCTGTAGAACGGATTATCGGCTCTAAGCCCAAAAATGAGTCCCTTTATAGGTTGGCTCTGAGGCATACTTCTGCCTCCAAAAAGTCCGCTGTACAAGGTTTTAAAGAATCAAATGAAAGGCTAGAGTATTTAGGAGACTCTGTACTAGGTATGATAATTGCCGAATACTTATTTAAAAAATACCCATTCAGGGATGAGGGCTTCTTGACCGAAATAAGGTCTAGAATTGTAAACCGAGAATCTTTAAACCAGATTGCCCGTAAAATTGGTCTTGATAGTCTTATTACGTTTGATGGTAGCCGAGTTACGCATACAAGGACTTCCATGTATGGTGATGCTATGGAGGCCCTGATAGGTGCTGTATACTTAGATAAAGGTTTTATTTTTGCCAAAAATTTCATTGTTAAAAACCTCATTGCTAATCACTTCGACTTAGATAAGGTTATAAAAAACAATGCCAATTACAAGAGTATTTTACTTACATGGTCTCAATCTCGGGGTAAAATAGTGGCTTTTGACATCGTTAAAGAAAACGGCAAGCATCATAGCAAAGAGTTTGTGGCACAGGTAAAAGTAGATGACGAAATAATAAGCGAAGGGCAGGGTTGGAATAAAAAGAAAGCGGAACAAGACGCCGCTAGGAAAGCTTGTGAAACCCTGAAAATAGGAAGCTAGTATTTAGGACTTCTTTTTCATCACATTGGTTATTTCATTGAGCTTCTTTACTTTGTATTCAAAATCCCCTTTTAATCTATTCCTAAGGAGCTGAAGATTATCTAGGGTCTCTTGCAGGGAATCCGGCAAAACTTGCTCTAATATCTCGCGAAAACGCTTCGCAAAGGTTGGTGACTTCCCATTCGTGGAGATAGCCACCTTTAAGTCCCCTTTTATAACAACAGAGCCCAGATAAAAATCACACAAAGGTGGATTATCAGCCACATTAACCAAAATATTAGTCTCCTTACAGTCGGCTTGTACTACGCTACTCACTTCGACAAGTCCTGTACCCACAATTACTAAATTTTTACCAAGGATGTGTCTCTTATTATAAGGCTCAAAAAGAAGTGTCATGTTACACGTTTTGGCTAATTCTTGAATTTCCTTTGATATTTCAGGAGCCACCAGCGAGATATTGGTCTTTGGAGAGTTTTTCAAAACGGCCTCCAGCTTTTCTAAGCCTACATAGCCACCACCCACAATTAGTAGGCTCATTTGTTCTAGCTTTAAGAAAACGGGAAATAAATTATTCATAAAATAAAGTTCATAAAAAAAGGGACGCCTCTTGGAATCCCTTTCGAATTAATTCTCTCAAATGACTAGAATATCTTAGATCTTCTGTCTACAATCTCTGCTGCTTCGCGTACCGCTTGATCGGCCGCTTGAGCATTCCCGTATACACCAACTTTTAGACTGATATCATCTTTATATTTAGAATAGTCAGCTATTTCTGGTGCTAAGGTCTCGTCTAATTTCTTCATCATGAAAACACCATTATCCCCTGCAAAAGGCTTAGTGCTTTCATTTACTTTCATACCAAATAGTTTTCCAATAGCAACGCCATCAATACCTGCACTATTCAGCATACCCGTAAGCATGTTGATATCCGTTACAGATTCCAACAGAGCACCGGCACCATAAGACTTAGCAATAGCCTCAAAATCACCAGACTCACTACCTAATTTTGCTATGAGAATAGCTGCTTTTTTCTGATTCCTAATCTTAGCTTCTATTTGGGACTTAAAATCGGCTGCTTTTGGACTTTCCTTATCAGAAGCGGCTTTCAATCCTGCGATAACGTACGTATCTCCTAGAACAAATACTCTATCCGATATTTCTCCTACTTCTATTTTACTATCATAAGCCCACAGTACGATTTCTCTAGCATCCTGAAGAGAACTAAAACCAGCTGCTGAAGCTGAAACTCTTTCAGCAGATAAAAGTACTAAGTCACCGTCAGCCTCTACTGCAGCCTTTAATTCTTCAATAGTCTCCACACCTGACCTTAAAGATTCCGCTGTTTGATACGTATCGTTCAATGTGATTTCAGAAGGTTCTAGAATTTTGGTTATCGCGGCTATCTTGTACTTAACATTTGATTTAGCCTCCGTTACCTTCACTATATGATATCCGAAATCAGTTTCAATTAATCTTGGTATCAGGCCAGTGCCTGAATGAGCAAACACCGCTGTTTCAAACGCAGGTATCATTTGTCCGTTATTACTAAAAAAGCCTAAATCTCCACCTTGCTGGGCTGTTCCATCTGTTCCATTAATTCTAGCGAGAGCTTCAAAGTTGCCACCACCTGTAATTTGAGCTAGTAGGTTTTGAGCCTTTACTCTAGCCTCCCCTTTTGAGGCTTCATCTGCACGAATCAATATATGAGACGCTCTTAGCGTACTCAAAGTATCTTGTAATGTTCCTTGATACTTATAAATGCTATAATTCTGACCTTCTTTAATTGGACCAATTACACTTCCAACTATTGAAGTGCTTATGACCGTCTTTAACTCGTTTGTTACATCTGCAGCACCCCAAAGTTTAGGATTACTAACATCAGAATTAGCAGACGCATAGGCATTTGGATTTTGAGCGGCCGCCAAACCTCTTGCAAGATCATTAATCTCTAACTGAAGATTTGCCGAATCTTCCGCCGATGGCAATACCTGATAGAGCACATAATCTATCGAACGACTGTCAATTCCTTGAAATTCACTTGAATGGTTGCTGTAATACTTCTCAACCTCATTATCAGAAATAGAAACCGTGCTATCTAAAACAGAATAGAAAGGAACGTATAAGTACTCTGATGACGCTTTTATAGTTTGTACCTCATACTCCTTTTTAGCTTCAGCGGTTGTAATGTAATCACCCGCACTCACTAAATTCTGATACTTCTCACTTTTTCTAATTTGGAGCAGGCTAGATTTGAAATTATCCCATACTAATTGCTGGCCCGGAGGCAATGTTTTATTTGCCGCAGCATTTATAAACTCTCTATGCTGAGCAGCATTAAATATACCCGTTTGGGGGTCTGTGAATTGCTGACGAATAAAAGGATGCAGATTTTTAGTCCCCTGAATCATTTCTCTTAACTCATCCGAAGTAATATCTATACCTAGAGCATCATATTCATCTTGGAAAGCATTGCTTTGAACTAGCTGCTCCCATACCTGCTCTCTAATGTTTTTTAGTTCTTGCTCTGATGATGCTCTGCCAGTAGAAAGCTCTTGTTGCTGACGTTGAGCATCTACGAGCTTGGTAAACTCTTGCCTATCAATCCCAACACCATTTATCTCTCCCACTTCTTGTTGACCACTACTTCCAAAAGACTGACTTGTAAAGTAATCACCAATAATAAATGCGAGTAATGCTACCGTCAAAATCCCTATAGTAAGGGCAGAGTTTTCTCTAATTCTGTTAATTAATGCCATTCTAAAATTTTAAATAAAATTTATACGTCGTTCTACAGTCCGCAAAAACGAGCCGTAAAAATAGGTAGATTCCAAATCATTATCAAAGAAATCTAATTTAGATATCTCGGGATATTTAAGAGTACTATTTTTTTGCTGAAAAGGAACATTAAAAACCTTTGCCGATTGTTTTAGTTTTGATTCTACACAAAAACATATCAGCTGTTATATAAAGCACAGAACCATCATCTCCCCATGCACAATTTGATGTGGCTTGCCCTGTATCAATTCTACCCAACAATTTACCCTTTGAAGTTAATACCATAATACCTCCTGGACCAGTGCAAAAAATATTTCCTGAAGCGTCAGTCTTCAGACCATCAGGAAGCCCAACCAAACCTGCCTTCACCATAGCCGTGGCATCAAAAAGCACCTCGCCATTTCCTAGTTCGCCATCCTCTAAAATGGGATAAGACATCACAATAGCCCTTTCAGGGTCCGACTGAGCGACATAAAGCACACGTTCATCTGGAGAGAGAGCTACACCATTAGGTCTGGTTAAATCCTTTATTACGGAGGTTAATTTCCCTTTAGGGTCCACTCTATAAACCCCAAAAAAGTCAATTTCTTTATCCTTTGAGTTTTCTCTGTCAATTAAGCCATATGGCGGATCTGTAAAATAGTAGGTGCCATCAGCCGCCTGCACTACATCATTTGGGCTATTGAAACGTTTACCTTCCCAATGGTCCGCTAACGGGAACTTACCTCCGGGACCATTTAACGGCATCTTAGTTAAGCGTCTATCCCCATGTTCGCAGGCCACCAATTCGCCAGCATTATTTATGATGAGTCCATTACTACCTGGCTCAGAACTGTATGGCAGCTTTCCAGTATAGCCGGATGGTTTTAAGAAAATACTTAGGGCTTCTCCCTCTTTCCATTTATAAATAGTATTCTCTGGCACATCTGAAAATAATAGATATTCACCTTCTTTGCTCCAGACGGGTCCTTCTGACCAAGTAAAGCCACTAGCCAATACTTCTATTGCGGCGTCCTTACTTATTAATTCATAAAACCCAGGGTCTTCAGCAGTGAGTCTTCCAACATTCTTTTGTTGGGCATGTAGGCCAAATGATGTAATCATAAGTAGCGTTAAGGTTTTAAAACTAGGCATATAGATAAAAATAAATTTTACTTATCAAAAATATAAAACCAATTCCACATTAGGGCTTTTGTTTTACTTCTTATCCATATGTACTTTTAGCCAAGCCAAAAAAATATCACGGTGATCTTACAGTACGACGCAGAAAGAAAAGAACCCAGAACAGTATCAGAGCTCGAAAGACTGGTATCTCAAGGAGAAGGACTCAAAATTGAGTTTAAATTCAAGGCCAAACATCCTGATAAAATTATTCGTGAGATGGTGGCCTTTGCCAATACGTCTGGCGGAATGCTATTTTTGGGCGTAGATGATGATGGCCGTATTCCTGGTGTTGCTTTTGCAGATGAAGAAGAGTATGTCATGGTCAGAGAAATTGAGAAAGGTGTCTCTCCAAAACTTACTTATGCTATCGAACGAATTAAGCTTCCAAAAGAAAGGGAAATAATTATCTTTCATTTCAAAGAAAGTGCTGACAAACCGCATAAAGTACAAGAGGAAGGAAATCAAAGAGTTTATGTAAGGGAAGCGGACAAAACTATTCAGGCAAGCAAAGAAATCCGAGAAATACTTAAAGGCCTCAAGAAAAATAAAAGCCTCAGATTTTCCTATGGAGATAAAGAACGCATGCTTATGAGTCATCTTAAAGAGCATAAATCCATTACACTCAATACGTTTGCAAAACTGGCTAATATCCCTCTAAAACAAGCATCCAGAACCCTCATCCTTATGGTCCTCACCAATGTCTTAAGCTACAAAGCTATGGAGGAGGAAGATTTGTTTTTTCCTGTTTAGATACGCTCGCCAACAACAACTTCACTCATACTGTTTAAGTCGAGGTATTTTGTGGCCATTTCTAAGATGTCGTCTGAGTTGACAGCGTTAATCTCCGTGATGAAGTCGTTATAGAACTTTATATTCAAATCATAGATGATTAGGTTTTTGTGTTTATCTACTATCTCAAAAGCCGTAGTAAGAGAGCCCGCAAAACTACCACACATATAATTTTTAACAGCCTCTAATTCTTCTTTCCCGATAGACTTCGTCTGTAGTTCTTTTATTTCCTTACCAATTTCATCAAAAGTCTCGGCAGTATTTTCTTTGACTACATCTGAACCGATCAACAGATAACCAAATCCATTTAATGGCGTAAAAGATGATGAAATACCGTAGGTAAAGCCTTTCTCCTCTCTTATATTTTTCATCAACCTACTCCCAAAATAGCCGCCAAAAGCCGTATTAGTAACTAGCATTTTAAAAAAATCAGGATGTTTCCTATCAAACATAGGCTTTCCCAACCGGATCGTAGACTGCAATTTATCTTTCATCTCTACAAGCTCCTGTCTCTTTGGCATATCTTTAGGATAAGTAAGCTCTAGAGCTGAGTTTGAAATATAATTTATTTTGCCAAAAGTATTTTTCACAGCCAACTCTTCCTTTGGACCTACATTCCCAGAAATAAATATTTTAAAAGACCTTCCCTGTATATTATCTTGATAAAAATCCATCAAATCTGCTCTGTTGACAGCCTCTAAGTTCTCCTTATTCAACGTTTTACCATATGGATTCTCATCACCAAAAAGGAGTTTTTTAAAAGTACGACCGGCTAAAAAAGTTGATTTATCTAAGTTTAGTTTTAAACCTTGCAAGGCAAGCTTTTTCTGAAGTTCAATTTCTTCTTCTGGGAATACTGCATTTTCTAAAATATCCTTAAGAATGCTCAGGTACTTTTCAATAAACTTTGGAATACCATACAGAATCATGTGAAACCTCTCTACTCGGGAACTTAACTCAATAAAACCCCCATACTGGTCCAAACTACCAATAACCTCTGCTCCCGTTCTCGTAGTAGTTCCTCCCAGCAAAGTCTGAGAGAATATGGATGATATGCCACTCTTCTTTTCAAAAGCTGAACCAGCATTAAAAATCAATTCGATTTTAAGGACGTCCTGTTTAGCAAAACCGGCTGTATAGAGGTTTAAATTATTTTGCAAAACCTCCTTTTTTATCTCTGGAAGCTCTATGGCTTGAATGGCTTTGAATTGCGGAGGTTGTGTTCTATTTAACATGCGGATTTTTTGTACAAATATAGAGTCTAAAAAAGAAAAAGCCTTCCCATTTAAAATGAGAAGGCTTCTTTAAAGAATATTAGCTAATATTATTCAGCTACAGCTTCTTCAACTGTTTCAGTAGCTTCTTCCATAGTAGCACTTGCTGAATCTACAACTGCCTCAGCAGCATCCATAGTTTCCATAGCAGCGTCTTCAACAACAGCAGCAGCGTCTTCAACAACAGCAGCTTCTTCAGTAGTAGCATCAGTAGCAGAAGAACAAGCAGTGAAAGAAGCCATTCCAGCTAATAACATAACAGCGATTAATTTTTTCATCGGTAATTTTTATTTTAAGAGTTATAGAATAAGACTTAAACTTAAGGAAATTTTAAGATTATGGTATTTTGATGTCTTTTTTTCTTTAAAAAAAACTTAAAATATTAAATTATTATAGACTATTCTTGGCTAAATCCCATTGCGGGATAAGCAATTGATTAATACCTATGGTGCTGAACGTGAAAAATCTATGCCCAAGAAAATTAACCGCAAAACTCACCACCATACCCGACAAATGAGCACCGTTCCCACTAAGGAAAAGGCAGAAATCACCAAGGAAAGGATTAATGACTTCACGACGTGAAATTAGAGTACCTGCTTCCTAAAGCCCCAATGCAACTACTACGATAAAATTTTTGAGCCATTCTCTAAAAGAATTTCCCGAATCTTGAGAGTGAAAAGCACTTTCAATAAATTCCTTTTAGAATATTGAACGTAAAACGTTTGGAAATATTCCTAAAAGAATTGTTCCAATAGTACATACAATCAATATTAACTTGTTGTAACGATTTAAATGCACTTTCGGAAAATCCTTAGCCTTCATGAAACAATAAGAAATAGGTCTAAAGTAATAATAGATTGAAATAGCTGACATCAGAATCGCCAATATTAAAAAAGCATAAAATCCTTTAGCAGCTACTCCGCTGAAAACAAAGAATTTACCCCAAAAACCAGCAGTTAAAGGAATACCAGAAAGGGAAAGTAAAGAAATTACTAAAACGGCAGTAAGTAAACCGTTTTCTTTAGCCAAGCCAGAGAACAAATCAATCTTTTCATAGGATCTTCCATTTTCTAGCCTATGTTTAGACAGAGCCATTAAAACACCAAATGCAGCAACAGTAGCTAAAGTATACGCAACGGAGTAAAACATGATCGTACCAGAGGCCTTTTCTATATCTCCTATCAAAGCCATTAACATAAACCCTGCATGAGAAATACTAGAGTAAGCCATCAATCTCTTAAAACTATCTTGTTTAACAGCTGTTAGGTTTCCTATAATTAAAGAAAGGCAAGTCAGTATGGCTATAATTATCCACCAGAAATCTGAAATCTCCTGAAAGGTGATAGAAAGTATCCTGTAAATAGCCACAAACCCCGCTGTCTTTACTACTGTCGCCATGAAAGCCGTAAAAATAGTAGGCGCTCCCTCGTACACATCTGGGGACCAAAAATGAAATGGAGCTGCGGAAACTTTAAAAGTTAAGCCTATCAGCATGAATGTACAGCCAATCCAAAGAAAACCGAGCTCCTCTCCGCTTCGTTCTTCCAGCCCACTTAAGGCATGAATATCAAAGCTTCCTTGTGAACCATAAAACATGGCAATTCCAAAAAGCAATATACCTGTGGCAAATGCTCCCATCAGAAAATATTTAATAGCGGCTTCATTGCCACGAATATTTCGTTTATCAGAGCCCGTTAAAACGTAGAGAGCTACAGACAAGATCTCTATACCTAAAAAGAGCATAATGAGGTTTTCAAACGAAATCATCATGATAGTACCTACCAAGGAAAGCTGTATTAAGGCAAAGTATTCAGCAGGCTGTGCAAACTCAAAATCTTTGAACCCTTCCGAAAGCATAAGCACAAGAACGGCCGATGAGATGACAATGGAGCTAAAAACTATACTTTCATTATTAACTTCAATCATATTGTTAAAATAGGACCCAGGTGCGTTCCAGTCCACAAATCCTAAGCCCAAAGCCAATAACATGAAAAATATGGATAGGGGGAATACCAACTTTTTATTTTCAGAAAAACCTAAAAACAAAGTCAAAAGTCCAGAAATCGAAAGCGAGATGATTGAATACATATTTCTTTAAATCTGCGACAAATACTCTAATAATTGCTCTGAGGCCGGCTCAGAAATTTTCAAAATAAAATTAGGGAAAACACCCATTATCAGTACCAATGCCGAAATCACCAAAAGAACAAAAGACTCTGAGCCAGTGACATCCTTAATTGTTCGCCCTGAATCTTGCTTTTCACCAAACATACTTTTTTGGAATAGCCTCAGCATATATACAGCTCCCAGGATGATAGATATACCTGCTAAAGCACCAAGTAATGTGTGACTATCAAATACTCCTTTTAAAAGAAGAAACTCGCCAACGAAACCATTAGTTAAAGGTAAAGCCACACTTCCCAATAATATTATCATGAAATATACACTCAGTCTTGGGGCATCTTGCGACAGCCCCCCTAAGGACTCTAGACTACGTACTCCTGTTCGTTCAAAAATAACCTTAACCACAAAAAATAAACCCACAGTATTAATGCCATGAGCCATCATCTGAAACATGGCTCCCTGCATACCTTCTAAAGTACCGCTAAATATACCCGCAGCCATTAAACCCACATGAGCAAAGGAACTATAAGCCAAAAGCCTTTTAAGGTTATTTTGTTTCACTGCCACAATAGAACCATAAATAAGCCCAATAACTCCCATAGCAAGTACAGAGAGGCCATATTCTTTTACACCCATTGGCGAAAAGGGAAGTACCAGTCTTATTATACCGTAGACTCCCATTTTTGAAAGTAATCCTCCTAAAAGCATGGTAGCCGCTGTTGGTGATTCCGAATAGGCATTAGCCTGCCAAGTATGGAAAGGGAAAAGAGGCATTTTAATCGCGAAGGCCAAAACGAAACTAGCGAAAAGCAAATATTGAGCAGTAGCGGGAAGGAACTCTATAGAATCCATGATGGCTTGCATGTTTCCTGTTTGTGCTTTGGTATACAAATAGACCAATCCTACAAGCATAAATAGACTTCCGAAAACCGTGTAAACAAACATCTTGAAAGCAGCCTTTGTAATATTAGAGCCTCCCCACCCAATAGAGAGGAAGTAAACAGGCACCAATGCCGCCTCGAAAAAGAAATAGAAAAGAAAAATATCCTGGGCCATAAAGACTCCCAGTAAGGCCACTTGGGTTAACAAAATAAGGCCGTAAAACAAGGATGCATTGTCATACTTAATATTAAAAGTACTCAAAACTATGAGTGGTATTAATAGGCATGTAAGACCTGCCAATAACACACTAAAGCCATCTAGTGCCAAATTTAAGGAGAGACCAAAGTTAGGAAGCCAAGGTGCATTGAAAGCTAAAGTAGACGTATCTCCGCTTTGAAAGACTGACAATACATAGCAAAACAATAGTAGATTAAAGCCTGAGAAGGCTAAAGCCACTTTTTTGGCAATTAATTGCTCTGCCTTACTGAAAATCATCAGACCCAAAGCACCTAAAAGCGGAATGAATAGAAGTGATAATAGTAGCATTTATCCGTTAGTTATCGCTTTAAAAAAGGTACTTAAATAGTTTAGAATGCCATCGCCCAAATTTAGGACTAGTATAAACGCTATGGCCAGAGACATAAGCAAGATATAGAATCCCGTAGTTCCTGTCTGAAGTCTTCCGAATGCATTGGATAAAACTCTGATGCCCTTTACCACCAAATCTATAAAACCATCTATCGCTTTCGGATCGAAAACATCTCCAAAGAAATTTGACATTTTTTCAATAGGTTTCACAAAAAGTTTGTCATAGTTTTCATCCAAATAGAATTTATCATAGAGTACTTTCTGAAAACCACTGACTTCAATATCCGTTTTAGGAATGATACTTTTTCTAACATATAAAACGTAAGCTAGTAAGAGAGCCACAACCGCCAATAAAACAGAACAGCCCATCAAAAGCCATTCTACACCGTGGCTCACCGTTATCGCTCCAAAGTCTTTGGAAACAGATTTAGAGTAAAGAAAAATAGGATCCAAAAAGTTTGACAGAGTATGTGGAAAATGGAAAATTTCAGGCATCCCTATAAATCCCCCAATTATTGATAAGAAAGCTAAAACCACTAAAGGAATGGTCATAGACTTAGGAGACTCATGAATACCTTTTTCTTGTTCGGCTGTGCCCCTAAATTGTCCCTTGAAGACTAAGAAAAACAACCTAAACATATAAAAAGCCGTCATGAAAGAACCTAGCATGGCTAAGACCCACATTAATTTATTGTGTTGAAAAGCGTGTACCAAAATCTCGTCTTTAGAGAAGAAACCTGCAAAGGGAGGCAAACCCGAAATAGCGAGCGTACCAATCAGAAATGTAATGGCTGTAACTTTGGTCTTAGACCAAAGTCCACCCATTTTTCTAATGTCTTGCTCATCGCCCATGGCGTGAATAACACTCCCTGCTCCTAAAAATAAGAGTGCTTTAAAAAAGGCATGCGTTATAAGATGAAAAAATCCTGAGGTAAAAGCCATAACGCCTAAACCTATAAACATATAACCTAGCTGACTCACCGTAGAATACGCTAGCACCTTTTTGATATCGTTTTGAAAAAGGGCAATTGCAGCAGCTATCAAAGCCGTGAAAGTACCTATCCAACCTATAAACTCTAGGGTATCTGGGGATAGCGTATACAAGATATTACTTCGCACCACCATATATACGCCAGCAGTTACCATTGTAGCAGCATGAATTAATGCTGAAACTGGCGTCGGACCTGCCATGGCATCAGGAAGCCAAGTAAATAGAGGAATCTGGGCCGATTTACCCATAGCTCCTATAAATAGGCAAAAGGTAATAAACATTAAAGATAAAGACCCCGAAGACATGTGGGAGGCTTGCTCAAAAACATTTAAATATTCTAGGGTACCAAATTCTCTGAATATCAAAAAAACACCGATTAGGAAACCCAAGTCTCCTACCCTATTCATGATGAAGGCTTTTCGGGCCGCATCTCCAAAATCTGACCGCTTGTTCCAAAAACCAATTAACAAATAAGAACAAAGCCCTACTCCTTCCCAACCTATGAACATGATGAGGTAATTGGCCCCAAGAACCAAAATCAACATGGAAAACAGGAAAAGGTTTAAAAATGCGAAGAACTTCCCAACACTAGCGTCGTACTTCATATAACCGGCAGAGTACAGATGTATCAATGTACCCACACCTGTTATTACAAAGAGCATCAATATACTTAGCTGATCGAGTTGAAAGGCAAAGGAAACCTGAAGGCTCCCAACGCTTATCCAGTCAAAAAAAGTATAAATGACAGGACTACCTTGGAAGTTCAAAAAAACGACTACGGTACAGAGAAAAGAAAGGAAAGAAGCCGCTATACCTATCGGAGCTACTAGGTTTTGAGGGATCTTCTTAAAACCTAGTCCATTAATCAGAAAACCGATAAATGGAAAAAGAGGTATTAATGGAATCAGCGACATATATGTTTTTCTGGATTATATTTTTAACCTCTAAGTTTGTCTAACAAACCTATATCTATGGACCTAATATTTCTGTATAGCATGACTATAATGGCTAGACCAACGGCTACTTCTGCGGCAGCTACTGCCATTATGAAAAATACAAAAATCTGGCCATTGGGGTCTGAACGATAAGAAGAAAATGCTATTAAAAGAAGATTAACGGCATTCAGCATGAGTTCTATGGACATAAAAATAATGAGGGCGTTTCTTCTAGTGAGAACACCGACAATCCCTATCACAAAAAGAATGCTTGCCAACAAGACATAATTGGTCAGAGGGACTTGAGCAATGACATCAGGAATTTGAGTCTCCATAAATTTTCTTTTCAAAAATATCCTCAAAATTAGCCAATTTCTCCTTTAAATTTAGAGCAGGATTAGCATTTTCAAGAATTAATTTATGAGCCAAAAAGACTTCCTGCCATACTTAATTTCACCTCTGTTAGTTTTCTTTTGGTGTCTAATGGGAAATCACTGTTCATCATCCAATCGTAGTAGCCTTTTTCTTTGTTAAAAACGTCTACTACTTTTTTACCCTTGTGCTTACCAAAATTGAAGACAATATTATCTTCTGAATCGTAAGCCATTCGTGCGGCAAAATCTACCATTTTACCAGATGTAAATTCATGTAAGGCTTCTATGTCATTTTTGACGGGCTCTATTTCTTCGCCTTTCTTCGTCAAGATTTTAACACCCTCGTATTTATCTACTTGAGCACAAAGTACTTCAAGCGTTGCTAAAGTATCCGCCTCTGCACTATGAGCGTTTGTCAAATCTTTCCCACAATAAAATTTATATCCCGCTCCTAAAGTTCTAGGCTCCATTTGATGAAAAATTCTTTGAGCGTCCACAAACCTCCTATTCTTAAGGTCAAACATAGTGGAATCTACTCTCAGAAACTCTTCCACCAACATCGGAATGTCAAATCTATTACTATTAAAACCAGCTAAATCGCAGCCTTGAAGAAACTGAGCCATAGATTTAGCCATTTGCCTAAAAGTAGACTCATCTTTTACGTCCTCGTCATAAATTCCATGAATTAAGCTTGTTTCCAGTGGGATAGGCATTTCAGGATTTATCCTTTTTGTTTTGACTTCCACACTTCCGTCAGGCATCGCCTTTGCTATAGAAATCTCCACAATCCGATCTCGAGAAATGTTAGTTCCAGTAGTTTCTAAATCAAAAACAGCGAGAGGTTTTTTAAGTTTAAGCGAATGTGTCATGTTTGATGGTTTGTATGTGCCAAAAGATGTATCAAAGGTAAGCGAATTCATTGGTGCTGTTAGAATGACTTTATTTTTATGCCTCTTAAGTACCCTTTCAAGTCACTCAATGAATATAATTCCAACCATAAAAGGAATTTTTACGCAGCATAAAAGTATTTCTTAGCCACACCGCCAGCTAAGATGATGCGTTTGCCCACAGTAATGAGGATCATTTTAGAAGTTCAAAAGCAAAATTTCTGACAGAAAATGTCAAGAAAGTAGTAAACGGAATTAAAGCCCTGATTTAGCAAATGGTTTTTCTTTAAGGCTGTAAACACGGCAGCATTTATTGTTCTGCCAGAAACACTCATGAATATTACCACTATTCCGCCAGATTAGAATTTGAGTAAAACATCATAATCAAGAAAAATGATCCTGAACGTTTAAAAAAGGAATGCAATAAAAAAATACTGAATAGCTGCTTCTAGTGATACTATCGGGAAATATAGATTGTTATCAGAATACAGAAAAACAAGTTTAGCATCACAAGAATGCTACTAGAAGTATGTTTGAAATATAGAACGCCTCATTTGTATCATCCCTAAAAACGCTCTCTTATTCATA
>JBNMFK010000009.1:0-25153 GCA_051269965.1 Algoriphagus sp. | reverse complement strand
GGCGGCCTTCCCTCTTGTGCATGCTCTGCTTTAAACCCAAGTTCTTTTATTGGTAATACACTTACAAATAGGTCCACAACTCTAGCCCAGGAATCAGGTTTAACAAATTGGTCGAAAGAGAGCATTTGTAATTGATTTCGGTCAAAGCCTTCAATAAAATCCATGCATATATCTTATTTGATTACCCTTATAAGAGACGAAAAATCAAGCAGAAATTAAAGTAAAATGGGCAGTTTACTTAAGGGAGTTTTTGCACAGTCTGACGGTTAGCATAAAAATAGTAGTCGACTTCGGAGCATATTCTTGTTGGGTTACAGCAAATTCGAAGAGGGCCCCAATCCTTGAGTTTACGACTGTCTCGGCTATAATTTTTATACATTATTATGTGCTGCATTAATCGATATTATTTTATTAATGGTTTCGGATTTTTAATATAGACGGTCTTTCTAACTTCTTTACCCTTATTAGTCCATTCACCCAGTGCATTTTTTTCTTTTTCCGTAAGTTCGCTTATTTGACTTACAATTTCAGGGTATTTATCAGCAACCTTGACTTTTTCTGCTGGGTCTTTACGCAAATTAAATAGTTCAATATGGTCTAAGGTCGGAGTACTGCCATAACAAGCTTTTTTTATATTCTCACGTTCTTCTTTTGAGTAAGTACCTTGTAAAATTAATTTCCAGTCACTATCCCTTACTGCTTGAAGATATCCAACATGCCAGTAGAAATATGGTCTTGGTTTTTGTTTTATTTCGGGATTAAAAAAGGAACTTGAAATATCAGTTCCATCTCTTTTAACATTATCACTAAGCTGAATATTTGCTATTTTAGTGAATGTGGCAAAGAAGTCAATAACTGATCCTGGAGAATTACATGTGGTTCCAGGTTTTATTTTGCCTGGCCACCAGGCAATACAAGGTACACGAACACCATCTTCAAGTGTCTGTCCTTTTCGTCCTTTCAGAATACCATTACTTGCCCCAAAATTTGGCACGCCACCATTATCGGAAGTAAAAATCACCAGAGTATTATTAGCAATACCTTCATTTCTGATATAGTTTAGAATTTCACCTGTTGACCAACTAATTTCAGCAACAGAGGCACCAAATCCCGATTTTAGATTGCTAGTTTGTGCATAAAACTGTTGGCGTGCGGCTACAGGGTTATGTGGCATTGTATGTGCTAAATACAGAAAAAATGGTTTCTTCTTATTTTCCCCAATCTGTTTAATCGCTTCATCAGTATAGCGTTTTGTAAGAGTTGTCTGATTGAAAGCTTTATGTTCATTCAATTGCTCAATAACTGTTCCGTTCCATAAGAGGGGTAAGGGTGGATCTTTTCTTTGATTATTCTTCATATCGTTTGAATATGGCAGGCCGAACCAATAATCAAATCCATGTCTAATAGGAAGAAATTCTGGCTGATCTTCCAAATGCCATTTGCCAATAATTGCAGTAGAATAACCTCCCATTTTTAGAGCCTCTGCCAAAGTGGTTTCTTGCGGATTTAGCCCTTTTGAAGCCATAGGGAAAAGTACCCAACGATTTCTGGCATCCAAATCCATATCAACACGTCGGACATAAAATCCTGTCATCAAACCAGCACGGGATGGGGTACACACTGGAGCCCCGGCATAAAAGTCGGTAAACCTAACCCCCTCTGTGGCCATCTGATCAATTTCTGGAGTTCGATTCCACAACGCACCGTAACTTGATAAATCTGCATAACCAAGATCATCACAAAATAGTACGATAATATTAGGAGGAGTAGGTTTATTTTCTGGACGTAACTTACTTGAGAGACCAACTAACATTAGAAATAATAATTAATTTCATCAGTTTTAATATCGTTTTAAAATCCGCAGCGGAACCTATATGACTTTACATTAAAAAGACAAATGCTTCCTGTTTTCAATTTTGCACATAACAGCGATATACCAAGACATATGTCTGGTATATCTCAAATATTTCATCTAATCTAAGAGGTTTTTAATGGTTGTAAAAGAACTCACCGCTACATGTGTGTAAATTTCTGTGGTTTTAGTGCTGGACTACCCCATCAAAATTTGAATTTGACTCATAGCAATGCTCCTCTCAAGTAAGAGCCCGAGCATCGGCCGGTTGCAAAACTATACCGTTACATATGCGGTGATACCCGCTTAAATGTTCTTGCTTTTACAGCTACTTTTTTATATATTCACTACACTTTTAGCACTATTTAGGTTGTCTTTTGGCCACTCAAAGTGATATTCCTTTGGCTTCCATGCTTCAAATACACGCTCAGGTCTAAAGGTACATTTGAGGATAATAAGCTCAATCTATATTTATTTCCTTTTACACCTTCACAACCATGCGTTTAAGGTCTTTGTCCTTAGTTCTAAAGTTGATACGTTCTCCTTTTCTTCGTCCTGCTGCATATAGTAAACTTAGGATGCACCTGTGTTTGATGTTATTTACTATTTCTTCCTTTGACAATACTTCAGGTAGAGCATGGTCTTTTCGAGGCCTTTCTGTCTTGTAAAATCTATTTGGCATTCCCATAACTACATCACAATAAAACTTTATCGCATTTATAGCTGTATTTAAAGTACTTTTTGAATTTTCTGTCTGTTTAAGAAAAGCATGTAGTTCTGGATATCCAATTCATCCAAAGTATGAATATCTTACTTTCAAAAATGATTTATACATGGCTCAAATTTGCGAAGGAGCTACTAGCTGTATCTTTGCGATAATGATTTACTTCTAGTTATTGACTATCCGAATCTGGGCAGCTAGATTTCTTCACCTTCGACGCTATCTCTTGTTGTTTGCCTCTACTAACCCCAAAAAACATTCTTCCATCAACCCAGGCCGCTCTCATAAATGTTTTATAAACTATGTCTAGGTTTCGTTTACTAGTTGGTAAAATGCCCTAAAAATTCATTGCTCTATTTTACGTTCGTTATCTGTTTTACAAGGGCATTTATTTATTATCTTAGCCAAATAAATATACTAAATTAACCGTCTAAAGATCCACAGTCAATCCCTTAGCAGATATCACTTGATAAGTAAAAATGAAAAAAAAACTGACTATAATCCTTTTTTGGACTTTGATCTACACGAATACGTATGCTCAGAATTCACAAACTAATTTCATTGTATTTTTAGCTGATGATGTAAGCTGGAACGACTTTGGCTGTTACGGTAATTCCGATGTACAGACTCCCAATATTGATAAACTTGCTTCAGAGGGCTTGATGTTTTCAAATTTTTATTTGACGGCAAGCTCCTGTAGTCCTAGTAGAAATTCAATACTTACTGGGAGATACCCTCACAATACAGGTGCGGCCGAATTGCACACCGAGCCTCCTTTAGCAATGATTTCTTTTCCGGAGGTACTAAGAAACACTAATTATTATTCTGCTCAGGCGGGCAAGTTTCACATGGGGCACTATGCTAGACGTGGTTTTGATGTCATCAGCGAAGATTCCAAGCTAAATGGTGATGGTGGTGAACATATGTGGTTAAAGTCTATAAAGGAACGACCAAAAGACCAACCCTTTTTCATGTGGTTTGCTTCCTATGATTCACATCGGGAATGGGGCCCAAATGAATTCAGTGGTAGCCACGCACCAGATGAGATAAAACCGCCATTTTATTTAGCTAATGGGAAGGAAACCAAATCTGATTTGGCAAAATATTATGATGAAATCAAGCGGTTTGACTTTTACATTGGAATAGTAATAGAAGAATTAGAATCTCAAAATATACTGGATAACACCATGATTATTGTCATGGCAGATAATGGACGGCCATTTCCGCATAGTAAGACCAGAGTTAACGACCGTGGAATGAAATCACCTTTTATTTTACATTGGCCTCAAGCGGTCAAAAACAAAGGAGGTGTATGCCATAGTCTGGTGAGTGCCGTTGATATAGCTCCTACTATCATGAAAATTGCAAAGGCAAAATATTCTAATACATTTCAAGGATATAGTTTTGATTCTCTGATAGCGAAGCCAGACACAAAGTTTCGAAACTTTGTTTTTGCAGAGCATAATTGGCACGATTACCAAGCTCATGAGCGAATGGTCAGAAATCGTGATTTTATGTATATTTTAAATTCAAGGCCATCTATGGCACAATCAGGACCAGCGGATGCCGTAGGAAGCCCTTCTTACAAAGAACTAGACATATTGAAAAACAACGGTAGCCTGACAACAATTCAGGCAGACATCTTCGCCGTACCCAGAGCTAATGAAGAACTTTATGATCTTAAGAGAGACGCTCTCCAATTGCTTAATGTTGGAGCAGTTCCTAAGTATAAAGAAAACCTTACTTTTATGAGAAACGTATTAACAGAATGGATGCAGGAAACAGGTGATAATATACCTGAAAATTTAACTAATGATTGGTATTTGAAAGAACCGGGATACCTAAAAACCCAGTTTTACAAAATTAGAGGAGAAATGCCCGGTGAACGATTAAATGCAACTCACAACCACAATAAAGGGAGATTTTGAGTTCCCTAAAAATGCCTTGGAATAGACCTTATTCTCGATTTAGGTCAATAACAAACATAAAAAAGAGATTAAAGTAATTCTCTTTTAATCTCTATACTTTCCTTACCGCTAATTGAGCGTTAGGCCAAGTATCTAAATGCTAAAGTGCCTTCATGTAGTCTGTGATCTAAAGGAGATTCCGCTAGGAGCGATGTTTATGGAGATTAATCGTATTGGATACAATTAAATCCTCCGTGGTGGTATGAGTGATTATAAAGCGGTTACTCCTAGCCTCAAGGTAACGGTTTTATTTAGCTGCTTCATCCTTCACAAACACCATGCAATGCTGCCATGGTAGGTTTGTGATGTTTTTCTGAAGTTTCATACCTATGGCTTTCATTTCTTTGACCGCCTGTTTTTCGGTCATTTTGTGTAGCTCCTTGATTGGGACGTTTGGGTCTTCGCTTCTATATTCTATTAAGTAGATCTTACCGTCTTTTACTAGAGCATCTTTGATGCTTAGCAGCATTTCTCTTGGGTAGTCAAACTCATGATAGACATCCACCATAAGAACCTTGTCAATGGTATTGATAGGTAGATTAGCACTTTGTGTAGATCCTTCAATGAGGCTTACGTTGCCAATACCCTTCTCTTGTTTTCGTTCTTTAATAGCAGCCAACATTTCCATTTGAATGTCTACGGCATAGATCATTCCTTTGCTCGCTTGTGGTGCCATTTGAAACACATGGTAGCCTGAGCCAGCACCAATATCTGCAATATTATCTGAATCTTGGATATTCATGTTTTGAATTAGTTTAGCCGTATTTTCTTCCTCTTCACGATTAGATCTCTCCAGCCAGTCTATTCCTTGAAAACCCATCACATGAGCAATCTCTCTACTCATATACCACTTTCCAATACCGTCAGAACTACCTTTTTTGAACGTGTAGTATTCGTTATCAGCCTCTTTTTGTCCTTTTGTGGTACAAGAAAGTAGACTAAAGAAAAGTGTGAATAAGAGAAGGTATTTGCTTTTCATAAATATCAGTGTTTGAAAATAATAACCTTTTTTCTCTTCCTTCTGTTCAAATGGTCTTCTGAATTTTCAAAAAGGATCTGTCTATTTGTAGAATACCAAGATTCCAAAGTCAGTTTAATCAAATGGACCCTCCATCATGTGTAAGATCTCTGACATTTTCAGCAAAAAGCACCCAAAAACCATCCTAATAAAATCAGTAGCTATGTTGAGTAAAGAAAATACTGTTTACCAAGGAAAAAGGCCTTAAAAGTATCACAATCCATGCTTACGATGCAAAATCAAGAAGATTATTTACGCCTTTTTTTGCAAAGTTTAATTTTTAACGTCTGTTGGTCTCCCCTAGCCTACCTGTTCACAACCTGAACGCACGTCGCATCGTTGTACTCAGCAAAATCATCATTTGGCTAATTGAAAGAATCAAATTTTTGTAAAATTAATTTTCAAGGTTTTCTCTATTTCATTGATAGTTTTCAATTCATATTTATCTACAAAACAGATTGAAATACCCCTTTTTCCTGCCCTAGCGGTTCTCCCACTTCTGTGTGTGTAGGCTTCTATTTTTTCTGGAAGTTGATAATGAATAACATAAGCTACATCGTCCACATCCACCCCTCTTGCAGAAATATCAGTGGCTACCAAAACCTTAATTCTACCTTTTATAAAAGCTCTCATGACCTTTTCCCTGTCGCGTTGGCCTAAGTCTCCATGAAGAGCATCCGCCGAAACATGTTTTCCTATAAGCTTACGTGCCAGAACCTCTGTATCTGCTCGAGTCCTACAAAAAACAATTCCTTTGGCTCCTCCTTGAGATTTTAGAAACTCATACAAATAGTCGAATTTTTGTGTTTGTTCACAGATAAAAAACTGATGCTCTATCTTAGTGTTTATTTCAACGTTTTTACTCACGGCTATGCGATGCAATCCAGGATCCATGAACCTTGTAATGAGGCCTTGTAAAACCGAAGGAATGGTGGCAGAAAACAGCCACTTGGCACTACTTTTATGAATGTTCTCTAAGATTCTTTCCAGCTCATCTTTGAAGCCCATGCTTAGCATTTCATCTGCTTCATCAAGTATAAGCGTGCGTACTTCACTAAGGTCAATTACTCCTCTATCTATCAAGTCTAGCAACCTACCCGGCGTAGCAACTATTATTTGAGTTGGCCTTTTTAGATTGGCTATCTGTATTTCTATTTTTTCACCCCCATATATGGCTTCTGCAAATACTTTTGGGCCATGCTTTGTCATTTTGAACAATTGTTTGGCGATTTGTTGACATAATTCTCTTGTTGGAGCTAATATCAATCCCTGTATTCCCTTTTTCTTCTCTGATACTAGGTGTAAAAGAGGCAATACGAATGCAATGGTTTTTCCAGTTCCGGTGGGAGCCTGACCTATTAAATCTCCCTTAGTAGCTAATAAATAAGGAATTGCTTTTTGCTGAATTTCGGTTGGCTTGGAAATTTTCAATTCCTCTAAAGCCTTAATATATGATTCAGCTACACCTAATTGTTTAAAACTTCCCACTTATTCTATGATTTTTTTGCAACAAATGTACTATAAACCCACCTTATTCTTCGGCTGTACGATGTCTTTTTAAGGGGGTGCGTAGCTGGTAGGTCTGTATTAGACCATCCTCCCTTTTTTAGAGAAGTCCTACCTTCAATAACAAGCCTTGATATAAACAGCAATAGACAACTTCTACTAAGTCAAAATGACCTCTCAGAGAAATTATTTACGCTAAAATTGAAGAAATTATTAGCAATAATTAAAAAAAATAAATTTTCTTGTTATAAATTGGTTCTACAAAATTACTTCTTGAATCATATCATCCAAATAAATTTTACTCCATGTTAGCATGCTACCTAAAGCGTATACTATTCTTCTCTTACTATGTACTACCCTCTTTTTTTCGTGTGTTGCTAGAGGAGGGATTTTAACCATTAAAGAAAAAACAAGTACTGTCTCCTTTCATTATGATATAAGTTCTGAGATATTGACATACGGCAAGACCAAACTTAGTGCACAGTTAAAAAAATCAGGCTATGCCATTGTTGAATCAAGTACTAAGCAAGCACAATATCAAATTCATATGCTAACTCTGGATGGTGATCTTTTCAAAGATCAGAACCTCATTGTGAAAAAAAACAATGCAGAAGAAAAAAGAGATGGATATAAGTTAACGGGGAAAAAGAGAAAAATATATGTTTATGGTGATACAGAAAGAGGATGTCTGTATGGTATTATGGATATTATTGACCAGTTGGAAACGGGAAGTGAGCTAACTCAACTAGAAGAGAAGGAGATTGATCCAGCTTTTTCTTTCCGGGCCATTAAATTCAACCTTCCATGGTCGCCTTATAGAGAAGGACCTGCCACAGAACTTCATATTAAAACCTGCCGGGATCTAACCTTTTGGGAGGCGTATCTTGATATGATGGTAAAAAACCGATTCAATGCCATAAGCTTATGGAATAATCATCCCTTTCCCTATATGATTAGAGCAAAAAATTACCCTATGGCTACTTCATTAAGTGACGAGGAGCTAAAAGAATGGCAATTTTTTTGGAAAACCTTATTTAAAATGGCCAAAAACAGAGGTATTGAAACCTATCTGGTAAATTGGAACATTGTGACTTCTCCAGAATTTGCAAAGGCCTATGGAACAGAAGAATACTCTGACAGATCGGAGCTTGTAAAGAAATATACGAGAGAGTCTGTAACTCAAGTGATAAATGAATACAAAGACCTTACAGGCTTGGGCGTAACCCTTGCTGACTGGATGGGAAACTGGGGTGATGAATTAATGACAGGTACAGAACGCGAAGATTGGATTGCGGAAACATTTATTGAAGGAATAAACCAGGCAGACAGAAAGATAAAGTTTATTCACAGGGCCGTTTTAGCAGGTGATCCTAAAGAGATGAGAAGGATTCTTGACAAAGCTAACCTTCCTGATAAAACCAATGTAGAAGTGAAATTTAACTGGTCACACGGACATTCTACCCCAAAACTGTCGCTCACGCATGCCCAAAATGATGGAACCATCATGAAGGGATTCTGGGATCCAAAACCCGAAAACTATTTCATTTCTTGGATGATTAGAAACGAAGATTTTTTTGTTCTTCGCTGGGGTGATCCTACATTTATTAGAGACCACATAAAAACCAATAACTTAGACTACGTTGATGGCTATTTTATAGGCTCAGAGGGTTATATACCTGCGAAAGATTATTCACACATTGAAAACCACCCACATAGAACTTGGAAATATGCATTTCAAAAGCAATGGTTGTTTTATCATTTGTGGGGGCGACTTACGTATAACCCCAATGAAACAGACGAAAAACTAGCAGCACAATTTAATATTCGATACAAAAATGTGAATGCTTTAAGTTTGTTGAACGCCCATACTTTATCCTCAAAAGTACCAGAATACATTGCCTCATACTACAAATCTACTTGGGATTATACTTTGTACTCCGAAGGCTTTATGTCTGTGGTACCAACAGGTTTTGATGACGGAAAATCTGCCTTCATCTCCATACAAGAACTTATTAACCATGAAACATTAGATTCCAAGTACATTAGCATTCAAGACTATGTGAACAAAACAATGCATGGTAATTCATTTAAAGCAGGCGAGATTTCCCCTTTGGAACTGGCACAAACGATTGATAACGAGTGTAATAAAGCCCTCTCTATCGTTGAAAGTCTGTACTCAGAAAATAATATACCTCTATTGAATTCCGAATTAGATGATATTACTACATGGTGCCATCTTGGATTTTATTTTTCAGATAAACTACGGGCAGGAGTAGCACTGCAAACATTCAATATCCAAAAGCAAGCAGAAGATAAGACACAAGCCTTGACCTTTTTGGGAAAATGTTTGGGCCATTGGGAAAATGTAGTCAAATACACCATAGACAGATACCAACAAATGCCCTACGTAAGCATGGGTCATGTGAGTGTACCAAAATATAGTCAGGCCATAAGCAGCTTTCACTGGAGTAATTTTTTGAAAGATGTGGAAGCAGATATAACCTATGTGAAAAATATTGAAAAGAATGAGTAATTAAACCATCATATCATCCATTTTTTAGGGTAGAACATCGATATAATGCAAGGGGACTATACGGATAAACGTTAGAAATAATGTCCAAATCAATCATGAATTCAATAAGACTCCTTTTTTTATTCGCCAATTTGACGCTTAGTTCTTTTTGTTCTGGTAAGAAATTGTTTATAGACGAAGAAATTTACACCATCAAATCATTTATCAAGGTATGTATTCCTCAAAATGTTGCTTTATCAAAAGTAAATCCGACTCTGACCCTATTTCTATAGAGGTTTTGATATAAATTCGAAAAAAACAGAAAAATAAAATTTAGCCGTGCAAAAAAACAAACCTTTTAAGCTTTCATTATTCATAATTTGTGGTTTAGGACTAATCATAAACCTAAATTGTAAGGCCCAAAAAACAAGCACCACAATTTCCATTTTTAATGGGACCACACTTGAGGGCTGGAAAGCGGTGAATGAAGAAAATAGTAAATATTGGTCCGTAGTGGATGGTGTTATTACTGGAGGTGACGGCATTATCAACATCCCAACAAACACGTATCTTCATACTACTGACAGTTATGGAGATTTTGAATTCCGTGCTCTTTTTCGCATCACGGGAAACCACGAAACAGGATTGATCAATAGCGGCATCCAATACCGTTCCATAATTGAAGGGGACAAGATCATTGGCTATCAAGCCGATATAGGTAAGGGCTATTGGGGCGACATATATGACGAACACCGACGGGCAAAACTCGTTAGCGGGGATCTAAGCACATTGAAGTATATCTTGAATGAAGAAGGCTGGAATAGCTATATCGTCAGATGCAAGGGAAAGAGGCACGAGCTATACATCAATGGGGTAAAAGTTACAAATTATATAGAGGACAACTCAAACATTCCGTCTAAAGGCGTAATAGGCATTCAATTGCACAGCGGAGGAAATGCTAAAATAGAATTTAAAAACATTACGATTACAACATTATAATATTTCCTTACACCACTAAATTTAAGAGACCATATGGATATCAGCAAAATTATATTTTTATTTTCCCTTGTCATGGCCTTGACCATGACGGGCTGTAAAAATGAATTGAAATATGCCGACTCAGGAACGCGGGAATATCCTGAATATGATAAAAAAACTCAATCTTCAAGAACAGAATTATACTCCGCTGCAAAGGAATTGGCTGGATTCAAAGTTCCAGAGGGTTTTGTTGTGGAATTGGTCGCGAGTGAAAAAAACGGCGTAATAAACCCGATAGATATGGCTTTCGATGATGCAGGAAGACTGTGGACACAGACGGCCTCCATGTATCCCCTAGATCCCGTTTCCGATATCAAGTGGCAAGATTTGCTGAAGCTTATGGACAATCCCAAAGCTCAGGAACAAGACCCAAATTTCAAGCGTATTCTAGATTTGTACAGAGGGCTTACCAAAGGAGATGACAAGATTTTAGTGCTTTCTGGCCTTTATGATGGCTCTGCTGTAAAAACCAATACATGGGCTGAAGGGCTTACCATCCCACAAAGTATATTACCCTATAAAAATGGAAGCTATGTGGCCCAAGGGTCTGAGTTGTTCTTTTTAGAGGATACCGATAACGATGGGAAGGCCGATAAAAGAACCCCGCTATTCTCTGGATTTGGTTTTACAGATACGCATACCATGTCTCATGTTTTGGTCAGGGGCCCTGGTGACTGGATCCATTTCAGTCAAGGTGCCTTAAATAAGGGGAAAATAGCTTCCAAAGTAAGTGCTGCGGAAGTCAGATTGGATTACAGCAAAATAGCTCGATTTTCCTTGGATGCAAAAAAAATAGAAGTGGTCAATTCTGGACTAAACAACATATGGGGCTTTCAGCTTAGGGGAAATGGACAGTGGTATGGAGCAGAAGCAAATGACCTTGGCTATTCGGTGGTCCCTATGGAAGTAGGCACGGGATTTCCGGGTATAGGTAATGACCGCTTACGTCCATACCAACCTTGGATGCCTGAACTTCACGAATTCCGTGTAGGTGGCACAGGCATTTCTGCGATGGCCTTTTCCGACGATATTGCAGGTTCGTTTCCCGAAGCATGGAAAAATGTGGCATTTTTAGCGAACCCCATTACCAATACAATCAATGCGGTGAGAATAGAGCGTAATCCAGATGGCTCTGTTAAAGCAGAACACCTCCCTGATTTTCTAACTTCTAGGGATGATTGGTTTAGGCCGGTAAATATGGAATTCGGGCCTGACGGATGCCTATATATCGCAGATTGGTACAATAAAATAGTTTCCCACAACGAAGTAGCGACTTCCGACCCTTCTCGCGACAAATCACATGGCCGCATCTGGCGTATCCGTCATGAATCACAAAGACAAAGGGAAATTCCAAATTTTTATGAAATAGAAACCAAAGACCTTGTAACCTATCTAAAATCTCCATCCATTTGGGCAAAACGAGCCGCCTGGCATCAGATTAGCGACAGACCAATCGAGGAGACTAAAGTATTGGGAAAGGAATTGTTAGCTCTTGTTTTGGACATCTCTCAGGATGAAATAACTCGAATTTTAGCTTTATGGTCCTTGGAAGGAATCCATCATTTTGACAAAAAACTTATGGAAGCCTTACTCATTACAAAGTCTGATAATCTAAGAAGAGAGGCCGTTCGTTCCTTAGCGTCTTTTTCGGTCAAGGCTGATGAAATTGCTCGATTACTTAAAATACCTGCCAAGGATAGCAATCCTATGATTAGGTCCCAAGTCTTGAGAACATTAGGCAATACGAATGCGGCTAATGCCGAAACTATCGAAATTTTAGTAGACGCCTGTAAACCTCCGCTAAAAGGAAATGCCATGGCAGGAGCTTACGAGCGTAACTTCGAACGTTACCTAGCACGTAAGGCACTTGAAAAATATCCAAGGCAACTATCTGAATTTATCAAATCGCCTAAAGCCATCAGCCAAAATACCGCTAACCTGATTTGGGCGAGTCAGGCCCTGCCAAAATCAGAACGGGAACTTGTTTTCATAGATCTTTGGAAGAAGGCTGACGTTGAAGAACTGGATGAGCCAACTTTTATTATCATTGCAGATATGCTCGATAATAAGACTATTTTTGATGTGATTCGACCCCTATTGGAACAAAATGAAAAAGCAAAAAAACACGTAGCTCTTGCTCTAAACAATCAAGCCCAAGTGCAATCAGATGAACTCACTCAATTATTGGTAAAACCCATTCGACATTTGTTAAACAGCGGGAAGGAACAGGAGCAACATCTTGGCTTGGAAGCTGTTGGTAAATTAAAGATCAGTGCTTTGGAAAGTGCCGTTCTTTCCTTGATTAAAAAAGACTCCAAGGAAAAAACCTTAAAATTAGCGATGTTCGCCCTTAAAGAACGACCCTTAGATCACAAAGTCGTCTTTGCCCAAATGGCAAAAAATAACACCTTAGGATATGAATTAAGATCGAATGCTGTCGGAACATTAGCCGAAGTGGATCTTAAGGAGGCCCATAATATTTTGAGTAATTGGCTCCCCAAACTTCAGGAAACTGAGCAAAAATCAGTGGTCAAAATAGTGTCTAATTCAAAAAAAGGAAGCGTCATTTTGAAGCAATTGTTTAATGAAAAACTTATTAGCTCCAATGCTTTTGATGTTTCGAGTGCCGAAAGAATATTTCATTCAGACGAAGAAGATGTGCAGGGGAAAAAACTCTTTCAAGAAGTGACGGCTTATATCGCTGAAGAAAAAAAGACTTTCGATTCAAAACTGGGAAGGTTCATGGCGATAGCCGAAAAAGGAGGTGGTAATCCTGCTGAAGGCGAAAAATTATTCCAGACCTGTTTATTATGTCACGAAGTTGCTGGAAAAGGACAGAATATAGCCCCTGCCCTTGACGGTTCCGCCCTACGCGAAAACAAAGCTCTTTTGACTGCAATATTGAACCCCGATGCGGCCATGGAAAGTAGTTACATGGTCTACCGAATCAGTAAAAAGGATGGGGGTAGTATCGAAGGGTATTTGGCAAAGAAAGATAATCGAGGTACAACTATGGCTTTTATGGGAGGTAAGGAGCAGTTCATCCAAGCAGCTGACATTGCTTCTGAAGGTTTTATGGGCGGACGTTCATTTATGCCTAAAGGTCTTATTGATAATTATAGCGACGAACAGGTCTCAGACCTTCTGGCCTATATTGGGATCTTAAAATAAATTGGTCCAGTCCCTTTTTAGGATAAAGAAGTGGACATCATAATAAATAAGCCGATTAAAATAAAGTAGAAATAATATGACCAGACATTATGGAATGTTTCAATTTAAGGAAGGTATAACTGTATCTGAAATAGAAGATTGCTTTACTACCATGAAGTCCATGGTTGGGAAGATCTCTGGATTATTGGATATGGAATACGGTCCTTATGATAGTACAGAAGGACTCAATGACGAGTACACACATGGTTTTATCATGACCTTCGACAGTCCCGAATCTAGAGACGCTTACCTTCCACATCCCATTCATGAAAAGGTAAAAGAACTGGTAGTTCCTAGATTAGAAAGAGTGGTCGTTTTCGACTTTAACGTGTAATTAAAAGTAAGTATGATGGCCATCAAAGATAAGTACATCGTAGTACTGGGGTGTTTCGATACTAAAGGAGAGGATTTTTCATATCTAGTAAATTGCATAAAAGCTAGAGGGCAACAAGTGATTACCTTGGATACGGGCGTTATGGAAAGCAAAGCAGATTTTACGATTGATGTCAATAATGAACAGATAGCGAATGCTTCCGGTACCTCGCTGGTTACAATACGAAAATCAGGAGATAGAGGAAAAGCGGTCGAATTAATGGGAAAAGGAGCGGCAAACGTGATTTCTGATCTTGTAGAAAAAAACAAAATAAAAGGAGTCATAGGAATGGGCGGCGGTGGGGGGACTTTCATCGCCTTGGAAGCCATGCAGGAGATTCCAATGGGCATCCCAAAATTATGTTTATCTACCCTTGCTGCCAAAGACCTTTCTAGACAGATAGGTGTCAAAGATATTACGTTAATGGTTTCATCGGTCGATGTAGCAGGCCTCAACAGTGTTAGTAAACTACTAATGAACCAGGCTGCGGCAGCTATTTGTAGCATGTCCGAAGTGCTATTGGAAACTTTGGACACTTCCAAAAAAAGAATTGCGATTAGCACGTTCGGAAATACTACTAAATGTGTGGACAAATGCACTCAATTATTAAAAAGTAAAGGATATGAAGTTCTCGCTTTTCATGCTACTGGAATAGGTGGTGCCACCATGGAATCATTGATTCGTGAGGGTATTTTTGATGGGGTCCTTGACATTACCACTACTGAACTGGCTGATGAGCTATGCGGTGGAGTTTTAAGTGCTGGTCCCGCCCGACTTACCGCAGCCTCAGACATGAGAATTCCACAAATAGTAGTTCCTGGTTGTTTAGATATGGTAAACTTTTCTCACATCAATACCGTACCAGAAGCGTATAAATTAAGGCAGCTTTATAGTTGGTCTCCAGATGTTACGTTGATGCGGACCAACAAAGAGGAAAATGAAAATTTAGGGGAGCTACTAGGTACGAAGCTGAATAGAGCCAAAGCGGGAGTGAAAGTTTTAATACCCCTTCAAGGAATCTCTCAAATTGATTGTAAAGGAGGTATTTTTTACAATCCAGCTATAAATGAGGCCCTGTTTAGAGCCATAAAGGAAAACACAAACAATGCTATTCCAATTATTGAAATGGATGCCCATATCAATGATGAGGCTTTTGCGAACGTATTGGTAGAACATCTTTTAAGCATGATAGAACAAAGAAATAAGGGATAAATAATAACTTAATTAAAGAAGAAAATATGCCAAATCCATGGACAGGAAAGGGAAATCCTTATACCCGAGAAGAAGTTAAAAGTCGTTTAAAGAAGACCCTAGCCGATAAAAAAGCTATAATTGGAGCCGGAGCAGGATCCGGAATAAGTGCCAAATTTATAGAAAAAGGAGGTGCTGACTTCTTGATCATTTATAATTCTGGCCGCTTTAGGATGTCGGGCCACGGCTCTACGGCGGGTTTAATGGGCTACGGTGATGCCAATGCCGTTGCAATGGAAATTGGCGAGTTTGAAGTGCTCCCTGTAGTCGAGGAGATTCCTGTATTCTGTGGTGTACATGGTTCCGACCCTCGAAGAAGAATGTGGCATTTTCTGCAACAAGTAAAGGCTATGGGATTTTCGGGCGTAAATAATTTCCCTACCCACTCCATTGTTGATGGAAACTTTAGGGATATTCTTGAAGAGACCGGAATGGGTTTCAGTAAAGAGGTAGAAATGGTTCGATTAGCTTCAAAAATGGATCTCTATACCTGTGTTTATGTTGCAACGCCAGAAGAAGCAGTTCAAATGGCAGAGGTAGGTGCTGATGCCATAATTGCACATGTCGGCACTACAGTTGGGGGATCCATTGGAGTTGTCAGTGCAGCTGTCAATATGGATTTTGCAATAAAACGTACCCAAAAAATCATAGAGGCAGGGAAAAAAGTAAACAAAGACATCATCTTTTTGGCACATGGCGGGCCGATTAACACCCCAGATGATGTAAAAGTAATTCTTGAACATACTGATGCCCAAGGTTTTGTAGGAGCCTCTTCTTTAGAACGCATGGGTATTGAGAAATCATTGACAGAACTTACCCAGCAATTCAAATCGTTGACCCTCTAATATTTTATAATTATTTAAAACCGAATAGCTGGATCCATTCTATTTCGAATAATATAAAAGCCATAAACGACCGAGTACAGAACCATTATAACCCCGACGAAATACTAAAGAAAGCGACGCCAAAGAATTAAGAAAAAACTTATGACTACCATACGACTCCTTATTTTAATAACCATTCTAACGGGTACTTCTATTTCTAGTATGGCTCAAGAGCTATTCTTGTACAAGCAAATAGATACCATCCAATTATTCGTTGAAGTCTATAAGCCGCCAATTGTTGCTGAGTCAAAAGCTTATCCAGCTATGATCTTTTTTTTTGGAGGAGGCTGGAATGGTGGAAATAGATCTCATTTTTTAGAGCACGCCAAATATTTTTCTAAAAGAGGAATTGTTTGTTTTCTTGCTGATTATAGAACAGCAAGCATGCATAAAACGACACCCTTTGAATCACTCAAAGATGCAAAATCTGCGATTCGTTTTATCCGAATAAATGCCTCTAAGTTTGGAATAGATTCCAAAAAAATCATAGCCTCTGGCGGCTCAGCTGGCGGTCACCTTGCTGCCGCCACGGCCTTAACGTCTACGTATAATGAATCTATCGATAATTTATCTTTAAGTCCCATACCGAACGCCTTGGTGCTTTTTAACCCTGTTATTGATAACGGCCCGGGAGGTTATGGCTATGAAAGGATTGGTGATGCTTATAAAAGCTTTTCACCCCTTCATAACATCAAAAAAGGAGCACCTCCAACTATCTTTTTCTTGGGAACAAATGATGTCCTTATTCCTGTGGAAACTGCCGAGTACTATAGAGTAGTAATGGAAAAGGTAGAAAGCAGATGTGACTTACGCCTATATGAAGGTCAGGGTCATGGGTTTTTCAATCATAAAAACTTTGAATATTATAAAAAAACTATTTTTGAGACAGATAATTTCTTGCAATCACTGGGTTATTTAAAAGCTCAACCACTTGTCAAAATTGAATGATAACTTTGGTTTTATGTAGGTCAACACTAAGTTAATGAATCATAGAACCTAGAAAAAGTGGGAGTCTAGAGCTCATTAAATGAAGCTAAACCTTATTCATCAGCCTTTAATTCAAGGCTCTTTTGACTTTATAAAAGATTTGATATTTTTGAGTGAAAAAAGATACCTTTTCTATATCTGAAATTCAAAGAAAATGTAAGCTCTCTTAACCTCTGCTTAAATCTGTTTAGAAAAAAAATTTGAGCACACACTATTGTCCTAATTGTATTTATGAAAAACATTCTTCAATTCATGTATTCCTCTATTGCTTTAACACTCTTAGTTCTTACTCTTGGTGCTTGCACGAGTAACTCCCAAAGTTCAGACAGAAAGCCTAATGTAATTATCATTTATACCGATGATCAAGGCTCCATTGACGCTAATTGTTATGGAGCGAAAGATTTGTACACGCCTAATATGGATAAATTAGCAGAAACAGGCGTAAGATTTACCCAATTCTATGCAGCTGCACCTGTCTGTTCACCTTCCAGAGCTGCATTGTTAACGGGTAAAACACCATTAGCTGCAGGATTACCTGGGAATGCACCATCCCGAAAAGGAGAAGTTGGTTTGGCCTCAGAACAAATTACCATAGCAGAAAAGCTAAAGGATAATGGATTTGTCACGGGTCACATAGGAAAATGGCATTTAGGATATATCGAGGCAACCATGCCAAATGGCCAAGGTTTTGATTATTCCTTTGGCCATATGGGCGGCTGTATTGATAATTACTCTCACTTCTTTTACTGGAATGGGCCAAATCGTCATGACTTATGGGAAAATAATAAGGAGGTATGGAGGGAAGGTGAATATTTTCAGGATCTTATGAGTCAAAAGGCAGAAAACTTTATTGATGAGCATAAAGACGTTCCGTTTTTTCTTTATTATGCCATGAATTTACCTCACTATCCCCTCCAAGGAACAGACAAATGGAGAGATTATTATAAAGACTTAGATAGTCCTAGAGATAAATATGCCGCTAGTATTTCAACGGTTGACGAGCGAATCGGGACCTTGTTAGAACATTTAGAAGCACTTAATTTAAGGGAGAACACTATCATTATTTTTCAATCTGACCATGGACATTCTATGGAAGTGAGGACTTTTGGAGGAGGAGGTAATTCGGGCCCCTATCGAGGAGCTAAGTTTTCCCTTTTTGAAGGCGGTATTAGAGTTCCAGCAATAGTTAGCTGGCCTAAATCAATTCCAAAGCATGAAGTTAGAGACCAGATGGGCGTAAATGTAGATTGGTTTCCTACTATTCTAGATCTATGTCAGATAGACTATAAGAAAGATGATTTTGAAGGAAAGAGTCTAAAAGAAGTGATTGTCGAGAATGATGCAAGCCCACACAATGCATTTTGGTGGTACCAAAATGAAAATACTTGGGCCGTAAGAAAAGGAGACTGGAAACTACTTAAAAACCCGAAAGATCCTTCCAATAAAGCCCCAATTACGGAAAGCGATTCCTTGTTTCTAGTTAATATTCTTGATAATCCGGATGAATTAAACAATCTGGCTACTGAGTATCCCGAAAAGGTCAGCGAACTAACCGCAGAATATCATACTTGGCACGAAAGAGTACAGTGATGTACGCACAGCACCAATGATAAAAAAGGCCAAGACATGCATGTTAAGTATTGAGAGTTTGCCCATTTAATGCATGTGTGCTCCAAGCTTATGAAAACGGCTGTTAAACATAAAATTAGGATTAAGACGGTTTCCAGAAGTATGTGAAAGGTCTTAATTCTAGTTTTTGGCTATGGTTTTAGATAGGCTGCTTGAACGGTTCAAGCAACCTGATATGGATTTGATAAATTATTGCAAGTATCATAAGTAAGACCACGTCTATTTAACCTAATCTATCCAACAGCAGGTATCGAAATGTTTTCAGGGCCTGGTATATTTCTTTTGAACATTCTTGCGGGCTTAGAAAGCAATATTTAGCACCTTCTCAAATCTTTGAAAGGTGAGGGTTTAATCATCTCAATCATGGCATTCTTCGTTCCATTATTGGGTGGTTTTGGTAGAATTAAAAGTAATGACAAGTATATTTAATGCCCTTCGCATGGCCATCACGGCATTACCTGTGAGTATTAGAATTCTGAAGGATCTTAGTAAAGTGAATTCAGAAATAGGCCAGAAGATAATTTCTGTTGCCATCTTTGATGAGGTGATGGCTCTTTCCTTTTTGTATGTTTTGTTCAATCTCAAAGACATAGATCTATCAATTGACTGAGGCACGGGTAGCCTTAGTTTCACTTTATCATAGGAGCTGCTTTGGGGCTATACTCTTAAATGAATCTATTCTTGGCAAGGATAATTTAAATACAATTGAAAAAAACAATAGGTAGTTAAGTCATGTAATTTCTTGCTCCTATTTTTTGCTAGCATTGGACTTGAGTTTAGTGTTTCATCCATCCATAATATTGGACTTTAAACAGTTTCCATTTCCCATTTATCAAAAATCATTGGGGCTATTTTGCAGGCTTGAATCATAAAGAATCATGTATTCTGGGCTTTGACTTAAATACTAGAAGTATTATGAAATTAGTCATAGCGAAAATAGCCTTCAAGGCCGATCTCATCAATCATGAAATATTTTCGATTCTGAACATTATAGAAGTCTTAATCACGATGGCAACATCAATTATACTAAAGTACGATTTTAAGAAATTAGCATAATCTTCTATCTGTTTTGAGGCTAGAGACCAAATGAATTTAACTAGATATTTCTCTTTTTTGACTCCTGTAAATCTTTACTGTGTTTAAGAATCGCTTATTTAATACAGCTTTTGATACGTGTAGCAAGTGGAAGACCTATTTTTAGATTTTAGGGTCACCACTAAATGAGCTTCAAATTACTATATTGTTTGAATATTTAACTCTACTGGGTAGTCTCAGGGTAAAAGAACCGGGAAAATAAGGCGGTCTCAATAAAATAGGGAGGCTGAAACCTTTTCAAAAAACGAATCATGAACAAGACACAAGAAGATACTGATAGCAGGCTTTTATCTCTAGATTTTTTTAGAGGATTAACCATGTTTCTACTTATCGCTGAATTTTCTCACCTATTTTCATATTTCGTATCACCAAAATTAGATGGCACTTTTATCTATGACCTAGGAACCCAATTACACCATGTTGAATGGATTGGATTACACTTCTGGGATCTAATACAACCATTTTTCATGTTTATCGTCGGAGTGGCTATGCCGCTCTCGTTCTCAAAAAGAATAAAAAAAGGTGATTCATATGCTCAGTTAACAAAGCATGCTCTAAAAAGATCACTTTTACTCCTTTTCATTGGATGGGCTTTATACTGTATCGATCCTGGTAAAATTGTCTTTAGATTCCAAAATGTACTGGCACAGCTCGGAGTGACTTATATTTTGGCCTTTTGGGTGATTCGCAAATCTGTAGGTATCCAAATTAGCTTTTCCATATTCTTAATTTTAATAAGCGAAGGCTTGTATCGATTCTTTCCTATTCAAGGTTTTAATAGTGCTTTTGTAGCAGGAGAAAACTTTGGGACTTGGTTTAATATCATCATTTCAGGAAAAGAAGATGGAGGACATTGGGCTATGTTTAATGCTATCCCAACGGCTGCCCATACTATTTGGGGAGTACTAGCGGGGCAGTTGCTAATGAGTAATCACTCATCTAAGAAGAAAGTACTGTTTCTATTGGGTGCCGGAATCATCGGATTAATTATTGGATATGGATTGAGCCCGTTTACACCAATCATAAAACGTATATCCACCAGTACATTTGTTTTTGTAAGTGGTGGCTGGGCCTTGATTTCTCTAGCCTTTTGTTATTGGTTAATAGATATCAAAAAGTATCAAAAAGGGGTTTTCTTCTTTGCCATAGTAGGTATGAATCCCCTATTTATCTATCTTTTTGCACATGTGGGAGGTGCAAATTTATTGAGGAGCATTATACTACCGTTTGCTAATGCACTTTTTACTTGGACAGGCGAATTAGGAGCCGCTATTATTTTAAGCAGTACTGTTCTTTTTATGCTTTGGTATATATGTTACTGGATGTACAAAAAGAAAATATTTGTCAAGCTTTAAGGCATCCAAAAATGACAAGATATGCGGTATATGTTAACGTGAAAGTTTCAAGTCCATTTACGCTATCGTCAGGCAATCAGGACAGATGAATACAAGGATCTCATTTATCAGTAATGCTCAAGGATAGAAATAAGGAGTCCATCAAACATACAATAAAGCCACCTACCAAAAGAAGCTTATGAAAATAGTTTTATAGGACGACATTGATGATAAATTTTGTTTGCTAATTGATAAGAAAAACTCTGAGCTACTCGATGTTGCTTGTACCTCTGGTAACATGACCAAATAGTTAAATTGAAAGCCTCCAGATTTTAAGGTTTTGGGAATCGATTTAGCTCCAAGCATCATTGAATTAGCAAAAATAGGTAATCCTCAAGCTGATTTTATGGTTATAGATTGTCGACCTATTAATAAACTTAACAAAGAACTTGATGCCATAGTCTGTGGATTTTGCATGCCCTATTTATCCAAAAAAAGATGTGGTAAAATGATAAGCAATTTTTTCAAACTGCTAAGGCCACCTAGATTGTTATACTTTTGCACCCAAGAAGGTAACTATGATAAATTAGACTTTGAGACAACTAGCTTTAGTGGACGAGATAACGTTTTCATTTACTACCATCAGGAAGTTTTCTAGCTGCATGTTTAATCGCCAATGGTTTCGATTCACAAATGAAATAGAGGCTAGAACCTAATGAGAAATTTTTTACGATATAGTTTTTATAGCAGAGAAAAATAAAAGACTTAGGCGGTAATTGTATCAGGCCCAAAAAGTTTCTAAAAGGTTATCATAACAATACATAACTGAAGCTAAGCCGCATACCATTTTCAAAAAAACAAATTAGTACATTGAGTTTGATGAAAACAAAAAATAATTCTTTACCTATCAGCGTCTTAATTTCCTTAAAAGTCTCGCTTTTTACTTTATGTTTAAAATAAATATCTGATTAAAATCATCAAATAATGAGCCTGAAAATTTTCAGTATTATTTCTATTCTATTTTTTACCTACGGATTTAACATAAAGCCTGATAGCAAACCTAACATAGTAATAATCTATGCAGATGACATGGGATATGGCGACCTAAATTGCCAAAATCCAAACTCAAAGGTTCCTACACCGAACCTTAATAAATTAGCAAACGAAGGGATGCGTTTTACAGACGCACACAGCTCCTCTGGGATATGCTCTCCTAGTAGATTCGCCTTGTTAACAGGAATGTACCATTGGCGAAGACAGCATGGTATTGTACAACCTTTTGGGAAGCCCATATTTAAGGACTCAGATACTACCATTGGTGACATGCTAAAAACTTCAGGCTACAAAACTGCTGTCATAGGTAAATGGCATTTAGGCTGGGACTGGCAATTTAAAAATGAACCTACTGATGAAGTTTTTCAATGGAATAAAACACGAAAATTTTATAATCCTCAGGATTTAGATTGGTCAGAGCCAATTAAAGGTGGGCCTCTTGCTAGAGGCTTTGATTATTATTTTGGAGACGGAACAATCAATTTCCCTCCTTATGCTTGGATAGAAAACGAGTCATTTCTTGAATTGCCTAATAGCGTCATGGATATCTCAAATATAGGGTATAGCATTAATGAAGGCTCTTGGGAGTTTAGATCCGGACCAAAGGTTGAAGGATGGAACCCTTATGAGGTACTGCCCACATTAGCCAAGAGAACAACTACGTGGATTAAGGAGCAAAAGAAAGACAAACCCTTTTTCTTATACATGGCTTTGCCATCTCCACATGCTCCTATTATCCCGAATGATGAATTTATTGGTAAATCTGAAGCTGGTCCCTATGGCGATTTTATGTTTGAAACAGATTGGGTAGTTGGTCAAGTATTAAAAGCTCTAAAGGATAATGATTTCGAAGAAAATACCATTGTTATTTTCAGTGCTGATAATGGTCCTGAAAAGTATGCTTTTGATAGAGCGGAAAAATATAACCACTTTAGTATGGGAGATTTTAGAGGCTTAAAACGTGATGTATGGGAAGGTGGTCATCACGTTCCGTTTATTGTAAAATGGCCATCTAAAATAGAGCCAGGCACCGTTTCAGACAAGTTAATTTCACAAATAGATATTATGGCAACATTGGGCGAAATCACAAATACTCCCATTAAAGAGGGTTCTGCTATGGATAGTAAAAGCTTCTTATCAGTCTTAAAAGGAAAAAAAGCGGGAGACAGGAGAACCGTATTAGTACACAATACCTTTGAGAATATTTGGGGGCTTAGAAATGGAAAATGGCTGTACATTAATAATAAAACTGGTGAACACTCTAAAATGTCTGATTCATTTAAAAAATTAAGGGGCTATGAAGATTTCACCACGGGTAAACTGCTCTTTAATTTAGAGCAGGACCCTGAACAGAAACAAAACTTATATCCCAAACACACTGCAAAGGTTACTGAAATGGATTTATTACTACAGAAAGAATTAAGTAAAGGATACTTATCTAAATAGATTTAGACTTCTATTTTTGTGGGATGGTTTAGATACTTAGATTTCTGTCATGGATGAAAGCTTATTTTGTGTACTTGTTTTAGCTCGTAAAACTTTATTAGGTGAATAAGTCAAGAATGAAGTTTTTAAAAGAATTAGGTGAATGTATCACTGAAAATCCCCAATAGGCTATTGTTTGTAAATATCTGATTTTAAAAGTCTCTATTTTAATGGTTGTTAGCGTCCTCAGACAATTTCTTAGAGAGAAACTTGACAATACCTCGGTTAGAGATATACCCCGAAAATCTGCTGATATCATGGAATATATGCTGCTCATTGCAGTACAAGATCATTCTTCCCAGGAAGCATTAAAGGCTTTGCACTGGCCATAGGATTACTTAGCAAAGGTATCCCAATAGCTATTCAAGAGTATATTTTAAGTTTTGCTGGTTCATTCTAAATATTCCTATAAGCTTAGCCACAGAAAAGAAATGAATAATCTAAAAGGCCATGTTATTGATGTTGACAGTATCTATCCAACCTGATGGAAATTGATTAATGGGTTTCTATCAATAATTATAATGACCGTATAGCAAAGCTTGGCAATGCATTTGTTTTCGAAGGTCCTGTATATAATTATTCAAAGGATTTACCATTCGTTTGGGACGAGCTTAATCTTCCTCTTAAATATGATTCTGACATAGAAGGTGCCAAGACTATTATCATAGTATCGCTCATAGACCCCGTCTGAATATGTATCATGTATCTATTTAAGAATGGAATTAGGTAGACCATAAATATTATATATAAAATGCCGAAGTGAATCTTACTTTGGTTATCACCATGACTGATAATTGAATTCAATTCAATCTTTCTGATATCGTTGACGATAAAAAAAGACGGTATACGAAACACCTTCTAAATAAGCTTATTAGAAAAAAGAGTCAAAAGACCAATGGCAACCTAAAGCTAGCCTCTGCCACTTTTGAGATTATTGACGTTCCTCCTATCTATGTAAATGAGGAAGTAGGCCGAGTACCTGCCTGCTTTTCTAAAGCCAAATCCAATGATAAATTCCACAAAGCTTATAAGCTTTGTTCGATGTAAGGACAGCCTTTGGAGCTCCTGATGAGCGTTGTTTATTTTGCGAGGGGTAAAACCCCTCGCAAATGAGTTGAAGAGTACTCTTCTTTGTCTAGACCGATGCTGCCTTAACAGAAAATAGCCTACTACTTAATTCAGAAAGTACCGCAACTGAATAACAGACTTGAATTTATCTTTATGATGGCATACGTCAA
>JBNMFK010000008.1:0-25772 GCA_051269965.1 Algoriphagus sp. | reverse complement strand
ATCTAAATGACTGAGTAAGTTTAAACTTTGTTCCGAAGTTTTTGCAAAACCAAAACCAGGATCTATGATGATATCTTTTATCCCCCAACTTTTCAATTCAGAAATTTTCTTCTGTAAATCCATGATGACATCCTTACAGATGTCTCCATATTCCGTAAGTTTCATCATGTTCTGAGGGCTCCCCCTCATGTGCATCAAGACGTACGGCACATCCAACAAGGCTACCGTCTTAAACATAGTCGAATCTAAGGTTCCACCTGAAACATCATTAATCATTTGAGCTCCTGCTGAAACAGCCGCTTCAGCCACCTTCGACCTAAATGTATCAATCGAAATTATAACCACAGAAGATATTTCTTTGATTTGCTCAATAACTGGAGTTACTCTATCTATTTCTTCCTGAATACCCACCTCTGATGCCCCTGGCCTAGTAGAATAACCTCCTACATCTATAATATCTGCTCCGGCTGAAATCATTTGCTCTAATCGCCTTTTGACTTCATCTAATTCATTTACCCTGCTTTGGCGATAAAAGCTGTCAGGAGTTGCATTTACAATACCCATAATTTTGGGAGCACTAAAGTCAACTAATCGTCCAGCTATTTTTATCCATTTTTTCATTCAAAAAATCAAATTAGGCCTGTCAAAACACAAGAGAAACGCGTTTATTTCCCTTATTTTTATAGCTTTGCAAAGCACAAAAAAAAATAGCCTAAAACCAAAAGATGCAGGAAACCCAAAAGGAATACGAGGAGATAATAAATACATGTGAAAATATCTTTTCTAAGAAAAATACTGACTACAGCACTTCTTGGAGGATTTTAAGGCTTTCTTCTATTACTGACCAAATATTCATAAAAGCACAGAGAATAAGGACTCTTCAGGAAAATGGTTTTTCTAAGGTAGACGAAGGAGAGGTGCCTGAATTCATTGGAATTATCAATTACTGCGTAATGGCCCTAATTTTAATAAAAGAAAACGGAGTAGCATCAATTAGCGAGAATTTAACGTTTGCTTATCAGAGCCAAATAGCAGAAGTAAAGGAACTTCTGTTCAATAAGAATCATGACTACGGAGAAGCCTGGAGAGATATGCGTGTAAGTAGCATGACAGACATTATTTTGATGAAACTTTTAAGAATTAAACAAATTGAAAATAATGATGGTAAAACCCTTATTTCTGAAGGAGTAAAGTCTGGTTATCAGGATATCATAAACTATGCAGTTTTTTGTCTAATACATTTACAGATTAAAGGATGATGAGAATAATAGCTAATGCAGCGAGAATTTTAGTAGGGGTTGAGTTTGTTTTTTCTGGTTTCGTGAAGGTTGTAGATCCTTACGGAACCGGCCTTAAACTTCAGGAATACTTTGAAGTTTTTGCTGGCGATTTACCCGCCTTTTCAGGATTGTTTGAACTTATGGCTCAGCAGAGTCAGCTTCTGTCGCTTATATTTTGTGCATCAGAACTTATTCTGGGTGTGGCTTTGCTTTTTTCTTTTAAAATGTCGAAAACAGCATGGATAGTGCTAGCTCTCATGGGTTTCTTTACTTTCCTTACTTTTTATTCAGCCTATTTCAATAAAGTGACGGATTGTGGTTGCTTTGGTGAATTCTTAAAACTGAAACCATGGAATTCATTCTATAAGGACATAATAAGTTCAGGAATTATTTTTATCATTTTCATCTATCGGAAAAAATATAAGGTAGGCCAATGGGGTCTATTAGCTACCACGCTAGCCACTTTTATAGCGTTTGGTATTGGACTTTATGCAAAAAAATATCTTCCAATGCTTGATTTTTTACCATATGCCAAAGGTTTAAGTCTCCCAGAACAAATGAAACCTACCGGTGTTAAACCCCTTATCATTTATACTTTTATGGACAATGAAGTGGGAGAAGAGATGGAATCGGATGAGTATTTGTTGGACGCTGTAAGATATAAGTACGTTTCTTCAACAGTTTTAAACGAAGACGAGCTAAGCCCTAAAATTACTGACTTTGCTGTTTCCGATATTGACGGCAATGATTTAACCGAAAGTGCTTTTTACGGAAACAAACTTTTTATTATCATTAAAAAGTTTGAAAAAATATCTCAGAAAGAACTTGCCAAATTAAATGTACTAAGTAGCTCGATAGCCAATGATAATGTGGAGAGTTTGATTTTGACTTCAGCTATACTTCAAACAATACAGAATAATTATCCTCAAGCCAAATTACCCGCCCCTCTCTACAATACAGATGAAAAAGTATTGAAAGCCATGGCCAGAACAAATTCGGTGGTGTATTTGTTGAAGGACGGTTTAGTGAAAGGAAAATGGAGTAGCCACAATATTCCTGATAGAAGGGATGTTTTAGAATTATTATAAAACGAATAATTAAAGACACAATTAGAGAAATGACTACTAATATTTATATGTTAGGAATGCCTTCGTCAGGCAAAAGCACACTAGGAAGAAAATTAGCCGCAGAACTCAAATATGATTTTATGGATTTAGACCGTAAAATTGAGGTTAGCGAAGGAAAAAAAATTCAAGAGATTTTCAGATTAGAGGGTGAAGACTTTTTTAGAAAAGTAGAGTCTGACCAACTCAAAAAGATACCAAAGGATACCAGCCTCGTTATAGCACTAGGTGGAGGTACACCATGCTTTTATGACAACATGGACTACATAAAAGAGCATGGTATAAGTATTTTTTTAGATGTTTCACCTGATAAATTGGAAGAACGAATGCGTACCTCTAGAAGAAATAATAGACCTATGTTTAAATTAGAGAATGACAATCTCCTAGAAACACTTACCAATACCTATAACGAACGAATAGATATCTTTAAATCTGCTTCTGTAGTGATAGAAGGAGACACTGATGCCAGTACCATAATGTGGATTTTGGAAGCTCAATTTCCCACCAAGTAGTCCCCGACAAAAACACAGGGTATCCCGGTTTATTTTTATTAAAGCGACCGTCTCTTTTAAGAAACGGTCGCTTACTTTTTAAAAAGATCTGAGCTTATGCTCTTCCTTTGTTTAAATCATCTTGCCACGTTTTTAACTCATCCCATCTGCCATCTCTGGCCATGACAGACTGAGCTGGCCAGGTAGAAGGATCGTGCATCTGGTATCTTGGGCCGGCATCAAACAGAATCCCTTTAAGCGTATCAACGGTAGCCTTCGCCAAATCTGCGAAAGTATAAATCTCAGCTTTATGACAAAGACCTTCTATTTTAGGCCCAATTCCTTCTACCACTTTTAGGTCATCTTTCTTTTTTGGCTTTGCAGGTACACGGGCAGAAGCTACTCCGGTACCAACAGCAGCTACAGCTATCGCGGCTTTCTTGCATGCAACCAAATCTTCCTCTAATTTTGAAATAGTCGTTTTATACCTAATTACATCTACCGAAGCTTCTGCCCTAACGGAACCCTTACTGTTTCTACAAGCTTCTAGTTCTCCTTCTAAGAAATTGATTCTATCTTGAAGTTCGGTTGCATGAGTCTTATATCTGTTTATCTGACGGTTCATTAACCACCAGAGTAAACTACATAAAACAAGCATGGGTAGAAACCACCACCAAAAAATATCCCAAGGGAAATTATTTATAAGACATTCTATATTGTTCATTTCTAATTCTCTTTAATCGCGTTATGATTGATAGTTTACTCGGCGAGTCTTATTGTCACTCTCCTATTTTTAGCTCTTCCTTCGGTAGTTTCGTTTGATGCAATAGGACTGTCTTCTCCCATTCCTGAGGTTATCAACTGCATGGTATTAAAGCCATCTGAAACAAGCATATCTCTCACTTTGTTTGCTCTGTTTATTGAAAGCCCATTATTAGTAATGGGCGTGCCATCATTATCTGTATGACCTACTAGGCTAAGGCTTTTATCAGGCCGAGCCTCCAAATACTTCCTTGCGATTTCTATGAAATTATTAATTTCGCTGCTTCTTTCTATTCCTGCGTTAGCCGCTTGGAAGTAAACATCCAAAGGGATAAAAAGAAGTTCTTCCTCTTCTTTTTCAGTCATTTCCACAGGTTCTGTGGCAGCCATTGCATCCATCTCGGTGACTTCTACTACAGCTGGAGCCACGACGGCATTAATATCATAATTTCCCGAGTCGCAGTAGGGCCCGCGTTCACAATTCCAAAACCAACAGTACGTGAGAGACCACAACAATATCAAAAGTGGAATCAAAAATTTGTTCATGATTATAAAGGGGTTTTAACGAGTTTTATAAAAATTAACTTTTACCAATATTTGCTTTCTTTTAAAATCAAGGGTCTTTAAATATACAATTATACTTTTTGACTTTTAGAATCCTTACCAATAAACAAGGTCAAACCTCTCCCCAGCAGAAATTTGACCCTATTAAATTATCTAAAAATGATGATAATCTTATCTATTCATCGTAAGCAAAAATTCCTCGTTACTTCTAGTGCCCTTCATTTTATCCAATAAGAATTCCATAGCTTCCATTGGATTCATATCATTTATATATTTTCTGAGAAGCCATACCTTATTCATCTCGTCTTTGTGCATCAATAGGTCTTCTCTTCTTGTACCGGAAGTCATGATATCAATAGATGGATAAACCCTCTTATTGGCCAACCTACGATCTAGTTGTAACTCCATATTACCCGTTCCTTTAAATTCTTCGAAGATCACTTCGTCCATTTTAGAACCCGTATCTATTAAGGCTGTTGCCACAATTGTAAGAGAACCTCCGTTTTCAATATTTCTAGCCGCGCCAAAGAAACGCTTCGGTTTATGAAGTGCTTTGGCGTCCACACCACCAGATAATATCTTACCAGACGAAGGCACCACCGTATTGTGGGCTCTCGCCAGTCTTGTGAGTGAATCCAATAGAATAACCACATCGTGACCAGATTCTGTAAGCCTTTTTGCTTTTTCTAGTACCATTCCTGAAACCTTAACGTGCTTATCTGCGGTTTCATCAAACGTGGAAGATATCACCTCTGCTCTAACGCTTCTAGCCATATCAGTCACTTCCTCAGGACGCTCATCTATGAGTAAAATGATGAGGTAGATCTCTGGATGATTTCTTTTTATAGCATTCGCAATTTCTTTAAGAAGAACCGTCTTACCTGTTTTTGGCTGGGCTACTATCATCCCTCTTTGGCCTTTCCCTATGGGTGCAAATAAGTCTAAAACACGTGTAGACATTATTTCTGGCTTCGTACTAAGCTTTATCTTCTCTTCCGGGAATAGTGGTGTTAAATACTCGAAAGGTACACGGTCTCTAATTTCTTCTGATGTCTTACCATTCACTGAAATTACTTTCAGAAGGGCAAAATACTTTTCTCCGTCTTTTGGAGGACGAACTGTTCCTTTGATCGTATCTCCAGTTTTTAGACCGAAAAGTTTGATTTGGGAAGGAGAAACATAAATATCATCGGGACTGGCTAAATAATCATAATCAGGAGACCTCAAGAAACCATAACTGCCCTCTGACATTATCTCTAAAACACCCTCATTATCAATAAGGCCATCAAACTCTTTAACCAGATTATTAAATTGCCTTTTAATATCTCTGGAGTAGTCATCTCTCTTTCTCTTCTCAGCAGGATCCATTGGCTCCTCTTCCTCTTCCTCTCCGGGTAGGCCTAAGTCTTCATCTGTGATAGCGGGAATATCTTCTTCTAAATCAGACAAATCGATATCATCATCTGTATTTTCTTCCTCTACTGAATCGTTATTTTCTACGCCATGGTCAGCATTAGGGTTATCTGGCCCTGGACCACTAATATCAGCTCCGTTTCTATTTATTCTTTTCCTTGGCCTCTTACCACCAGTCTCTTGTTTTGTAGATTCAGGCACGACTATTTTCTTGGGTTCTTCAGAAGTCTGATTTTCTAAAATCTTTGAAATGACATCTTTCTTTGCAAGACCTTTGATATCAATTTTGAGTTCTGTGGCTATGCCTTTTAATTCTGGTAAAAGTTTGACCTTAAGGTCCTTTTCTTGATACATGTAAATGATATTATAGAAAAAATAATTTAACGAATCAGTTTGAAACTGACCTTAAACGCACCCTTTTGAAATTATTTAAATTTGATTTAAATCTGTTTTGTGAAAATGAGAGCCGTCTCGAAATTTCAAAAAGCAACAACTTCTTTTTTTGTGAGATGGAATTCTTGAGGTAGATTTTGATTCCGTTACAATGTTATAACGAAAAAGAATAGAAGTCAATACTTTTACATAAAGATTTAACCGAAAGCACCATTATTCTGGTAAAACTCCTTCAAATACTCTTTTGGCAGGACCTTCTAAATAAATATTAGTAAAGCCACCCTGCCTACTCCGCTCAAAAGAAACATTCAATTCTCCACCTTTTGTCAATATATAAATAGGAGATTGGGATACGTCGGTCACTAATCTATCAATAGCACAAGCAGTGACACCCGTTCCACAAGAATAAGTTTCGTCTTCTACTCCCCTTTCATATGTACGTACTTTGATACTATTTTCATCCAATACTTCCACAAAGTTCACATTGGTTCCATTATTAGCCTGCCAAAATTTAGAATATCTTATCGCTCTACCTTCTACATAAACATCTAGCGTATCTAAATTTTCAACATACTTTACGACGTGAGGAGAGCCAGTGTCGTAGAAATTCAAGCCATCCTTTTGACTTACATTTTTGGTATCCGACATTTTAAGAGAGACTATATCTCCTTTTACACTTGCCGCATGAGGCCCATCAACAGCCAGAAAACTTACCTGATTCTCGAAAACACCTAAGTCATGAGCAAATTTCACAATACATCTACCTCCGTTTCCACACATACTCCCTTCATGGCCATCGGCATTGAAATAGACCATTTGAAAATCATACTCGCGGTGATTCTTAAGAAGAATAAGACCATCTGCTCCTATCCCAAAACGCCTATGACAAAGCTGCTCAATTTCAGCCTGATTCAGACCAAAGGCTTTACTCCTTGAATCAATAAGTATGAAATCATTTCCAGTACCGTGATATTTAAAAAACTGCATGCTTTATAGAAGCTTAATTTTAAGTAAAAACTTAATAAAAAAAAAGCCGCCTCAAAAAGGGCGGCATTTTCCAACACAAATTATGAAAAAGCTATTACTTATATTCTTAAAAATCTTATTTTCTTAATTCTTTAATTTTTGCAGCCTTACCGTGCTTGTTCCTTAGATAGTAAAGTTTTGCTCTTCTGACTTTACCTTTTCTAAGCACTTCAATCTTCTCTACGCTGGGTGACAAGATAGGGAAAATTCTTTCAACACCAATGCCATTAGAAATTTTTCTAACCGTAAATGTTTCTCCGTTTGTTCCGTAGTTTTTCCTTTGAATTACAGCACCTTGAAAAACTTGGATACGTTCTTTGTTTCCTTCTATAATTCGTACGTGTACGTTAACAGTGTCTCCAGCTTTAAAGTCTGGAGTTTCAGTTACTTCTCCTGCGAGCTCTTGCTCGACCATTTTGATTAATAATTCGCTCATTTTGCTTACTTTAATTATATGTTCTTCTATTCTTAAGAAAGAGGCTACAGATCAGGAGAGACGTAGCTTATCTAGATATGGGCTGCAAAGGTAAGCTTAATTTCTAAATTTTCAAATCGAATTCTTTAGGATACTCCTGCCTTTGAGTAATTGAACTCAGGATTTAGATTTGGTATTTGTCAGAATATTCGATTGAAAGGTTAACCATTTTGATTAGTTTTCAAATGACCTAGTAGCGTCTTTCATTTCAAAGCCTCATGCATTATCAGTGTTAAACTATGTAATAGACGTCTACTTTCAGACCTGTCTATCAGTTATTTAGATGTTTGTGCATCAAAAGGTCTACTATACGCTTTATTCTCTCTTGCTACAATCATTGCGAGGTCTTGATTTGTCATAATTCCCTCCTCTAATGACCGTGTCGTAGATACTTCTCCGCAAGGAAAACCCGTTTCCCTGATTTCCTCGGTAGATTCCATCCATTCTATGTGAAACAAAGAGAGTCATTTCTACACTTAGCAGATTTCTATGATATTCAGGCGGAATCCTTAAATACTCAAGAATACCTGTCTCGTTTATCCATTCCATATTTTTTTCAGCGTGTAGCTCAAAAGGGGGCATAACGCAAGAAACCTCCCGAGTTTGAGAGTCCTATTTATTTCTTCTAAGGCTTAATGGTAATTTAGTGTATGCTCCAAGTACTTTCAAGGAAATACATAAACCAAAAGAATCATCCTTTAAACTTAGTTGAGTTAAATCTTCACATTACATTTTATCCAAAATAGAACCTATAATGTCATCACCGCGAAATTAACTTCCAACAAAGTTAGCGTTGACTTTTTATGAAATTTAAGTAAGTCAGTTAGCTACTCGTAGGCATATATGCTTAGTTTGGGCAGCACTCCTAAATCGTTGTTTTATCCATTTACATTCCGACCTAGTAGCTATTCTTCTACGGCTAATTTTTATCTGTTCCAAATCATTGATTCTTTAAAATTGGAAACATAATACGGTTCTGATTACAGTGAATGATTCTTATCAGTTATGTAGAAGTCTGCAGCATTAAGAATGGATTAAAGCTAATCTTTTTTGTTGCCAGGGCTCTTTCTTTCCATATCAACTAGCCTAAACTTGATGCTACATTTTCCTATACTTAAAAACTATTTTAAATATTCTTGGCAATCTCTAATTTTTTTAGGTCACGGATTAATCTAGGATAAGCAGCTTCATTAAATTCTACAAAATCTAACATTACATACTCTCTTTTCAGACCAATATTTCGAGATTTTCTTGGGACATTGGCCCTAAATTTAATCAAGTTTATGATAGTAACATAGTGTAATAGAATACCGAAAAGTAAATTTGTCGTATTGTATTAAAAACAAGAAAAATAGCAATATAAGACAAAAAACAAACATTTATCATCCAATCATTACTGTCTAAATAAAAGTAACATGTCCTTAAATTAGAGTCTATACCACGAGTCTTGTTCATGGGATCCGCATATCGTAGCCATGAAAATACCATTGACAAGGAATTCTACCGGCCTACAAATCATTTAGGATAGCTATAAACGATATTTGTCTTTTACATGAAATGTCACAAAAGTCTTTCTGCCAGGTTTTAGATATCATGGAACCTCTCCCTTTTATCGCTGGACATTAGTTATTTTTGCTTCGAGACAACCCTTAAAAGCTGGATGATTAATTTCCCAAATGCCAAGATAAATATCGGATTAAACATTACCCAAAAAAGAAGTGACGCCTATCATAATGTTGCTTCTGTTTTTTATCCAATTGCGTGGAAAGATGCACTGGAAGTGGCTCCCTCAAATAGTTTTAGTTTTACAAGTACTGGTTTAAAAATACCTGGAAACACAGATAATAACCTCATTATAAAAGCCTTTGAACTATTGAAGTCTTATCTAGATACTAAGGATAATGTGGCGATACATCTTCATAAAGTTATACCTATGGGTGCAGGCTTAGGAGGTGGATCCGCAGATGGGGCCTTTGCCCTAAAACTATTTAATGACTTTTTTAAACTCGAATTAAGTTCTTCTGTTTTAGAAGGTCTGGCCGCTCAATTAGGCAGTGATTGTCCATTTTTTATCAAAAATAAGGCAGTTTACTGTTATGATAGGGGTATCAAGTTTCGTAATATTTCTATAGATCTCTCCTCATATTATGTAGTAGTGGTAAACCCCAAAATACATATTAGTACCGCAGAAGCATATAGCTTGATTAAACCCTTAGAGCCCAGATCTTCAATATTGGATCTTATTAAGGCTCCTATTGAAGAGTGGAAGTCAACGATTTATAATGACTTTGAAAAGCCTCTTGCAGTGAAGTATCCTTTAATTGGCCATATAAAGGATAAATTATATTCGTCAGGATCCGTTTATGCCTCCATGACGGGCAGCGGCTCCACGGTATATGGGATTTTTAAAGAACCCACAGATTTAATCGAGACCTTTAAAAACCTTACCGTTTGGCAAGGTAAAATGCTTTAATGCTCCATAAAACCAAAGGCATAGTCATTAGTTACATCCCTTATAGAGAAACGTCTATTATAGTAAAAATATATACGGAGCTTTTTGGTATACAGAGTTATATTGAAAACGGAGTACGCACCGCAAAGGGGAAGAACAAAGTTGCCCTTTTTCAACCGATGACCTTGTTGGAATTAGTAGTCTACCACAACGATAAAAAGGATCTCCACCGGATTTCTGAGATAAAATGCACGGATCCTCTGCTATCCATTCCTTATAATGTTCGTAAATCGAGCGTCGCTATTTTCATAAATGAGGTTTTAAATAAGACCCTTAAAGAGCATATTGATAATGAATCAATGTTCTTTTTCCTTTACCAATCTGTTCTTACACTGGACGCACTTAGTAAAGGAATTGACTTCTTCCATTTAATATTTCTAGCCAAATATTCGATTTTCCTTGGATTTGCACCGCAAGACTCCGCCGAAATAGAAGCACAGTTTCTTGAGTTCAATATTAATATTCCTGTAGAAACAGAAACTAAAAAGTATTTAAATCTACTCTTTAAATCTGAATTTACCGATGAGATTTTAGTGAATAAAACGTTCAGGAATCACCTCTTAGACGTTCTATTAGCATTTTACAGAATTCATCAAGAGGAATTTGGCGAATTAAAATCACTACAGATTCTAAGAACACTCTTTACTTAGGCTCTTAATTTGACAAGTAAACGGATGTATTTAGAAATATCTTTCACCTCCTCAGCAGACTCATAGAAGTGTATATAACCAGAGCCCGACTCCCTTAAAAGCCCCTCCTTCTTAAGGATTGTATGTGCCTGTTTGGCAGTACCTGCATTACCATCTACCACGGTAAGATTTGAAAACAAACTTTCTATTAAACGCTCATAAAATGTGAAATGGGTACATCCTAGGACCATATGGTGATAGTCTGAAGTATCAAATTCTGATACTTTCTCCTTCAAATAAGCCACTACATCTTTTCCTCTAAAAATCCCCTCTTCGGCAAACTCTACCAATTTGGGCAGGGCTACATTTGTAATTCTATCTGCAATGCCTAACGTACTTATGAGCTTTTTATATCTTTCAGCATTCAGCGTAATAGGCGTGGCTGCCACTAAAATACGCTTGTGATCTTCACTGAAATCTGCGGCCACTTTTACCGCTGGTTGAATGGCAATAATAGGAAATTGATATTTTTCACGGAGGTACTCAACAGCCACATTTGTTGCTGTATTACAAGCCAAAACGACTGCTTTAGCTCCTTTGTTTCTTAAAAACAAAGAGGCTTTCTCTACGAATTCAAGAATTTCTTCGGGAGATCGGTAAGAATAAGGGACGTGTTTGCTGTCTGCGTAATACGCAAAATCTTCATGAGGTAAACTTTCAGTCAATTGATTGAGCAAAGTCAAACCACCAATACCAGAATCAAATACCCCTATCAAAATTGTTGTCTCATTGTTTAGTCAAGTTCTTAGACTCTATCCCAAATTTATACATCGCAAGTAAAGAATCCTATGGGAATATCAATATGTACATAAATCCCATTTAACCCAATTTAGCTAATCCGTCTTGCAGAGCCTTAATTTTAGCTTCTGCATCTGCCAACTTTTCTCTTTCACGCTCAACTACTTCTGTCTTAGCATTATTCACAAATCTTTCATTACCCAGTTTTTTCTCCACCGAAATTTTAAAACCATGTGCATATTCCAGTTCTTTTGTCATACTCGTACGTTCCGCATCTTCGTCTAGGCTGTCGCCCAAATTCAAACCATACTCATCTGATTTAATCAAAAGCGTAATCCCAGAAACTTCTGTCTCAAAAGTGATTTCTGAAATGTTTCCTAGTTTAATTATTAAGCCAGAAAGCTTATCAATCTTACCCCTATCGACTGTTTTAATACCTAAAGGCAAAGGATCCTTCGGTGACAATTGCTTTGATTGACGCGTATTTCTAATCCAAGAGACTAAATCAAAAAGTTCTTCAAACTGCCCTAAAAGGGCCTTATCTACATCACCTCCTTTTGGGAATGAAGCATGGCAAATAGTAGCTTTATCTTCTCTTTTTTTAAGGTTTTGCCAAATTTCTTCAGAGATAAAAGGCGTCCAAGGATGTACCAATTCCATTAATTCCTCAAAGAAATTAAGTGTAGCTGCATAGCTCTCTGCATCAATTGGAAGGCTCTTACCATCTACGTAAGCCGGTTTAATCATTTCCAGATATTGTGAGCAGAGATCATTCCATATCAAATTATACGTACTCAAAAGAGCATCAGACATGCGATACTTACTGTAGTGGTCTAGCACCTCAGCCACCGTAGCATTAAACTTACTTCTAAACCAAGCTACAGCCACTTCATTTGCGACAGTCGCTTTGAGGTCTACACTCACATTCCAGCCCTTTACTAATCTATATGCATTCCATATTTTATTAGAAAAATTTCTTCCTTGCTCACATAGTTTTTCGTCAAAGGGCAGGTCATTTCCTGCCGGAGAACTGAAAAGCATTCCTGTCCTGACGCCATCAGCTCCGTACTTATTCATCAGTTCTATAGGGTCTGGAGAATTCCCTAGTGATTTTGACATTTTACGCCCTTGCTTATCTCTCACGATACCTGTCAAGTACACATTTTCAAAAGGTTTCTCTCCTTTATATTCATATCCAGCAATGATCATTCTAGCCACCCAGAAAAACAATATCTCCGGTGCTGTCACTAAATCATTTGTAGGGTAATAATAATTAATATCTTCATTGTCTGGTTTTTTAATACCGTTAAAAACCGAAATTGGCCAGAGCCAAGAGCTGAACCAAGTATCTAAAACATCCTCATCCTGCGTTAGATCTTTTTCACTCAGGGCAAATAGCTGATACTTATCTCTTGCAATTTTCAAAGCCTCAGACTTAGTTTTAGCCACGATACATCGACCATCTTCCATGTAGAACGCAGGAATTCTATGACCCCACCATAACTGTCTACTGATACACCAATCACGCACATTTTCCATCCAATGATTGTATGTATTCTTAAACTTACCTGGAATCAATTGGATAGTGTCATCCATTACGTTTTTCCATGCAGGGTCTGCAAGGCGTTCCATTTTCAGGAACCACTGCAAAGATATTTTAGGCTCTATAACCGCTCCTGTACGCTCTGAAGTGCCTACATTAGACGTATAATCTTCTACTTTTACCAAATGGCCAGCTTCATCTAGCATTTTGATAATTTTCTTTCGAGCCGCAAAACGATCTTCCCCAATTAATATTTGAGCTTTTTCATTAAGTTTAGCATCATCCGTAAATAAATCAATGACCTCCAAACCATGCTTCTTTCCTAATTCAAAGTCGTTTTGGTCGTGAGCTGGAGTCACCTTAAGGCATCCTGTACCAAAATCCATCTCCACATATTCATCTGCTATTATCTTAATCTCTCTTTCTACAAGAGGAATTCTTACGGTTTTCCCAATCAGATTTTGATAACGTTCGTCTTCTGGATTTACACAAATGGCAGCATCTGCCATAATAGTTTCTGGGCGTGTAGTGGCTATAACCACATCACCGCTTTCTCCTTTATATTTTACATAAACTAGTTTTTGTGGTCTCTCTATAGTAATTACCTCTTCATCAGAAACCGTAGTTTTAGCCTTTGGATCCCAATTAACCATTCTATAACCACGATAAATATCTCCCTTATTATGTAAGTCTACAAATACATCAATCACGGAATCATAGAGATCTTCTTCCATGGTAAAGCGAGTTCTGTCCCAATCACAGGAAGCACCCAGTTTTCTCAGCTGGTTCAATATTATACCCCCGTATTTCTCTGTCCACTCCCAACAGTAACCAATAAACTCCTCACGGCTCAAGTCGGCCTTATTAATACCCTTTTCTTTGAGCATATTAACCACCTTAGCCTCCGTGGCTATGGAGGCGTGATCTGTACCTGGTACCCAGCAAGCTTCTTTACCTTCCATTCTGGCCTTTCTTATCAGCACATCCTGGATAGTATTATTTAGCATATGACCCATATGAAGCACACCTGTCACATTAGGGGGCGGAATAACTATGCTGTACGGCTCTTTATCAGGATTGGGTTTAGAGCTAAAAAACTTGTTCTCTATCCAATACTGATACCACTTATCCTCTATTTCTTTAGGATTGTACGTCTTTGAAATTTCCATTCCTTACACTAATTGAGATGATTTTTGAGCTAAGCTCAATGAAGCCGCAAAATTAAGAAATTTGGCTTTGAGAACATTCTTTTTTTTAGGTCAATGAAATAAGATTAAAGCAAGGCTACTTCTAATGAACGCTGAGGGACCATTTCCTTTTAAACGTTTGGCCACTGGCTAGCTGATTTATTCCTTCCTTTTCTATCAGCTCTTGACTGTGACTGCCACTATCAGCTATGCCACACCAAGGCTCCAAACAAATGAAATTGGCATCTTTAGCTGCCCAAATTCCAAAAAATGGAAAGTCATTAAATTTAAACTTTAGATAATGATCTGACTTAGATGATTTCAAAATGATACTTTCTGATTTCAAATCTTTATAAACAAGGGCGTCTTTATAAAATAACGATTTCGATAAAGGCATTTCTTTGTTTTCTAAGTTGACCCGAAAAGATTTAGCCTCCATTAATCCCTCGCTATTTAAAGGCCATTGGTTTAGCACTTCATCTTTCCCAAAGGTTAAACTATATTCATCATAGCTTTCATTTTTAGCAAATGGCACTGAGAAAGCTGGATGAGCACCAATGGAGAAATACATTAATTCCTCTCCCCTATTTATGACTTCATATGCTACTTCAAGCTCATTTTCCGAAAGTGTATAAATAAGCTTTAATTCAAAATCGAAGGGGTAATCCTTTGTCGTTTCTTCATTTGATTTCAAACTAAAAACTACTTTCTGCGAGCTTTGATTAACTATTTCAAAAACGTTATCTCGTGCAAAGCCATGTCTAGGCAGTTTATGAGCAGTTCCTTTGTAATGATAAAGCCCATCTTTCAGACCACCAACTATAGGGAAAAGAATGGGAGAACTCTTAGCCCAAAAACTAGGGTCTGCTTGCCAGATATGCTCTAGTCCGTTACTTTTATTTACCAAGCTCTTCAATTCTGCTCCTTTGGCTATGATGCCCACTTTTAACCTATCATTTTCTAAATATATCATTCTAATTCTGTCTGGATTAAAATACCAAAGACGTAATTTCTTATTAAACTCACTGCAGTCTGTCTCATTAATGAAGAAATATTCATAAACTTAATAATAGTACTTTCCTAAATTAAATATTAGTATTACTTTTGCAGCCCAATTAGACAAAGCTGGAGTGAATGGTTCTTTCAGCCAAGGTCTTTTTGAAAACAAAAAAATATAGAACCTCATGTCACAAAAAATCAGAATTAAACTTAAGTCGTTCGACCACAATCTGTTGGACAGCTCTGCTGAGAAAATTGTTAAAGCTGTAAAATCAACTGGTGCCGTAGTAAGTGGGCCTATCCCTCTTCCAACGCGTAAAGAGAAATTCACAGTTTTACGTTCTCCACACGTTTCTAAGAAGTCTAGAGAACAGTTTCAGCTATGTACTTACAAGAGATTGATTGATATTTTTTCTGCAAATCCTAAAACGGTAGATGCCCTGATGAAGTTAGAACTTCCATCTGGTGTTAACGTTGAGATTAAAGTTTAATCTTTGGAATAAAGAATTTAGAGAAGTCTTCAAGAGTAATCTTGAAGGCTTTTTTTATACTCTTTTAGCTTCAATTCGCTCTTTAAAAGCTTTTTTATAGGAGTCGCTAATAGTGAAATATTTGTCCAAAATTTTTGCTTTATCTCGTTCAATCTCCTCTATAGCATCAAAAGCAATAATTGTTGAATTGTGAATTCTAATAAATCTGTGACTTGGCAATGAGTCTTCCAATGACTTCATAGTTTGAAGGCTCACTATCAACTTCTTAGTTGTTTTAATTTTCACATAGTCCTTTAGACTCACAATATATAAAATATCTTTAAGCCAAACTTTAAGAAGTTTAGTGCCATCTTTTACAAAGATAAAATCCTCCTGATTTGATAATGCTACCGTCTCTTTCTCCGACTTAACCATTCCTTTTTCTTTAAGACGACCTGTCACTTTCTCCACAGCCTTAAGAAAACGCTCAAAAGTAATGGGTTTTAGTAAGTAATCTGTAACATCTAAATCAAAGCCATCTAAAGCGTATTCTGAATACGCAGTAGTGAGTATTACCTGAGGCTTTTTCTGCAACAACTTTAAAAGCGTAAGGCCTGTAATTTCCTTCATCTGGATGTCTGAAAAAAGAAGGTCTACCTCTGTTTCTCTTAGAAAGTCTAAGGCCTCAAGCGGATTACCAAAAGACTTTAGTAAATCCAATGTGGTGGCGGTATTTACATACTCCTCCATAAGTTTTCTAGCCAATGGCTCATCCTCAACTATGACGCATTTTATCTTCATAGGTCTATCTCCAGTTTTACTTTATAGGTTTTATTATCTTCTTTCACATTTAATGTATGATGGTCTGCATAGCTTAAATTTAGTCTTCTTTTTGTGTTTTTTAGCCCTATTCCAGATTTCTCATAGCCAGACGGCTTGTCATTTTTTGTATTGGTAACCTCATAAGAGCAATGATTGTCTTTAAATTTAAAGACTACAGACACCATGCCGTCTTCTCCAAGTTGAGTAGTACCATGTTTAAACGCATTTTCCAAGAAGGTAATGAAAATAAGAGGTGAAATACGTAAATGCTCATATTCTCCTTCTATGTGCATCAAAATTGGAAATTTTTCCTCTAGTCTAAGACGTTCTAAATCAATATAGTTTTCTAAGTATTCTATCTCTTTAGCTACCGGAACTGTATCACTATTAGCTTCATAAATCATGTAACGCATCATCTGAGAAAGTTTAGCTATAACTTCTTTAGTATTCGGCGAGTTTGTATGAGCTAAGTAATAGAGATTATTGAGCGTATTGAATAAGAAATGAGGGTTAATCTGCTCCTTTAAAAATCTCAACTCGCTCACAAGTTTTTCATTTTCTATCTCTTTTCTTTTGTTTTCTATCTCAAACCAATCTTTTAAAAATCTAAGTAAGGCCACAAAAGACACCACTACCAAGACACTAAAGGTATGCTGTACTATAAACCTAGGAGAGCTTAGAAAAGAAATTATTCTATCACTCTCTGTATTTTGATAGATAAACATTTTAACATAGATCTGAAACGATATAATAAGGCCTAAACCTACAATTAATAAAAGGAGATATTTTATCCATTTTCGGTCATTAAGTACCTTTGGTAGAAGATAGAAATAATGAAAATAACTAATAACTGCCATGGTAGATACCTGTGTTATAGCATCGACAAAAGACCTTCCTAAATCTACCTCCGCTCCTCTCCTAGGCCAAGAAACTAAAAAAAAGAAAAAGGAAAAATAGACGCACCAAAAAAGTACGTGCAATAGAGGAAGTCTATTCTGTCTAAAAAAAGTACCAGTCATTAGATTTTAGTTAATGAACACGCAAGCTAGATGTGTTTCTACCAATTCTACCATTTGGAAACTTATGTTATACCTACTATACTAAAAACTAGACAGATGCTCATTTTAAACCGATGATTAGTAAAAGCACAATGGTCGATTTTATTAACCCATAGATATATTAATAAAAACTGAGTCGCTAATGTATCTTTCATTTGAAACGTAAAAAAAATAAAATCATGGACAAAAATATTTTTGTATTTAGCCTCTTAATGCTCTTAGGCACAGGTCAAGTATTTGCTCAGTTCGGAGGAAAACCACAAAGTGGTAGTGAGAACGGTAGATCAGGCAGATCTTCTGAACAAACTCCTACACTTAACTTGGATGGAGATGCTCCAAAAGGAAATTCTAAAATTACAGGGTATGTTATAGATTCTGCCGTGACTGTAGCCGTAGAGTATGCAAACATTGCTCTAATAAACAAAGAAGGTAAAGTAATAGATGGTACCATGGCAGACGGAAATGGAAAATTTGAATTGACACGAATAGCACCTGGTACCTATACCCTGAAAGCTTCATTTATTGGTTATACGGAAGCATTAGTAAATGATATTAAGGTAAAAAAAGGAGAGGATATAGAACTAGAAATTATAAGGTTGGCCATTTCGTCTAAAGTATTGGATGAAGTCACCGTTACCGGACTGAAATCTCTCATTGAGGAAAAAGTGGACAGACTTATATATAACGCTGAAAACGACATTACCTCAAAAGGTGGTGATGCTGCAGATATTCTAAGAAAAGTGCCCATGCTTTCTGTAGATTTAGATGGTAATGTTTCCCTAAGGGGAAGCGAAAATATCAGGGTTTTGATAAACAATAAACCTTCAACAATTGTGGCAAGTTCTGTGGCAGACGCCCTAAAAATGATTCCAGCAGACCTGATAAAGAATGTCGAGGTAATCACCTCTCCATCGGCGAAATATGATGCCGAAGGAACTACAGGTATTATCAATATTAACACTAAAAGATCCAGTATTCAGGGCTATAGTCTGAATCTAAATACAGGCTTGGGAGTCCGAGGCTCTAATTTAGGCCTTAATGGAAATCTGAGAGTTGGTAAGTTGGGGTTCTCTTTAGGCGGTTTTGGTAGATCATTTTATAACAAAGCAAATACTTCACTAGACCAAACTACCATTAGACCAGGTAACACATTCCAGACGATGCAAACAGCCGACTCTAAGGACAATGGCCTTTTTGGAAGATATAACCTTGGGATGGATTTGGAATTAAGTCCTTCTGCTTTTATCAATGGTTCTGTTTCTTTTGGCACAAGGAACTTCGACAGAAATCAAGATATGATGATTAATTCATTTAGGAATAACATTTTGATATCCGAGCAGAACAGACTTGTGAATACCATTGACAAATCAAACAATGTAGATGTTAACCTAGACTACATCAAAATTTTCGCCCCTAGTCACGAATGGTCCGTTTCTACACAGTATAGCCGAAACACGCTGACGAACAATTTTAGTTCGGACATTTTTTCTCCGTCAAATGAATTGATAAATAGTCAAGAGAACATTAACGGAAATATTAATCAAGAAGTCACCATACAAACGGACTATATGGTGCCTATCAAAACCAACCAACTTTTTGAAGTTGGTGTAAAAGGTATTTTTAGAGAGGTAAATAGTGACTATCGCTATATTTTTGGAAATACTTCAATTCCAGAAGCCAATGCATTCTTGCCTTCAGGATATCTAGATTACAATCAAGAAATAAAGGCCGGATATCTTTCTTACACCTATTCTACAAAAGATAAATGGACATTTAAGACAGGCTTACGCTATGAGCATACCACTATTGACGCCATAGACAATGATGTAGCACTAGACATCAGTAGTTATCAAAACTTTGTTCCGAGTGTGAACATCTCTAAGATTTTGGGAAGTGGATTAGCTATAAAAATGGCTTATAATAACCGCATTCAGCGTCCAGGTTTAAAGCAATTAAACCCGAACTTCAACGCAGCTAACCCACAGGATATTTCTGTAGGTAATCCAAATTTGACACCCGAAATATCCAACAACCTTGAATTCAGTTTGAGCAAGTCTATCAAAAGGAATTATTTGAATCTTTCATTCTTTACACGCCAGACCAATAATTCAATTTTGGAATTAACCTCACCATCGGATTCTATTCCAGGTGCCTTGATTACTACATATGAGAATATTGGCAAGCAACAAGTAGCGGGAATTAACTTCTTCGGAAACTTCTTTTTGACTCAAAAATGGAGCTTAAACGGTGGTATTGATGCTTATTACACCTACTTAGAAGGCCAAATCCAAACTGCCGACGGCTTTGAGCTTGCTGATAATTCTGGGATAGTTATTGGCGGACGAGTAATGTCTCAGATAACGCTAAATAAAGGCTGGGCGATGCAGGCTTTCAGTGGTTTTAGAGGAAATAGGGTTTCTCTGCAAGGAAACAGATCTGGTATGGGTTTTTATTCTCTTGGGATCAGAAAAGATATCAATGAAAAGAAAGGAAGTATAGGTATAGCTTTTGATAACTTTGTGAATGGTATGACCATGAGGAATACTACCTCTTCCGAATTATTTAATCAGGAAAGTGTCAATTTTATTCATAATCAAAACATAAAACTTACGTTTCAATACAAACTCGGAAACATGAAGTTTGTAGAACGTAAAAAGACTAAATCTGTAAATAACACCGACGTAAAAAGTGGCGGAGGAGAAGATTCTAGCGGAGGATTCAAATAAAACCAATGTAAATAAGATGAGCAAAAAGGTAAACAACACAGGAAATAAGATGCGTATTATTCATAGATATCTCGGCTTTTTCCTTGCAGGTATTATGGCTATGTACTCTATTAGCGGTATTGTCTTAATATTTAGAGAAACCGATTTTATAAAAAGAGAAATTTTCATTCAGAAAACGCTAGAGCCTAATCTGAAAGCCGAACAAATTGGCGAAGAATTAAAAGTAAGGGGCTTAAAGGTAACTTCCAAAGAAGGCAGTATGGTCTATTTTAAGGACGGTAGCTATAACTCTGAAACTGGTGAGTCCAAAATCACTAAAAAAGAGCTGCCATTTATTATGGATAAAATGACGCATATCCATAAGGCCACCACAAACGACCCTCTATTCTTTTTGAATATTTTCTTTGGTACGTCTCTGTTGTTTTTTGTAGTTTCTTCCTTTTGGATGTTTAGGCCAAAGACAGAAGTTTTTAAGAAGGGACTCTACTACACCCTTGGCGGAATCATACTCACCTTAATATTACTCTTTGTTTAATAAAAAAACCGGCGACTAAGTAAGTTTTCGTTTTTTTATGCAGCCAAGAAAACATAAAAAAATGATTATAAGCATATATGTCTCTTAAAGAGGCCTTGTTATTCTTCCTAAAACAAACCCCATCAATACTATAACAAATATGAAAACTTCCAATGCATTAGTAGGCTTAATAGCATTCTCGCTAACACTCTTTAGTTGCGGTGAAAAATTCACGTCAGAACAAAAAAACGGTTTTACCGAAGTTAGCAATTCAGGTGGAAGTATGCTTGGCTATAACCCAGCATCCGGAGTTTCCCTCTTAACCGTAGATAGGTTCGCCTTTAAAGACCTTAACAAAAACGGGAAACTTGACGTTTACGAAGATTGGCGTTTATCCTCTGAAGACCGAGCTGAGGACCTGGCAAAACAAATGACTAAAGAGCAGATAGCAGGTTTAATGCTCTATAGTGCACATCAAGCTTTACCTGCACTAGGCAGAAGGGGTTCAAATTATGATGGAAAGCCCTATCAAGAAAGTGGAGCTGTAGCAAGTGACTTATCTGATAATCAAAAGAAATTCTTAACGGATGATAACCTGAGACATGTGCTCATAACACGTGTTGAAAGCCCTGAGGTAGCTGCTACTTGGAATAACAATGCACAAGCCTTCGTTGAAGGCATTGGTTTGGGAATTCCTGTAAATACTAGTTCTGACCCAAGACATAAAAGCGTTGCAAATACAGAATACAATGAAGGTGCTAGCGGAAACATTTCAATGTGGCCTGATGCCTTAGGAATGGCAGCTACTTTTGACCCAGCTCTCATGCAGACGTTTGGCGAGATTGCCTCTAAAGAATACAGAGCTTTAGGTATTACTACGGCACTATCGCCTCAAATTGACCTTGCAACAGAGCCAAGATGGAGCCGTTTCAGTGGTACCCTAGGTGAAGACCCTGATTTAGCAACAGATTTAGCACGAGCCTACGTAGATGGTTTTCAATCAACAAATGGTGGAGATTGGGGTTTTGAAAGTGTCAATGCCATGGTGAAACACTGGCCAGGTGGCGGACCAGAAGAAGGAGGTCGAGATGGGCACTTTGGTTATGGAGCTTACGCCGTATATCCTGGAAAAAACATTAAAGATCATTTACAAACTTTTATAGAAGGGGCCTTTAAACTTCAAGGAGCTACTAAAATGGCCTCTGCTGTTATGCCATATTACACCATTTCAACGGGTGAAGGCGAGGCTGTTGCAAATGGATACAACAAATACTTGATTCAAGAAGTGCTCAGGGGAACGTATGGATACGATGGCGTACTTTGTACAGATTGGGGTGTAACAAAAAATGTTAGTTCTATAGAAAATTTTGAAGGTAAACCATGGGGAGTAGAAGAACTTACCGAGGCAGAGCGTCATTATAAAGCTATCGAAGCTGGAATGGATCAGTTTGGAGGAAATAATGATATGAAGCCAATTATAGAAGCTTTTGAAATCGGTAGAGTAGAACACGGAGAAGAGTATATGCGAAAGCGTTTTGAACGCTCAGCTGTTCGACTACTCAAAAACATTCTTAGAGTAGGCCTTTTTGAGAACCCATACTTGGATATTGAAAAGACCAAAGAAATCGTTGGCAGTCCTCAATATATGAAGGCTGGTTTTAATGCTCAACTTGCATCCGTGGTTATGCTTAAGAATCAAGAAAATACGCTTCCAAAGAAAAGGAAACAAAAAGTTTATATTCCTCAGCGTTTCATAAGTTCTACTACTAGTTGGTTCGGAAATACTATTCCAGAGCGGGTAGAGTCACCATTTGACCTTGATGTAGTTGCCAATTATTTTGAAATAGTTGAGAGCCCAGAAGAAGCAGATTTTGGTTTGGTAGCGATAGAAAGTCCAAATGGTGGTGTTGGGTATGATCCCGCTGACCTAAAGAATGGAGGAAATGGCTACGTACCAATCAGTTTACAATACAAACCATATAAAGCAATAGAGGCTAGAGAAAACAGTCTTGCTGGTGGTAGCCCATTGGAAAATTTCACAAATAGAACTTACAAAAACAAAACAGTAAAAACAGTTAATGTCACTGATATGAATTTGGTGAATGATACCAAAAAGAAAATAGGTAAAAAGCCAGTAGTCGTAGTAATTCATGTCTCTAAACCGATGGTATTTTCAGAAATTGAATCAAATGCATCGGCTATTTTAATTCATATGGGTGTTCAGGATCAGGTATTAATGGAGATTATTTCTGGGCAGGCAGAACCGTCTGCTTTATTACCATTCCAAATGCCTGCAGACATGACAACTGTGGAAAAGCAATTTGAAGATGTGCCAAGAGACATGGTACCGCATACGGATTCCGAAGGAAACGCATATGATTTTGCTTTTGGTATCAACTGGACTGGCGTTATCAAAGACGAAAGAGTAGAAAAATATAAATAAATCATCCTAAATAGATTTAATCAAATGAAAGTTTCACTAACAATAGCATTCATATTAAGCAGTGTAGTTTCTTTCAGTCAAGTTCCCGGTGGTGGACGCCCTGGTGGGGCAGGTTTTGAAAGACCATCCGCAGAGCAAAGAGCAAAATTTGATACTAAAAAGATGACGAAGAAATTAGACCTTTCTGAAGTCCAAGAAAAGCAGTTTCATACAATAGCTTTAAAGTATGGTAAGCTAAGTGATGCAGTCATGGGGAGTATTCCTAGAGATCAGTTTCCGCCATCAGAAGAGACGCGTACTAAAATGAGACGCCAGATGATGGAAATAAATAAGAATAAAAATGGCGACCTGAAAGTAGTTTTAAGCTCCGAACAGTTTAAATCATACCAAGAAATCCAGAAAGAAGAAATGTCAAACTTAAGGCAAAGAGGGCAGCCTAGGCTTTAGGCTTAAAAAACGAAGATGTAATTGTCTTCGCTTTTTTGTGTAATGCTTATGAGCGAAAAGAAGAAAGTGGGTTTTATGCCACTACAAAGAAATTTGAAGCTTGTGAATAGTGAAGAAAAAACTGTCAATAAAACTTATTCATTCTATACATTTACGCGAAATAAATTCTCCCCAAAATGTATATCCTAACCGAAAGCAGCAGTCTAGCTCATAATTTCCTTGCCGAAATAAGAGATGTAGACATTCAAAAAGACCGAGCTAAATTTAGGCGAAACATGGAAAGAATAGGTGAAATCATGGCCTATGAAATTTCTAAACACTTGCATTATGAAGATAAAGAAGTTGAGACAGAGCTTGGAAAAAAAGCAACAAAGAAACTGAAAGACCAACCAGTATTGGTAACCATATTGAGAGCTGGCTTGCCCCTCCATCAAGGCATGTTGAATTATTTCGATGGAGCAGATAATGCTTTCATTGGAGCGTATAGAGGTATTCATGATGCTAAAGAAGATTTTGATATAGAAATGGATTATATCACTAGTCCAGATATCCAAGGAAAAACGCTCATCATCTGTGACCCCATGATCGCCACTGGCAAATCCATTGAAAAAGCTTATCACGCTATGCTGAGATATGGTATACCTAAAAAAACATATATCGTGGCCGCCATTGCTTCCGCTAGAGGTGCACGTTTTGTGCAGGCTCGTATGCCCGAGTGTCGTCTCTACCTTGGAGATGTTGACAAGGAACTCAATTCAAAATCGTATATCGTTCCAGGTCTAGGAGACGCTGGTGATTTATCTTATGGAGATAAATCATAAAATAGTTTACATTTACGCCCCCAACCCTAAAAACTAAAAATGGCAATTAAACTAAGTAAAGACGACTGGAAGAAACTTTTAAGCCTTCCCGTCATTGTGGCCGCACTTGGCTATTTCGTAGATATTTATGACATGCAGCTTTTTGGAATCGTTAGAATTCCAAGTTTAAAAGGTTTAGGCTTAAGCGAGCAAGAAGTCTCTGAAGTGGGCAGCTCTATCCTTAGTTATCAAATGTACGGACTTCTTGTAGGAGGTATATTATGGGGCGTTCTAGGCGATAAAAAAGGGCGATTATCGGTCCTATTTGGTTCTATTATTACTTATTCATTGGCAAATATTGCTTGTGGTCTCATTCCCCAAATTCACTTCATGGAGCAAACTGAAGCTTACAAATGGCTTCGATTTATAGCTGGCATAGGTTTAGCAGGTGAATTAGGAGCTGGTATCACTTTAGTGTCTGAGAGTTTACCTACCCGTCTAAGAGCAATTGGCACCTCTTTAGTGGCAGGAGTTGGACTTATGGGAGCCGTGGTCGGAAACTTCACAGTACGCCTTTCTGGAGACTGGACCATTGCTTATTTCATAGGTGGTGCTATGGGTTTTGCCTTATTACTTCTAAGAATGGGGGTAGTAGAATCTGGCGTTTATAAAAATGTATCTCAGAACAAAAGCATAAGTAAAGGTAATTTCTTTTCTTTTTTCACCAACAGGGAGCGTTTTGTGAAATATATCAAATGTATCGGAATCGGAATTCCAACATGGTTTTGCATAGGTATATTGGCTTATTTTAGTAACGAGTTTGGTACAGCCCTAGGTATTGACGAAGCGGTGGATCCAGGTATGGCCATTATGTGGGCTTATATTGGAATTTCTGCAGGTGATTTCTTTAGCGGTTTTTTAAGCCAGCAGCTAGCCTCTCGCAAAAAAGCCATTTTTTACATGATGAGTTTTTCATTGGTAGCCGTATTGCTATTCTTATTCGCTGGAGTAAATTCTCCAAATCAAATCTATGCCGTCTGCTGCATGTTTGGTTTAGGTACCGGATATTGGGCTATGTTTGTGACCGTGGGTGCGGAGCAGTTTGGAACAAATTTAAGGGCCACGGCCGCCACTACAATCCCTAATATGGTTAGAGGAGCACTTCCTGCTATGATTTTACTTTTTAATTATTTCAAACCAGATGCTGGTATTGTTTGGGCCGGGGCTATAGTCGGGATTTTAGCCTACGCCATTGGCTTTTATTCCACACTTACTATTCCAGAGACGCACGGAAAA
>JBNMFK010000007.1:0-26585 GCA_051269965.1 Algoriphagus sp. | reverse complement strand
GAGTTTATTTAGGTCAATTTGCCAACCTATGTTTGTTTTAAAGGAAGTACTAATAGGAACGTTTTTCTCCATTAAATCGGTAACGAAAATATGAGCATTTACATCTAATACTCTAACGACTGTTTTATCTATTGCTGGATTTGGGTAAAGGTTAAAATGCTCTTTTTCAGATGCAATGCTATGAAAACTTAATGGTGAATTATCTATGTTAAGATAAGGCCCTGTGAAACCTTTCCCATCCAAATCAGAAAAGATCAACCTATAAAAATTGAGTCCGACGTTGAGTTGAGTGTCGAAATAGGTATATGTTTTTAGGTCGGAGCTATTTCCTAAAATATCAAAGCTTTTAAGCGTTAAGAAGCTTTTGTTGTCTCTACTTTTCTGAATTGTAATTGATTTGGCACTTATTTCGTAGTTGGTTCGCCAGTTAATTTCGCCGTTGCCTTCTAAGTTTTTAAAGCCTCTAAAGTTAAAAAAGTCTATAGGAGGGGCAATGCCAAGCTTTAATAGCCAAAAGTCGTTTTCGCCATTGTTAAGGTTCAGATCCTCAGAAGAGGATCGACTTATACCAGCTATGGCCCATGTGGTGTCATTTAAAGCTATTCCTCTTCTGGCTACATCTATATCCTCCCCTCCCAATAGACCAACATTCTCTATTTCTCCTTCGGAGGTTATTTTCAGGGTGAGTATATCTGTCAAAGCACCCTTGTTTATCAAGTCGTCCATCCTAGAATCACTGGTACCAAAGGCCAAGTACTTATCTTTGCCATCTTTTGTAATAGTAAAGAGGTTATCGTTTCCTTCTCCTCCAAATTGCTTTTTCCAGACTAGAATACCATCATTATCTATGTTAAGTATAAGGGCATCTTTACTTCCATAGTAAGTGCTAGCAATACCCGCGGTAGAGCTCGTCTCTCCAACTATCAGAAATCCGCTTTTATCATGATTTTGAATAATTCCATGAGCAGCGTCTATTTGTTCTCCGCCCCAGCCTTTTTCCCATACTAAATTACCGTTGCTGGTAACTTTTATAGCCATCATATCAAGGTTTCTATTGCCTGCTCCTTCTATTTGATTTGTTAAAGCAGAGGTGCTCCCTACCATGATAATATCTCCATTTGAAGAAAAAGCAAAATCAGTCATTTGGTCGTCTTTGGCACTCCCAAAAACTTTTTCCCATCGCGTGTCTCCGGTAGGTGTAAGTTTACTTAGGAAAAACTGTTTTGCCCTGTAGGGAGATGTCCCAATCTCATAGGTACCACCAATATAAATAAATCCAAAGGGGTTTACTTTGACAGTGGGTTTGGAAAAGGAATTAGAGTAATGAAATGTTTTTTGCGTAAACTTGCTTCCTCCTGGAATAATTCTACTTGACACTAAGCTTCCATTCTCTCTAATTCTGATCATAAGAATGCCTCCATTAGTGCCATTAAAGTTTGGGAAGCCATCTGTGGACTGGGTTGGACCCACGATAACATAATCGTTAGAGCTGGTTCGAGCGATACTTGTAGCCTCTTCGTCATTGGTTCCACCAAATGGATGAGACCAAACACGTTTACCCTCTTGGTCTATTTTTATGATCCAAAAATCACTCCCCCCATTGCCGCGATAGGCATGCGAGTCTTCTACATCTAAGCTATTTTTGGAATTTGTAGAGCCCACGATGATAATCCCTCCATCGGAGGTTTCAATGAGGTCTTGAGCATTATCGTCCTCTATGCCGCCAAAAGAGTATTGATCGGCGACTTTATAAGCTTGAGAAAAGGTACTTTGGCCTGTGGTCACCGCTAGGGTGAAGAATCGCTATCTTAAAGGATTCAATATTAGATTACTTTTTAAAGGAAGTCAGAATTCGTGCCTATAATAAAGCCCAGCTTACTTACGTAAACTAGGCTTCGGTTAGATAACATATTAATTTGTTTACATCGCTGATATGATGTCATTTAACGTGGAACTTGGTCGCATTGCAGCAGATGTTTTATCATCACTCGGTTGGTAGTAACCATCCATTTCTACAGCTGTTCCCTGAACCTCAACCAGTTCTTTAATTATTTTTGTCTCATTAGATTTGAGTTCTGCCGCTACCGTTGCAAATCGAGCTTGAAGTTCTGCATCTTTTGTTTGCGTAATCAGCTCCTCTGCCCAATACATTGCCAGATAGAAATGGCTACCACGGTTGTCTAATTCATTAACTTTTCTAGACGGTGATTTCCTATTTAGTAAGAGTTTCTCTGTAGCGTTATCTAACGTTTCCCCAAGAATTTTGGCCTTTGGGTTATTATCTTTCTCCCCTAAATGGTCTAGTGAAACGGCTAGGGCTAAAAACTCACCCAAGGAATCCCATCTTAGATGGTTTTCTTTTACAAACTGCTGAACATGCTTAGGAGCAGAACCACCAGCACCAGTTTCAAAAAGCCCACCTCCATTCATTAATGGAACAATGGAAAGCATCTTGGCAGAAGTACCCACCTCTAGAATTGGGAATAAATCTGTTAAGTAATCTCTCAGCACATTACCTGATACAGAAATTGTGTCTAGACCTTTAATGAGTCTCTCTAAAGAGAACACCGTAGCATCCTTGGGAGACATGATATGGATTTCTAGGCCAGCAGTATCGTGTTTTGGTAAATATTGCTTTATTTTTTTAATAACCTCAGCATCATGAGCTCTGGCTTCGTCTAGCCAAAAAACGGCTGGGTTGCCCGTCGCTCTGGCTCTACTTACAGCTAGTTTGACCCAGTCTTGAATGGGAGCATCTTTCACCTGACAGGCTCTCCAAATATCTCCCGCTTCTACAGGGTGCTCTAAAAGTACATTTCCATGGCTATCTGTGATGGTTACTTTCCCATCTGAAGGAATCTCAAATGTTTTGTCATGAGAACCATATTCTTCTGCTTTTTGGGCCATTAGGCCTACGTTGGAAACGCTACCCATGGTGGTAGGATCAAAAGCACCGTGTTTCTTGCAGAACTTAATTGTTTCATCATAAACGGGAGCATAGCTACTATCTGGGATGACTGTTTTAGTATCTTGCAGCTTTCCGTCGGAATTCCACATTTGGCCTGAGGTCCTGATCATCGCGGGCATAGAGGCGTCAATAATGACATCACTGGGTACGTGTAGATTTGTTATTCCCTTATCTGAATTAACCATGGCGATATCTGGACCATTCACGTAGCAAGCTTCAATATCTGCTTCAATAGCAAATTTTTGAGCAGCAGGCAATTCATTTATTTTATTTAATAAATCTCCAAATCCATTCTTTACATCTACTCCTACGCTTTCCAAAGTAGCTGCGTGTTTATCAAAAACGGCCTTGAAAAAGACCCTAACTACATGGCCAAAAATGATTGGATCTGAAACTTTCATCATCGTTGCCTTCATGTGTAATGAAAACAAGATATTTTTGCTCTTTGCGTCAGCGATTTGCTCAGCAAGGAAGTTTAGAAGAGCTTTTTTGCTCAATACGGTGGCATCTAATATTTCGCCTTCCAGTAGAGTTGTTTTTTCTTTTAAAACGGTGACTTCGCCAGCGACATCGGTATGTTCTATTTTTACACTAGTTGCTTTTCTTATTGTGACAGATTTTTCATTAGCACGGAAATCGCCGCTAGCCATTGTAGCTACATGTGTTGCAGAATTTGAGGACCATGATCCCATGCTATGCGGATTGTTTTTAGCATAATTCTTAACCGCTTTAGGAGCTCTTCTATCTGAGTTTCCCTCTCTCAAAACTGGATTTACAGCACTTCCCTTAATTTTGTTATATTTAACGAGAACCGTTTTTTCTTCCTCTGTTACTGCCTCATCTGGATAATTTGGAAGGGCATAGCCTTGAGATTGAAGCTCTTTTATGGCTGCTTCTAACTGAGGAACTGAAGCAGAAACATTGGGCAACTTAATTATGTTAGCTTCTGGAGACTTAACAAGTTCTCCTAATTCCGCCAAGTCGTCATTTTGTATTTGGTCTTCTTTAAGATATTCTGGAAAAGTAGACAAAATTCTACCGGCTAACGAGATATCTCTTGTTTCTACATCAACTCCTACCTTGGAGGTAAAGGCTTGCACAATAGGTAGAAAGGAATAAGTAGCTAAAGCAGGTGCTTCATCTGTAATCGTATATATTATTTTTGACATATTCTAGTTTTTATGCTCAATTAAGATTGGATTGAGGCTGTAAAAGAGGTGCAAAGGTATAAAATTTAGGTACCAAAAAAAGGGTATAAAATTGAGAACTTAAGTTTTGTTTATTTGTAAAGGGAAAAGAAAAAGCCTTATTGAATTCTTTAATGTGTAGATATGGTTAGATAAACCAATAATTTAGTGCTGCGTTTAATAACACTTCATTGGAAAACATACTTTAAATGAAAAATTATATAGGAGTACTCTTACTTCTTTTTGGGGCTACTGGGCTTAAGGCTCAAAAAAATCATAAGTTAGAGACGTCTTTTGATGAATCTCCTTTGCCACCAGTACCTAATTATAGCCTAAATAAACATTGGTCTGCTTTACCAGATAGAAAAGATATGGCCGATAGAGTGCCCTTTGGTTCCGATTTGATTGATATGCAAGAGACCGCTCAGGCAGATGTCTTTTATTTGTATCCAACAATATTTACCGCTGAGCCCATTAACCAGTACTTATGGAATGCAGATGTGAACGATACTAAAATGAATGCTAGTGTAGATAATTCTGCCGTTCTGAATCAGAGTACTGCATTTAATGGTTCTTGTAGGGTATATGCCCCTAGATATAGACAGGCTCACTACTCAGCCTTTACTAGCTCAGATAGGGTCTCGGCTGCTAAAGCATTAGCTCTCTCTTATGAAGACATTCGGGCAGCTTTTGAATATTATTTGGAACACTATAATCAAGGAAGACCAATTGTAATAGCGGGACATTCTCAAGGAACTCTGCACGCAGTCCACTTAGTGAAGGACTATTTTGATGGAAAACCTTTACAGGGTCAATTGGTGGAAGCTTATTTAATAGGAATGCCTATAAAGGAGGCTGTTTTTGAAAACATTGAAGCCAGCAATAGGGCCAACCATGTAGGAGGTTTTGTGACTTGGAATACTTTCAAGACGGGATATATACCTAAATATTATAATAATGGCCTTCATGAAGCCATATGCACCAATCCGCTGACTTGGAATACTGACGAGAGCTATGCATCAAGAGAGCTTAATGTCGGAGGTGTTGGTCGTAAATTTAAATTTGTGGATAGACCGGTAGACGCGGAGGTTCACAAGGGACTCTTGTGGGTGAATAAACCTTATATTAGGGGGAGGGTGTTCATAAATATCAAGATTTGGCACAGGGCGGATATTAATTTTTATTGGATGAATATTAGAGAAAATGTAGCTTTGCGTATAGCCAAGTTTTATAAAAATAAAGAGAACAATGGAGAATAATTATGTTGTGATAATGGCTGGAGGAGTAGGGACAAGGTTCTGGCCGTTTAGCAGGCAGCGTTTCCCTAAACAATTTCACGATGTTTTAGGTACTGGAAGAACACTCATTCAGCAAACGGCAGATAGGTTTCAAGGCATTTGTCCTCAAGAGAATATATATGTCGTTTCTGGAGAGGAATATAAGGATTTGATATTAGAACAATTGCCTTTTTTAACAGAAGAACAGGTTCTTTGTGAGCCTGGAAGAAGGAATACCGCACCGTGTATTGGTTATGCGTCATACAAGATTCAAAAGAAAAATCCTCATGCAAATATTGTAGTGGCACCAGCGGATCATATAATTTTAAAAGAAGAGGAGTTTAAAAAAAGAGTGAATATAGCGATTGACTATGCTTCCCAAAACGACGCCCTCTTAACGTTGGGTATTAAGCCCACACATCCAAATACGGGCTATGGTTATATCCAATTTATTGAAGATGAAACAGAAGTAAATAGGGTAAAAGCCTTTACTGAAAAGCCCAATTTGGAATTAGCAAAAAAATTCATTGAAAGTGGCGATTATACATGGAATGCAGGTATTTTCGTTTGGTCTGTGGCATCAATTACCTTGGCTTTTGCAAAGTATTTGCCAGAAATGGCTGATGCCTTTAATGCAGCTCAGAAAGACTTTTATACACCTAAAGAGAAGGATTCACTAGTGGCCTCTTATTTTAGATGTAGAAGTGTTTCCATAGACAATGCTATCATGGAAAGGGCAGATAATGTTTTTATGGTAAAGAGTGATATTGGTTGGTCTGACTTAGGAACGTGGCGTTCTATGTATGATAATTCTGAATTAGATGAGAATAAGAATGCCCTTGAGGGTAAGGTACTTACTTATGACACTCATGGATGTGTGGTAAAGACACCAAAAAACAAGTTAGTGGTGCTGAGTGGCTTAGAGGGCTATATAGTTTCCGAGTTTGACAATGTTCTCATGATCTGTAAACTAGAAGACGAGCAGAAGGTAAAACAGTTTGTGGCCGATGCAGGCGAATTAGGACAAAAATTCGTCTAATTATAGAATTGATGCTTAATGATGTGTAGATAAATTTGCCCTCCCTGTTCAGACCAAAAAGGGGAAGCTCACATTGTTATATTCATAAGTATCGTCATTTTAGATTTGTTAGTGTAGATAACTGTCAAAAACAGACCTTGCACATTTGCAACGTTTTATATAAAAGAATTGTCAATAAGAAACTCATTAGTCGCTCCTATTTTATAGTATATTTTGGTGTTTTGAGCCTTCTCGACCTTGTATCAAGGAAAAAAAACGGTTATAATTATTTGGGTATAGGACTTCAGTAAAGGCACCGCTTCGCGGCATTTTGTTGATAAGGTTCCTTTACAAAGTCTAAGTCTTCTGGTCTTAAGTTAAACGTAGAGCTATCATTAAATTAGAACAAGTGCAGTAGCATTTGATGCCGGTCCATTAAATCGAAGCTGTTTTTTGACCCAAGATCATCGCTTCATTTAATTGGGTAGACCCTTTTATAATGGGAATTTCCTATCGGGATCAATTTAGGTTCGATGCGGTTTCTAGCAAATTTTGCTTCCTGAGGATAAAATTCACCAAGCATCATTTTAGGAGTGTCGTTCTTATCTTCTTGACTAAGGATTACGAACAGCCGATGATGCAAAACGTTGCTTAGGGGTTACTTTCGAGTCATTGAAGCTAACCCACCTCTAAAATTATAGAGTCTGTTAAAGGCGTCATTATTACTAAGTAGCAAATTTTTGTTGACATAATCTGCAACAGAAGTGCTCGCAGTAGAATAAAATGAGCTATAATTTTTGAGGGTAGATTTGCTACAATAAGGTAGATTATTATCTAGTTTTAGCTCAATTGTTTTTTCTGGAGCTAACAAGACAGCGGGAAGCTTTTCGGTGCTTGCTAGATAGGTTAGCTATCAGGACGATAGTTGAAATATTGTGTCTCAGGTTTCTTATCGTCTTTTATTGGCGTAAATATTATTTGTATCCTGTAAATTTGAGCTTCCTTTAAGAGTAATCCGTTCCTAGACAGCATCTTTATGAAAAAACAATCTATTTGCTGAGCACAGGATTACTCAAGAATAAGCAGGATAAACAGTAAAATAACAGTTCTCAACTTTATGAAAATCAAATTATTAATATACTTATTAACATCTTCAAGTTTGGGCCTTTTGTCATGTGGGAATATGGAGCGTTTAGATACTTCAAAATTAAAAGCAGAAATAGAAGCACATAAAATTAAGAGGATTTCGGAGACTGATATCATTTCATTTATGAATACTCATGGACAAGAATTAATTCATGTTTTAGAAAAGGAAGATTGTGATTTGGTTTTAAAAGAGATGGATTCTCTTCGGAATAAAGTTGGGTTTGAATTAGTAGATTTAAATCCTAAAACCTTTAGAACGACTATTGAAAAGGAAAAACAAGTGATGGAAGCTTTAAAGTATGCTTTAGCAGAAAATGCCGTTTTGAAGCCAACCTTTCAAAAGCTATCAGACACCACATATGCGTTTTATTTTATCAAAAGTCACAACGATTGTAGGCTAGAGAATGAGTCAGATTTTTGGAAATTAACCTTTAGAAAGCAGGATCTGATACTATCCATGTAGTCGCCTAAATAGAAATATGGAACATTTTTAGAATTTTTCTATGAAAAGATTGTAGCTTCGCGGCTTAATTATGAAGGAAAGCAGACACATAATCAAAGCACTAACCCTCTTCGTGAGCATTTTTATGCTTACTGCAGTGCTTTCAAAGAACCTTTTTAAGGCTCCTTTGGTGCTGGATGTTTCTGTTCAAACTAGTGAGGATGGGCATGATTCTGAGGAAAATGAGACCTACGTCACAGACTTTTCTTCTGAGGTTGTCATTCCGTCCAATGCATTTAGCTTTGGTGGAGAGATAGCTGCTATTCCACTCCCAGAGATTTCTATTATAGCTTTCGCTAGACCTATTCTCGCGGTAGCAAGGCCACTTTTTAAACATTCCTATTTTGATAAGCTTTTTGAGCATCATATAGCGATAAATGCACCCTAAGTAAAAAGAAGGTTCTTCACAAATCAATTTTCAAATAAGTAAATAATGAGGAATTCGAATGTCTCAACGAAGCTCCTAAAAAAACAAAAAGTCTTTCTTGAGGGGCAATAGACAATAAATTAATATGAGAAATAAAAGTGGAATAATGACGCTCGTTGTGGTCTTCTTGGCCGTGAGTATCTACTATTTAGTCCGAACGTATAAAGCGGGAAGTATTCGTGGCGAAGCAGAAGCTTATGCAACAAAGGCAGACGGTAATATAGATGCAAAAGTAAAACAGCGTTATCTAGATTCTTTATGGAAGCGTCCTGTTTTCATGGGAACAACGTTAGAGGACCTCACTAAGCAAGAGCTGGGCCTTGGTCTGGATCTTCAGGGCGGTATGCATGTTATTTTAGAAGTAGCTTCTAATGAAATTGTGAGGTCTCTGGCTAGCGGAACACGTGATCCACGCGTAGGGTTGGCTATAACCTCTGCTACAGAAAGGTCTGTGACAAGTTCAAGTCATTTTGTGGACCTTTTTGCAGAAGAATTTAAGAAGCTGGCTCCAGATGTGAAGCTGTCTAGAATTTTTGCTTCTACTTCTAATCGTGGCGAGCTGGCTTTAAACTCTAGTGATTCTGAAGTGGTTAGTTTCGTTAAAAGTGAAGTAGATGGGGCTTTTGATAGAGCCTTTCGTATTATAGAAACACGTGTTGATAAGTTTGGTGTTGCTAACGCGAACCTTCAGCGATTAACAGGAACTAACCGAATTCAAGTAGAACTTCCTGGTGTAGATAACCCCCAAAGGGTTAGAAAGTTATTATCAGGTGCTGCCAAATTAGAATTCGTTGAAGTATACGAGCAAAATGAAGTAGGTACCTCGCTGGACGCATTTGTAGGTTATCTTTCTCAAATTGATGCGGAAGCAAGAGCTGAAAGCTTGTCTAGTTCTGGAGAAATTGCTCCAGCGGTAGAAACAGAAGCTGCCGGTAGTGACTTGGCTTCTCAATTGACAGGAAGCACAGATAGTACAGGAACAGGAATTGATTCATTAGCTGGTACCAATACATTTTCTACACTCTTCATACCTTCTCAAGGAGGTTTTTTAATTAGAACGAAGGATACGGTTCAAGTGAATGAAATTTTAAACAGATCTCAAGTAAAGCAGTTATTTCCAGCAGATTTGAGTTTTGTATACGACGTTAAGCCTTTTATGAACACTGCTGCAACGTCGGGGAGTGAGGAGTTAGTGAATCTTTATATGGTTAAAGACTTAGGTAATGCTCCTCTAGAAGGAGATGTGATCTCTAACGCTCGTCAAGATTATGACCCTACCTCTGGCCGACCAGACGTGAGCATGCAAATGAATGCTGCGGGTTCTAGAAAGTGGAGAGACTTAACCGCAGCTAACGTAGGGCAAAGAGTGGCTATTATTCTTGATAATTATGTATACTCTGCACCTAATGTGAATCAGGAAATTAGCGGAGGTAACTCAAGTATCTCTGGAAACTTTAGCTTAGAAGAGGCAAGTGATCTAGCCAATGTACTCAAGGCGGGTAAACTACCTGCTCCAACTAATATCATTGAAGAGGCTGTAGTAGGAGCATCTGTAGGTGAGAGTGCTGTGAAAGCAGGTGTTATTTCTTCTTTGGTAGGTTTACTTGCTGTTTTAGTATTTGTACTTATTTACTATAACAAAGCAGGATGGATTGCCAACCTTGCTTTGGTGGTTAACTTGATTTTATTGTTAGGTATAATGGCCTCCTTTGGTGCTACTTTAACGTTACCAGGGATTGCTGGTATGGTACTTTCTGTGGGTATGGCCGTCGATGCCAACGTACTTATTTATGAACGAATAAAGGAAGAACTTGACGAGGGAAGGACGTTTGCGGTTGCCGTTAGAAACGGTTTTAAATATGCGATGCCTTCTATTATTGACTCCAATGTTACTACGTTAATTACGGGTGTGGTTCTCTTTATTTTCGGAACGGGTCTTATTCTTGGTTTCGCTACTACACTTTTGATAGGTATTTTCACGTCTCTTTTCTGTGCCATTTTTATCTCAAGATTGGTATTTGAGTACTACATTAAAAAAGGTAAAACAGTTACGTTCTTCACGGCTTGGACAGAGAAAATGTTCAAAGACACGAACATAGATTTCGTAAATAAGCGTAAAATGTTCTATATGATTTCTGGTGCCATTATTATAGCAGGGGCTATTTCAATTGGTGTCAGAGGATTTGGTTTAGGTGTTGATTTTAAGGGAGGTCGTACTTATGTCGCAAAGTTTGAGAAAGCTGTTTCCACGGAGAATGTTCGTGAGGCAATGGAAACTGCTGGTTTTCCATCCGAAGTGAAAACGTATGGAGGTTTTGATCAAGTGAAAATTACAACGGCATATAAAATTGATAATACAGACCCAAATCTAGAGCTTCAAATTCAAGAGCAAATAAATGGGTTAGTATCAGGAATAGATGACAATGCCGGTGAGATAGTAAGTTCCTCTAGAGTAGGGCCAACGATTGCCAATGATACTATTTGGAACTCGCTTAAAGCCATCTTGTACTCATTGATTTTAACCTTCATTTACATCTATATTCGTTTCCGAAGTGTGGCCTTTAGCTTTGGAGCGGTGGTAGCGGTATTCCATGATGTATTAGTGATCCTTGGTATCTTCTCCATCTTTAATGGTATTCTTCCCTTCTCTCTGGATGTGGATCAAGCTTTTGTGGGTGCGATATTGACACTGATGGGTTATTCTATGAATGATACGGTTGTGGTTTTTGACCGTGTACGTGAATACTTAAATGATAAGCGTAAAGCGAAAGAAGATATTGTTACAGTCATAAATAATGCCTTGAACAGTACATTGAGTAGAACGGCTGTTACGGGTATTGCTACCTTATTGGTGCTTCTTATACTTTTAATATTCGGCGGGGAAACCATTCGTGGCTTTATCTTCGCAATGTTCTTGGGAGTTATTGTAGGTACTTACTCGTCACTTTATATAGCGGCCCCTATCGTGGTAGATGCTATGCAAAGACAGCTTATTAGGGAAAAGGACGCTGGCCTTAAAGCAGCAGAACTGGCTGTAGCTGGCAAGAAATAAGTTTAAGCCTATTAAAAATTTAGGCCCTCAATCTGAAAAGGTTGGGGGCTTTTTTTTGCATCTTTTGAAGCGTTTCAATAAAAATGTTTCAGTATGAAAGGTTCCTGAAAGAAGTATCTTTGCCGTTCATTAATGTATAACTCAAATGAGCGAATTGCCTCCGTGTCCTAAATGTAAATGCGAGTACACCTATCCTATGGATAGCCTAATGGTGTGTCCAGAGTGCTTTCATGAATGGAATCCAGATGAGCTTAATGAGGAGGAATTGGCCACTCAAATCAAGGATGTAAACGGTAATGTGCTTCAAGACGGAGACAGTGTGGTAGTTATTAAAGACCTCCCAGTTAAGGGTGCTCCTAAGCCAGTAAAAGCGGGTACTAAGGTTAAGAATATCCGGCTTACAGACGGAGACCATGACATCGCATGTAGAATTGATGGCTTTGGATCTATGGGCCTCAAATCTGAGTTTGTTAGAAAGGCTTAGAAAAGTATTCTTTATGGGTCGATTGGATGGAATAGGATTCAATATTTTGTGGACTTGGTAAGTGCAGAATTTTCATGACCTTCATTAAAAGCTAAGAATAGATACTTGTTAACAACTTTTCGGAACGCCATGGCTAAGCTCCGCAATGAACTAATCTTATTTCAAAAAGTACTCACCTCGAAAAAAAATAGGATCCATGACACAAGAAAACTACGATAAGGCAATGACATATGAAGCCTATATAAACTATGCTAAGGAACGTTTTGCTTTAGGCAAAACGACAGGTACTTCAGAGGAGTTCAATACAGCATTTTACTTGCACTATACCAAAATGAACCTTTCTAGAACCAAACGTATCGAACGCACCGCGGTTATTAGTGAGGAGGTTAAGTTGGCTTTAGATAAGATCAAAACGCAACAGAACTGGCTGGTTCTAGCAGAGTCTTGGTGTGAGGATGTTCCTCATAATTTACCGCTTATTATGAAGATGGTGGACTATCAGCCTCTATTAAAATTGAAGCTTTTACTTAGAGACGAAAACCTTGAGGTGATGGATGCTTACCTTACCAAGGGTGGACGGTCTATACCAAAGTTGATTGTTTTTGATGAGTACTTTAAGACAGAACTCTTTACATGGGGGCCAAGACCAGCAGCTCTACAAGGAGTAATAGAAGAGCTAAAGCTTAAGGAAATACCCTATACTGAGATTGCCGAGATCACTCAAAAATGGTATAATCAAGACAAAGGGACAGAGCTGCAAAAAGAGTTCCTGGCTTTATTCAGAGTGTAAAACGTTCCCCGAGATTTGAGCTTAGTTTGAAACCGGTTTTAAACGAAGTATATATGTCAGCTAGAATAATTTTAAGTCTCTTTATTTAATATAAACAGTCTTAATATTTACAAACTCCAAGATACCCTCTTTTGACAGTTCACGGCCGAAACCAGATTTCCCCGTACCTCCAAATGGAAGTCGAGGATCAGACTTTACTAAGTCGTTCACAAAAAAGGCTCCATCAGGTATTAGTTTGATATACTCTTTTACTTTCTGTATATCTTCTGTAAAAACACTTATACCTAAACCAAAAGTGGTGTCTTTCGCTATTGAAAAGGCTTCTTCAATGTTTTTCACTTTGCAAATGGGGGCTATTGGTCCAAAAGTTTCTTCTTGAAAAACAGGCATGTCAGATGTAACGTTAGTTAGAATGGTTGGAGCAAAATAAGCACCCTTAATTTCGCCACCTAGACGTAACGTCGCCCCCATTTTTAGAGAAGAATCCATCTGTCTTTTTAGAGAGTCTGCAAAATCAGCTCTTGAAAGTGTTCCTATTTTAGAGTCTTCGGCCATAGGGTCGCCAGATTTTAGTTTAGAAACTTTATCGGTAAATTTCTTAACGAATTCATCATAAACATCTTCCAAGACAATAAACCTTTTAGCTGCAATGCAGCTTTGTCCTGCATTCATAAATCGGGCTATTACTGCCACGCTAGCTGCTTTTTCAATATTTGCGTCTGCAAGAACCACAAATGCATTACTGCCGCCTAGTTCTAACAAGGATTTTTTAATATTCTTCCCGGCCTCGGACGCGACAGAAGCTCCTGCACGCTCACTACCTGTGAGGGTGACGGCTTTAATAGTGGGATTCTCTAAAATACCAGCCACTTTATCATGGTGTACGATAAGGTTCTGAAAAACACCATCTGGTAAACCGGCCTCCTTAAATATTTCTTCAATATGACGTGCAGAACCAAAAACATTAGCAGCATGCTTTAGAAGGCCTACGTTTCCTGCCATAAGGGTAGGAGCAGCAAAACGAAACACTTGCCAAAAAGGGAAATTCCATGGCATAATAGCTAAAATGCAACCCATAGGCTCGAAGGTGACAAAACTCTCTTGAGCATCAGTAGCAATATGCTTTGAAGCTAAAAAGGACTCACTTTGTTCTGCATAATATTCACAAACCCAAGCACACTTTGTAACTTCACTTCGTGCCTCAGAAATGGGTTTTCCCATTTCTAAGCTGATAGTACGAGCGTAGGTTTCAACATTAATTTTTAGAATTTCTGCCACTTTTAGAAGCACAGAAGAACGTTGAGCAAAACTAGTCTCACGCCAAGTCTCAAAGCTAGACCCACTTTTTCCAATGATGGCTTTCACTTCCGCATCCGATTGCTCGGTGTATGTAGCTAAAACTCGATTGTTGTATGGATTAATGGATTGGAATTTCATGCGTATTTAATTTTTATCAACCAGGATATCATCTGGCTTATTAAACTTTTTAGTGTATACTTGTTCCTTAAAATTTGTGGTGCTCTGGTTTAAGATCTGCCCTTCCCAATAAACCTTCATAGACGTACTCCATGGCCTGTAGACCGCAGTATAGAGCGTAACAAAGGATTTTTCTGGCTTGTAGACGTATAAGGGAGGAACGCCGAAGGCATTCAAAAGATTATCTTCGCTTTGATTAGGAACATTCATTTTTGCTACTAGTGTATCTATGCGTTCCTGAGAAGAGGTCATTAGAGCATAGTTTTCCCACTCCACCACTTGCTGATGATTAGTAGCTGCCATATCTTGTGTGATTAGTGGGGTTTGATTTGGCCCAACATAGACCGTACTAAAGTCTTTTTGTTTATCCACCATCGTAATGTTATAGGCCATGTGAACGGGTAAGTATTTGAGCTTTTCTCTAGCGTCTTGCACAGAATGACAGGTTTCCAGTAAGTATCTTATGATTATGGGTATTCCAAACCCAACACCACGACTTCTTTTGCCCCCAAAAGCTAAAGATATGGCTAAGCCGCTGGCGTTTATACCGTCTAAAAGACCCCAGTTACAATCAGACATTCCTATTACGGGTTGTAGCCAATTAGTGCGGAGCATTGCACCCTCAAAAAGAGCGGGATTGTAGTCATAATTCCTAATTAGAACAGGCTCATTGACTATCCATACAAGTTGGCTACAGGCAGCTAAATAGGGCGGAGGGCAATACATGCTTAGGTACCTAGCCGAGAGGTCATCGCCTCCAGCTAAACTGCATAGCTGATGATAAATGGGCATGAGTTCGGGCATAAACTTTTCTAACTCTGACGAACTGGTTAAGTAGCCTGGGCGTGCAGAAGCTCCTTCCATTAAAAACCATTCCTTATAGAATGGCCAGGACTTATGAAAAATCTGCTGCCATTTGGTGCCAGGTTTATCTTCGTCTATACAATTAAGTGAAATCATCATATTTACATAAGCTTGAAACCAGCGATTTCAGCAATTTTATCGTGTATTTCTGGGGTATCAAATGTGGGCACCGACTTATATTCAGCTCTGATAGCCTTTATCCAATGTTTGGCTTTTTTGTTCAATTTAAAATTTTTGGTCATAAATCGGCCTCTCATTACAAGAATGCCCATATCTGCTCCCTCGTATAAGTAGTCACCACTTTTACTAATTCTTAAAAAGAAAGCTTCACCTTCGGTCTCTACAGCCCTACGATGGGTATCCATTCTATCGAATTTAATGTTTTCACGCATGTCCATCTTATAAATTCCAGATTTAGGAGCTTCGGTTATAAATTCAACGGTGTCATTCACATGTTTAATTACGAGCTGACTCCAGTCATCAATATTGTTTTTATCAGCCCATCTGTCATTAATTTCATTGACATCAAGTTCATAAGGCTGGTTCATGTATTCCAGCGTATGGAACATGAATAAGGGAGCATCGGCCAAGGCAAAAAGTGCATGATTAGTAATGGAGCTAGCTCCAGTAACTCTTGGATTTAACTCTCCTAGGTAGATCTCTTGCTTATCTTGATCTATTAAAAAGTCTAGTTCAAAATAGCCTTTGTAACCTTCCTTTATTAATTGGTCGCCAAATTGCTTGGTATATTTTCTTGCTTTTTCTTGAACGCTATCAGGGAATATTTTTCCAGAAATCTCATTTCCACACCAGCCACCTTTATAAGGCGTAAGTTCTTTAAAACCTACAAGCTCCGTCATAAGTGGGGCCACAATAGTGCCATGCTGAGTTACGCAGGCTTCAATGGCCGCTCCCCTACAGCGGATACATTTCATGATTTTAACTTCAGCCTCGCTTTCTATTTCCTTGGCGTTTTTATTATAGTCTTTTTCATTATTGATAAAATATGTAGTATGACCAGAGTCTCCAAAAGGAAGTTGAATCACTAGTTTTTCACCTAAATTCTTAGAAACCGCCCTCATTTGCTTGTAATTTTTTACTTTAGAAAGTACATAAGGTACACAAGCCACCTTTGCTTTTTCGGCAATCCTATTTGTGTTTACCTTGTTATCCAAAGAGCTACGGAGCTTGGCAGATGGAAAACAAATTTCCAGTCCTAGTTTCTTAGCTAGTTTTTCTGTTTTTGCATTAAACATTAAAAACAAAGCCTTGCCTTTTTTACCCTTTATCTTTCTTGAATTCACAAAATCCACAACTTCTTTATGCTCTAGCATATAGTTGTTAATATCTTCTATACTCTGAAATTCATTATGGGGCAGTTCTTCTGAAGGAGAGAATACGTTTGGATGTAAGCCGTCAAAGCACTCTATATAGCAGATGAATTTGAAACTTTTAATCCATTCGTCTGCTCCTAAAAGATTAAAATTAGTAGCACTTATGAAATAAATGGGCGTTTCGTTCTTATAAAAGAAACTACGAATTTCTGATAAGTTTTTTAAAGTTTTAACTGGTGTTGATTTCTGGCTTGTCATCTTTTCTTTATTTGATGATAAAATATATTTACTTTTTTGTGGAAGATTCTAGCTTGTCCTTTACGTTTTTAGGATTATTCCTATCCAAGGTCTTTTTGTTAAATACTTTAAGTCCTAATTCTGGTCTATATCCATGTATCTCACTTACGTCCAGCTTAATAAAAAACTCTAATATGGCTTTACTTACCACCTGACCAGGCACTAAGATTGGAAACCCTGGAGGGTATGGAATCACAAACGAGGCAGAGACAAGTTCTTGACCGGCCTCTAGAGCTTCTAATGTATCTGAGAGTTTGACATACATACACTGGTCTTCATTATAGGCTAAAAAGTATGCCGCTCGTATGTCTCCACCAGGTACTCCTGGCACCGCTTGAAAAGAAGAATGAAAACTACTGAAATGGGGCAATGGGGGTACATCTTGGGTAAGAGAGATTACTTGTGCTTGGGCTATTTTTATTTCTTCACTGTTCAGTGCCTCTTGGTCTTCTTCAAGTTGACTAGCAATTTTAAGTAATGCTCCAATGAGGTAAGTTATTGACCCACGTGTTGTACCGATGTTGGTCATAAAGAGTACCGTATTTCTCGACGTTTTATTGATCTGGATTCCAAACTGATCCATCAGATAACGGTTCTTAAATGTATCACCGTCCATTCCTGTCTTACCTATGTAAAGATTGATTTTGGTGGGATCTAGTACAAATTCATCATTTGCCCAAGCTTCTACCATGTTACTGTTCCCCGTATCCGCTTCGAAATAATGGTCGATGCCTGTTTTTCTATATTCCGCTGGTATTATATCTTTTACGGTAAGAATATCGAAATACCTCCTAAGCGTAGGATGCTCATTCACCTTTACACGTAGTATCATGGCCATTTCAAGGCTCTTTTCTACTAATTCAAAACCCTCGAATTGTACTTGTCTACGACCGACGTCCAAGGAAGCTAAAATTTGATAATTTGGAGAAGTAGAGATATGGGTCATGTAGGCCTCATGAAATGCATCTTCCGATTTGCGTTTGAACTCCTCGTCATGAATATGAATCATGGAACCTTGCCTAAAAGAGGAAAGCGTTTTATGGGTTGATTGTGTAGAATACACTCTTAGTTTTACATGATCAGGATCGGGTAGGGCGGCTAAGGCAGGATCTTTCTTTGCCTTTAAAGCAGCGTACATCGACTTATATTCTTCGCTTTTATATTTTTTCTTGAGTTTAGCGGCATTGTACATAGCCGTGCGTTGCTTATAAGTGTATGTGAAACTTGCAAAACCAAACCATGCTTCATCCCAAAGGAAAATAATATCAGGCTTGATGGCTAAAACAGCCTCCATCACTTTTTCTACATTGTATACCAAGCCATCAAAAGTACAATTGGTAAGTAAAAGCATTTTTACTTTATGGAGCTTCCCAGCATCCTTCAATTGTAGCATTTTATCTACTATTGTTTTTGTTGAGACGGCCCCATACATAGAATATTGCTCTAAAGAATAGGAGTCTAAGTACACGGGATAAGCTCCAGCAAGTACCATACCATAGTGATGAGATTTATGACAGTCTCTATCTACTAAAACTAAATCTTCGGGCTCTATGAGTGCTTGAACCACAATTTTGTTGGAGGCTGATGTCCCATTGGTTACAAAATAAGTATGCTCAGAACCAAAAGCCTTTGATGCCATTTCTTGAGCTTCTTTTAAAGGCCCAGTAGGTTGTAAAAGGGAGTCTAGGCCACCAGTAGTTGCTGAAGTTTCTGCTAAGAAAAGGTTTCTGCCATAAAAGTCACCAAAGTCTTTTATCCACCCAGATCTAAAAACCGAGTTTCCTCTTGAAATAGGCATGGCATGAAACACTGAAGTTGGCTTTTGGCTGTATTCTCTTAATGCTGTATAAAAAGGGGTTATATATCGCTCTTTTATACCTTGAATAATACTTAAATGTAGCTCTTGAATATCTTCCTTTCGATAAAAGATTCTTCTAAAGTTATTTAGGGACATATCCTCTATTTCACTTACCGCAGTATCTGTCACATAATAGATATCGACTTCTGGTCTTAATTCCTTAATTAAATCCGCTAGTTTCACGCCCAAGTTTGTCTCTGTCTCCATCTCATAGTTATGATTGTATAACTTAGAAATGAAAGGGCTTATGAGGTTTAGTTTGTGCTTAGACTTATATGGAACGCCATATTTAATTACACATGCTTGTATGTTGTAATTAAATAAAATGGCTATCAAGGTATCCTGAAAAGTAGTCACGGTGAGTAAGTCATAAACTAGTTTGTCATTACTACCTCTCAAGTGACGAAACTTTTCCTTCTGCCTGTCCGCGTCTCTTTCCGTAATATTGTCCACCATCAGGACTTCAAAGTAGTTTTCACTACCCTCTCCAGCCATTTCATGACCTTTCTTTTTTGTAATGTGCCTTAGTTTTTTTCCTGACTCTCCATCTTGATAAGACTCACTTACAAGCATTCTAATATGATCTGCTACGATATTGGCAAGAGCTGTGTATTCTTTCCTGTCGAGGGTTTGTTTCAGTACCTCAATATTTTCTTTTCCTGGAAAAGACCAATAAGATTCTACAAGGGTAAGATTTTCTAAATTGGCAAGAACCTCAGTTTTGAATACGTTAAGAAGGTCCGTCGCTTTAACTAATTTTTGAGTGCTGTTTTTTAGATGATTCCAAGTGTTTAATCTTAACTGAGAAACATTGAAACAATCTTTACTATGTTGTACGGGCATGATACATTTGGTTTATTCCTTTCACTAAGGTAGACTAGCTATTTTATGATAGACTTAACGTTAAACTTTTCACTTGGTATGCTTTTTTAGATCACTAAGTGTGTCCAAATAAGGTAGTTCTGCGTTTTTGTCATAAACATCAAATACGACCTTATTGTCTCTAAAACTCTTTAAAGGTTGTCCAAGTCTAAGAACTCCCAATTCACGGCTTCTTTTTACTCTGGCAATATTAAGTTCAATCGGAATCATTTCTTCTGATGTTCCTGCTTGGTAAATTATCCTGCCATCTGGCCCACAAATGATTGAACGCCCATTACCACCATCACCAAGACCATTAATGTCCACCACAAAGCACTGTTGAATAGCAGCAGTGGCTTGCACATTTACAAGCTCAATATCTCTATCTATAGTACCCGTGAGGGTTGGGTGAATAATAACTTCTACACCTTGAACCGCAAGCGTCCTAGAAGTCTCGGGAAACCACATATCATAACAAATGGAAAGCCCGAATCTACCCACTTCTGGTATATCGAAAATCATGAAATCGCTGCCGGCAGTAATACCCTCTTCATAAGGGTAAAAAGGAAACATTTTATCGTATCGGCCTATCAACTCTCCATCAGGATTTATTACAATGGCGGTATTGTATATTTTGTCTTCTTTATTCGTAAACATTGTTCCTGGCACTAACCAAATTTTATGCTTTTCAGCCAATTTTTTGAATTCTTCCTCAACATTATTTGGAATAGGCATTTGATTACGAGATAGCGGGCCGAATGCACATAACTCACTAAAAACTACCATTTGAACCCACGGATAAACGGACAGCATAATATCCACTTTTTGAATCATCATAGGTATGTTACTGTGGATCGCAGAAACGTGCATTTGTATGCCACCAATGGCAAAAGTGTTTTCCATAATTTATAACTTACTTAAACTTTAATAGAGAAAGAAGGGAATGGCTTTAATTCGAGCCTTCATAAGTGATTTTCAATAATTCTTCCTCGATTATGTCTAATCCCTGACTTAGTGTCTCCTCACTAATGGTGAGCGGACTTAGAATTCTAATGATATTTTTATTGGTTCCAGCACTTAGAATAATTAAGCCTCTAGATAGACATGCGGCGATTAATTTGCTACAAGTTTCTCCATCAGGCATTTGTGGATTTTTATCATAAACAAACTCAATGGCTTGCATAGCTCCTAGCCCTCTTACGTGCCCTATGCTAGGGCACATTCTCTGAAGTTCTGTAAACCTCTGATGCACGATGGTAGCTACCTTATTAGCTTTGGCGTTTAGATCTATGTCTTCCATATATTTAATAGTAGCTAATGAAGCTGCACAGCACACAGGGTTACCCAAATAGGTACCGCCAATGGTTCCTGGTTCTGCCGCATCCATCATTTCTTTTTTACCTATAACGGCTCCAATGGGCATTCCCGATCCCATAGACTTTGCCCAAGTAGATAAATCTGGTATCACATCATAATGCTCGTAGGCAGCCCATTTCCCGGTACGACAAAACCCAGACTGCACTTCATCAAAAATTAATGCAATACCGTACTCGTCGCAGAATGTACGTAAGCCATCTAGATACCGTTTAGGTACGGGGTTAAAACCGCCTTCACCTTGAACCACCTCGATAATCACCGCAGCGATATTAGTGGGGTCTACTAGGTTCCTTGCTGAAGTATATAGCCTATCAAGTTCCAGATCGGCATACTCGTCTTCAACTAAAGCTTTACCGTTCCTATAAAAATTAGGGTAGGGTAGTCGATAAACTTCAGGAGCAAAAGGCCCACAATTCTTTTTATAGTCTATTTTAGAGGTGAGCGTCATAGCCATCATTGATCTCCCATGAAAGGAGTCTGTATAACATAAGATGGCTTGGCGTTTTGTAGCTTGTCTTGCTATTTTTATGGCGTTTTCTACTGCTTCCGCTCCAGTGTTAGTGAGCATAGCCTTGGTTTCTTTGCCATGTGGGAATAAAGCGACCAATTTTTCACAAAGTTCCAAATATCCTTCATAGGCAGAAATATGAAAACAGGAATGTATTAGCTTTTCGGCTTGTGCCTTAATGGCTTCAACTACTGGTGGTGGGCAGTGTCCGGCATTTACTACACCTATTCCCCCCGCAAAATCTATGTAAGATTTTCCGTCATAGTTTGTAATGGTACTGTTTTCTGCAGATCTTGCCGTAGTTCTTATGAATGTACCAACGCCGTTTGAAACGACTTTTTCACGACGATCAAAAAGTTGATCAGCTATTGTTTGCGACATATAATCTAATGAGTATAAAACGAAAAAGGTTGTAAGCTTCAAAGAGCCATTCCTGAAAAAAGATAGATAAGTAGACCTGAATTGGATAAGACTGGAATATTTCCAAATTTGAAAAGCACCTTTTAGAAGGTCTATTGGTTTGGGTTAGATAGAGAAATTAAGAATCAACAACATTTTTCTTCAAGTGCTTTAATGTCCCATAAATATATGGTTAAACCTAAAAAGTAAGGCTATTTTGTGGGCACTAAAAATATATTGAATATGAAGCTACTAACTAATAAATGACCTAAAATAAATAAGGTTCTCTATCGCCTTCGTTATAAATTAGTCATCGAATTTATTTTTCTATGATTAAATGCTAAGATTCAGGAGCCATTGAATGACGTAATTGGGGAATGTGCTGTAATGATAAATCAAGTGTATACCTCTTTATATTACAGCTTAACTAAAGAAACGAGCAGGAGCGGTCTTCGGGGGGAGAAAGTGACTGAAGGTTGAACAATTGGATTGATTCTCTTATTAATGCTTCTGGAGATAAAAAAGGTCAGAATTTTCTTGAATCTGGAGGGGGCTAGGGCTCTATTGTGCCTGAAAGTCAATCCTCTCTTTCGCCTAAAAATAGGTAGTGTTATTTTTCCGTGAGGGTTTTTTCTTTACAAATGAGAATTTCAAAGAAGTTAGAGGCATGAAGGGTTCTTTATAACAGAAAAGGAGTCACAGGCTTGGCCCTTGACTCCTTTTCTAGATAATTAGTTGAATTAGTAATTCGTATTCTGAATTACCTCCTTGTTCGTTACATTGTCCAAATATTCTTGAGGAATGGGGAAGTACTCATTTTTGTTTTTTGTAAAATTTGCATTAGTCAAATGTGTTCTTCTTGTTTTCTCAATAGCCAGATAATCATTCATGACCTTGTCCGCTACACCCCAGCGAACCAAATTAAAGAACCGGTGTCCTTCCATAGCTAACTCTAATCTACTCTCCGTTCTTACGGCTGCTCTGGCAGTTTCTTGATTTAACCAAGCAGATTTATAAGTAGAAATAGCATATTTGGCGGCGTGTTGGCTACCATCTAACGTTTTGACATAAGAAGAGCTTTTGGCTCTTTCACGAATTTGATTGACCAACGTTCTAGCCTCCTCTAATTTACCTAATTCTACAGCGGCCTCAGCTTTCCATAATATCACTTCAGCATATCTGATAACATAGTAATTCATGGCGTTAACATAAGGCCAAGCTAGTGTATGAAATGGTGATTTTGCAGAAACAACTCTCTTTTTTGGAGAAAAAGGGCCATATGTAGATAAGTCTCGAGCCCAGCTCTCCTCGTAAATAATACCTAAATCCTTGTAAGGAATACCGGGACGAGCCACTGTAACGTCTAATCTTGGGTCCACAACATCTTCTTTTGAAAGATTAGTATTGTTTTTCATTGGGAGACCAGCTGCACTTACTTTAAAAGCGTTTACAAGGTTCTGCGATGGTCTATGAAAACCGTATTGTGAATAAAAAGGACCTCCTGGAGCAGTCAAACGGTCACCAATACTTCCATTATAGTTTCTTGGCTGACCATCTAAAACAGAATACTGTACCGCGAAAATCACTTCTTCACTATTGTCATTTTCTGGAAGAAAGACACTTTGAAAATCTGGCAATAAACCATAATTGCTGGCCATAGCTTCGCTGCTCAAGTCATACACTTGCTGCCACTTATTTTGAAACAAAGCCGTTTTCGCTAAATACGCTTTTGCCGCTGTTTTTGTGGGTCTACCAAAGTCAGATTGCGTTTCTGGTAATCCCTTTATGGCTAAGTCAAAATCCTTTTCGATTTTAGCCCAAAGTTCCTCTGAAGTAAACGCCACATTAGACTTCGCATAATCTTCTGCTGTTTCAGCAGTCTCGTCTATGTAAGGAATTCTGTTATACATTTTCTTAAGTTCAAAATAGAAGTGACCACGAAGAAAGTGTAATTCTGCCAAACGCTTATTTTTTAAATTAGCATCAAAGTCTATTGAATTATTAAGTAACTTCATGGCTTCATTGCTACGCTTTACACCTTCGTATAAAGCCATCCATTTACGTTTTATGTCAAACGTGGTAGCCGAAGTATTGAAAATTTCCATCTGGTGAATGTTGTTTTGGTCACCAGTACCTCCACCGCCTTTGTAGCTATCATCAGACACTACATCGCCAAAACTCCAATTAGACGCAGGCGAATTATAAGCATTACTTGCACCGTCAATTTGGCCGTTTAATACGCTGTAGGCAGAAACTATTGCTCGCTCTATATTCTCTGCTTTTGTTATTTCAGATGGAGAAACCTCGCCGTATGGCACTTCTGTTAAGAAGTCTTCGCTACATGAAATACTCATGGCAGCCAAAGAAAAAAGACTTGCCGTTTTTATTAAATATTTTATCTTAAAATTCATTTTTTCTGTTTATTTAGAAGTTCAAATTACAACCTAGCATGATGGTTCTTGATGGAGGATAAAGTCCTCTGTCCACACCGATATCCAAGTTTCTATTGCTAGAAGTATAGCTCTGAAGGCCAATTTGAGGGTTAAGTCCAGAATACTTTGTAAGTGTGAATACATTGCTCATTTGCGTATAAACTCTAAGGCTAGCACCTTTTAGTTTTAATGCCGGAAGCGTGTATCCTAATTGAAAGTTATTAAGTTTTAAGTAAGAGCCATCCTCTATGAAATAAGAAGAAGGTCTGATGTTATTATTGGCATCATCCAAAGAAAGTCTTGGAATTGTGGCATCCACATTACTTTCTGTCCAAGCATCTAAAACACTTAAGTCTTTGTTATAAGCCGCTTGATTAAAGAACTCGCCGTTAAACTTTGTTAAGTTATAGATGTCATTGCCTAAACTCGCATTGAAGAAGAGACCTAAGTCAAAGTTCTTGTAATCAAAGTTTAGGTTTAAACCTAATAAAACTGATGGATGAGGTGAGCCAATGTACGTTCTGTCTTTATCGTCTAAAACACCGTCATTGTTCACATCTTTAAAACGAATATCACCAGGAGCCGCGTTTGGCTGAATCCCATGGCTTTCTACCTCCGCCGTGTTTTTGAAAAGACCTTCTGCCAAATAACCGAAGAATGAACCAATAGGCTGATTAACGGTGCTTCTTGTGATTTCTTGGTCAAAGTTTACGGAGTGAAGAGCTGAACTTGGAATTCCTAAATAAGTAACATTATTAAGCTCCGTCAATTCGTTTTTCAAGCCTGTTAAATTAAAACGAACACTATAGCCCAAATCATTTATTTGGTCTGCATAACTCAAGTCTATTTCAATACCGTGGTTTCTCATTTTACCATCGTTAATCCATTGACCATCGTTAGTTCCGCCGTAAGTCAAAGGCACAGAGTTATAAACCAAGATGTCTTTTGTCATCTTGTCGAAATAATCTGCAGTGATGTTCAACTTGTCATTAAAGAAACCTAAGTCAACTCCAATAGAAAGCTGATTAGTAGTTTCCCACTTCAAGTTAGGGTTTGGTACTCTTGACTGCGTTAAACCGGATGTTACAGAATTCTGGGATCCGTCTATGGCATAATCTGAGTTTGCGTTATTGTTAGTATAGCTATCTACTGTAGCATAAGAAGAGATGCTCTGGTTTCCTGTTTGTCCCCAGCTACCTCTTAATAAGAATGAAGTGAAAGTGTTTCCGAAGTCAAAGAAAGCCTCTCTATCTAATCTCCACCCAGCAGAGAAAGCAGGGAACGTACCATATTTGTTATTTGCCAACCTTGAAGTACCGTCCCGTCTTACTGTAGCACTAAAAAGATATTTCAAATCGTAGTTATAGTTAACTCTTCCGAAATAGGAGTTTAGAGCCCAGCCACCCGCTGAACCAGCGTTTAATTGGTTTTCAGAACCAAAAGAAAGGTATTTAAAACTATTATCTTCATATGCGAAATTGCTTCTTGAAGCAGAAAAGTTTTCACCGTAATATTTGATAGCCTCTTGCCCTAATAATACATCAAAATCATGTTTTCCAATACCGTTATTGTAAGTCAACGTATTTGAAAAGGTTGACTGATAATTGAAGCTATTTGACGTACTCAAAGAGTTGGTATTATTGTTTGACAATATCTCATCATAAATCGGAGAAAAGCTTCTGATATTATAATTCTGGAAGTCAAGGCCAATAACAGACTTCAACACAAAATTGTCAATATTGACACTTGCGAAAGCACTTCCAAGTGCCTGAATTCTTTTCTGGTTATTCCCTCTTCCTCTATTCAACGATCCCAACGGATTAGATATATCATTCAATGGGTTACCAGCAAAATCACCATTATTATTTTTTACTGGTACTATTGAAGGAAATTTGTACGCATTGTAAATAATACTTCCCAATGCACTGTTAGTACCTACAGACACTTGGTCTCTGTAGGAAAGACCTAGGTTTTCTCCGATAGTTAGGAAGTCTGTCAACTTATAAGAAGAATTAAATCTTGCAGAATATCGCTCAAAGCCTGTATTCTTTATAATACCTTCTTGATTAAAATACCCAAGGCTCAATGAGTTTTGAGCTCTTTCTCCTCCTTTTAAAAGTGTAAGGTTATAAGAGTTAATAGGTGCTGTTTGCATTATTTCCTTCACCCAGTCCGTGTCGGCACTTGGAATAGTCTTGTTAGCATCTAAGAAGGCCGGGATTATGGGTTTATTTGGGTTGTTCCCATAAATATCACTCGCCGGAACCTGACCATCATTTTTAGTAGCTTGCCATAAAGCATCTCCATATTGTTGTGCATTAAGCATTC
>JBNMFK010000006.1:0-27058 GCA_051269965.1 Algoriphagus sp. | reverse complement strand
GTAAGTTTGCTAAATGAAGAAGATGATTACGGATACCAGCTTACCTTTCTGAGAGAACAATATTTTAATGCCCTTAAAAAATAAGATGAAGATATTTCTAGGTTTGTTACTTTTCCTTAAAGTCTATATAGCTCAATCTCAAGAGGTCTATCAGGCATCCAATACCAAGGATTTTGACCTGATTCATACTAAACTAGAACTTATTCCAGACTGGACTACAAATCATTTATATGGTACCGCTTATTTGATTTTAAAACCTTGGTTTTATGAGCAAGACACCTTGATATTAGATGCCAAAGGTTTAGAAATAAAGAGTCTTCAGATAAACGGAAGAGAGTCTGCCTATACCTATAATGACGTAAAATTAAGTATTCCTTTAGGTAGACCTTTTGAGCCTACTGAAACTATAGAAGTGGCTATTATTTATGTAGCCAAACCTGATGAACTAGGTAAAATACTGGCTTTTAAAGACATTGAATATAAAGGACTTTACTTCATAAATGCAACTGATAATAATCCTCAGCAGATTTGGAGCGAAGGAGAAACCGAGTATAACTCTTGTTGGTTTCCTACCCTAGATTCTCCCAATCAAAAACATACCCAGGAGATTTCATTAACTATTCCAGAGGCTTTTGAGAGTTTGTCAAATGGCCTTCTGACTTCTTCAAAAGTAAATGGCAACGGTACAAAAACAGATACTTGGAAACAAGAGTTACCTCATTCAGTCTACCTTACGATGATTGCCGCTGGCCCATTCAAAAAAGTAGTAGATAAGGATTATTCGACATTTGAGGTGAGCTACTATGTGGAGCCTGAGTATGAGCAGGAAGCTGTGGCCATTTTTGGTAGAACGCCAGAGATGATTAACTATTTTGAACGTATTCTTGGCATAAAATATCCCTGGAAAAAATACGCACAAATAGCCGTCAGAAACTATACAAGCGGGGCTATGGAAAACACATCGGCAACCGTGCATGGAAGTGGAATTCAGAAAACCTTCAATCAGCTGGTAGATGAAAACGACGACGCCGTAATAGCTCATGAGTTATTTCATCACTGGTTTGGGAATTTAGTAACGGCTGAATCATGGTCTAATTTGCCTCTCAATGAGGCTTTCGCCAATTACTCTGAATACCTCTGGGATGCCCATAAATATGGAAAAGATGCTGCGGACTGGAATAATTTCGTAGAGCTAAATCAATACTTGAATGAGTCCGACAATAAGCAAGTTAGTGTCATTCGTTTTTATCATGATGATAAAGAAGATATGTTTGACAGTCATTCCTACGCCAAAGGTGGCAGAATTTTGCATATGCTCAGGAAGGAAGTTGGTGATAAAGCTTTCTTTTCATCCTTAAAACTTTACTTAGAGCAACACCTTTTTGAAAATGCTGAAGTTCATGATTTAAGGCAGGCTTTCGAGTCGGTTACGGGTAAAGACCTTAATTGGTTTTTTGAACAGTGGTTTCTAAAACCTGGGCATCCAAGATTTCATGTAGAGCATGACATTCAAGATAAAGCGTTAAATCTAGCTGTAAGCCAACAGTTAGACTCAGTCAATTCGCAAGTTTACAACACCTTGCTGGAAATAGAAATAGGCACAAACAAAGGAATATTACATAAAAAAATAAGGGTTACCAAAAGCTTAGAAAATTTCAGTATTTTAGTGCCTGACAGCATTACTTATGTATCTATGGACCCAGAAGGCTACTTTTTAGGTGTAATAGACCATATCAAATCCGAGGAAGAAAAATATAAGGAATTTAAAAACTCGCCCAATGCCATCGCACGCTACAAAGTTTTTACAACTCTCACTAAAGAACCAGAAAATAATTCGAATGAATTTACGCCTAACATGCTCCTAGTCGAAAGAAAAAGGTTGTTAGTGTTAGCGGCTCTTGAGGATAAGTTCTGGCGAATTAGAGAGTTGGCAACTCATAAATTTTTCAATTACGATGGTGTAGATTTTTTAAAAGTAGAAAAGGCTTTACAATCACTAATTCGAATTGATGAAAAATCTCAGGTTAGAGCAGCTGGTATTTTAGCCATGAAAAACTTCCTGAACCCCCAAAATGATTTACTTTTCAGAAAAGCATTATCAGACACTTCCGTAAGCGTAAAGGCGGCAGCTTTAGAGGCTATTTTAATCAATGACCCACCAGATGGAGATAGCCTTACAGCATTTTACTCCAAAAATAAGGATGCTAAAATATTTTCTGCGGTGGCAAATCATCTAGCTATGAAAGGTAATCCCAAAGACTACAACTGGTTTATAAATAGAATGAAATCCCTAAGTGGTATGGAACTTTATCAAACTATGGGAATTTTAGGAACCTATCTAGTAAGTTCAGTAGAGGCTATACAGAGACAAAGTATACCTTTTCTAAAAAGTACAGCTATGAATGAGAGAACATGGTTTGGTCGTTTTGCTGCCGCCCAAGTTTTAATGCTCCTCATGGACAATCCTGTAGCTATGGACGCTCTTAAGGACGTCTTTGATACAGAACAAGAACAGCAACTGAGAGCAATATATGAGCAAATTCCACTTGATTAAATGACTTATAAAGACGGGCTAAGTTTTGCCAAAAAATTAACCATTCAAAGAGTGTTCAACGCATTGAGCATTTTAGGCAGTTATGGCTGGTCTAAACTTACAAAAAATCCAAAAATTATTGGCCTTCCTATGGCTATAGGGTTTGAACCTACAACTTCATGTAATCTTAGATGCCCAGAATGCCCTAGCGGCTTGCGTTCGTTCACAAGACCCACGGGAATGCTTCAGAAAGAACTCTATCAAAAAGCCATTGACGAACTGGAAAGTACACTCATTTATTTGACCTTTTATTTCCAAGGAGAGCCCTACCTCCACCCGGATTTCTTGGAAATGGTGAAATATGCTTCGGACAGAAAAATATACACCGCCACATCCACCAATGCCCATTATCTCACTCCTAATATTGCCGAAAAGACAGTGAGGTCTGGCATTGACAGAATGATTGTTTCTATCGACGGAACCACGCAAGAGACCTATCAACAATATAGAGTTGGAGGAAAGTTGGATAAAGTACTTGAGGGTACTAAAAACCTTATTGAAGCAAAAAAAAGACTTAACTCCAGCACGCCACATGTTATTTTTCAGTTCTTGGTGGTGAAACCCAATGAACATCAAATAGCGGATGTTTATAAATTAGCTGACGAATTTGGTGTTGATGAAGTTCGTCTAAAAACAGCTCAAATATATGAGTACGAAAATGGCAACGACCTTATACCGACTATTGATAAATACTCTAGATATAAAGACAACAAAGATGGCACTTTCAGTATTAAAAACAGGCTCTTGGACCATTGCTGGAAGATGTGGCACAGCTGTGTAATCACTTGGGATGGTACTCTAGTTCCGTGTTGTTTTGACAAAGACGCGGAACATCCGATGGGTTCACTAGAAGAAAAATCTTTCAAAGAAGTTTGGAATTCTCCGGCTTACAATAATTTCAGAAGAGCCTTAATCTCTTCTCGTTCAGAAGTAGAAATATGTAAGAATTGTAGTGAAGGAGCTTTGTTTTGATTGTAGCAAAAAAATTAGCGACGATGAAAAACATTCTAGCATCGATAACTCTTTTCCTTTTCTCAAACGTACTAAAAGGACAAATACCCAACTCCTTTTAGCTTGAAAATGCCATACCAGTTGAGAGTCTCGACAGTCTGAATGACGTTTTGTATCAGCGACTATCCAAGTTTAAATATATTGCTATTAGTGAAATGCACGGGACTCAAGAACCCGCTCGATTCACTTTAGCATTAGCTAATCTTTTATGTCAAAATGGAGACAGTATAATTCTTGGACTTAAAATCCCATCAGATTTAATGACTTTTATTTAAAGAATCCAATAGATGAGAACATTACTAAATCTCGATTTTGGGGCCCATAGAATTACAGCAAGTAATAGCGATCCAAAGATTCATATTACGTTTTTTGCTACCCCAATTTGTGACGATTCCCATGACAGTGTAATGTATGTAAACATTAAAAGAGCACTACAAAAGCACTCGAATTGGACAATTTTAACTTTAACGGGTAAACTCCACAATAAGCTCATTACGTACAAAGGCGAAAAAAAGATGACACTATACCTTTCAGAGGATTTTACATTAGGTTCAAAAAAAAATCTGTTCAATCAACCATCTATTTCAACAGGGTAGTATGCTTATCGATATTTGAAATGAACTAGAATTAAGACAAGTTTCTAATTTCAATACTGGCTATGGCTTACCCTATGAAAATTACTTTTCTCTTCGTCCAGAGCAAAAGAATGTATATCACAATGCCTTTCTCTTGACAAGAAAGGTCACACCTCCAGTTTTGATTTCTTCTCAAAAAGACTAGACCTCCACTGGCAATTCACCTGGCATCCCCCACTCGGCCCAACTTCCATCATATATAGCTGCATTTTTATAGCCCGCGATTTCGGCAGCCAAAGCAATTATAGAGGCGGTTACGCCAGAGCCGCAGCTCATTACTAAATGCTTATCTCCTAAGTTATAGCTTTCAAAAATAGCTTTGAGGGCCTCTTTTGACTTCATATAGATGCCATCCAGAACTTCTTGAAAAGGTAAGCATAGAGAATTAGGAATATGACCGCCTCTTAAGCCTGCTCTAGGTTCTGGGGCTGTTCCATCAAATCTTCCTTGTGAGCGAGCATCCATAATTTGGAAGTCCTCATTATCTATCACCTCTAAAATACCCTGAGACTCAAAAAGTAAATCCCTATTTATTAAAGCCTCAAAATTCCCTTTTCCTAAATCTGGCCACCTTGCTTTCTCCGTTTTATTACCAGCCTTTTCCCAAGCGGGGTAACCCCCATTTAAAACATAAACATGCTCGTGCCCCATCGCCTTAAACATCCACCAGGCCCTGGCACTTCCGTAAGTTCCTACTTGGTCATAAACTATAATAACAGAGTCTTTATTCAGACCTATCTTTTGTGTTGCCCTGGTTAAATAACCTTGAGAAGGCATCATATGGGGTAAATCAGAATCTAAAAGGCTGAAGCTTATATTTATATCCATTTGAACAGCATTCAAAATCTTGTTTCCCGACTCCCATTCATCAGGAGCGTTTACCGGTTTCATTTTGGCTTCTACTATCATCACCTTATCACCAGACATATTTGACTCAAGCCAAGCAACATTGACCAAGGGGCTATCGGGAAAGTTTAATTCAGGCATATTTATTAGTTTTTGAATTCACCGAAATTTAAGAGCATTTTCTTAGTTTTGTGGCGGTTTTGAGGATGATTTTAAGATTTTTTATACTAGACATTGGCTCATAAGAGAGATTCACGAATGTGTTTAAGTTATTTTTCGGTTTCCGAACGAAAATCATCTAGCCAAAATCAAATGTTATTACCATCAAAATAGTTAACACATGTCGGCACCAGCCACCACGCTTCCAGATATCATTGCTCACGCTAAAGAATACGGATTTGTATTTCCGTCCTCTGAAATTTATGACGGTCTTCAGGCTGTTTATGATTACGGTCAAAACGGTGTAGAGCTTAAAAATAATCTTAAAAATGTGTGGTGGAAGGCCATGACACAACTTAATGATAACATTGTAGGTATTGATGCCTCCATTTTTATGCATCCTTTGACTTGGAAAGCATCTGGTCATCTTGATGGTTTCAACGACCCGATGATTGACAATAAGGATAGCAAAAAACGTTATCGTGCCGACCAATTATTAGAAGGGAAAGCTGAGATTTTGTTGAACGAAGGCAATGAAGAGGCCTCGAATACTCTACTAGCAAAAATGGGTAAGCTCCTGACCGATGAAAATTTAGAAGCAGTCAGAGAATTAATCATAGAAGAAGGCATTGTTTGCCCGGTTTCTAAAACGGCAAACTGGACAGAGGTACGTCAATTTAACCTTATGTTTTCTACTCAAATAGGGTCAGTGGCCGACGACTCTAGCAAAATCTACCTGAGACCAGAAACTGCTCAAGGTATTTTCGTCAACTTCCTTAACGTCCAAAAAAGTGGCCGTATGAAAATACCTTTTGGTATTTCTCAGATAGGTAAAGCTTTCAGAAACGAAATAGTAGCCCGTCAGTTCATCTTCCGTATGCGTGAGTTTGAGCAGATGGAAATGCAATTCTTTGTTCGCCCTGGTTCAGAAGAGGAATGGTATGATCAATGGAAGGTCACACGGTTGAATTTCCATAAGGCTTTAGGCATGCCAGCCGAAAGTTTAAAATTCCATAATCACGATAAGCTTGCCCATTATGCCAATGCCGCTGTTGATATTGAATACAAATTTCCTTTTGGTTTCCGTGAGATTGAGGGTATTCACTCTCGCACAGATTTCGATTTAAAAAACCATCAGGATCTTTCTAGAAAGAAACAACAGTATTTTGACCCGACCATTGACCCAGAAACCAATAAACCTTACGGAAATTATATTCCGTATGTGGTAGAAACATCTTTAGGAGCGGATAGATTATTCTTAGCCACATTCTGTAATGCTTTTACAAAAGAAATGGTAGGTGAGGGCGATAAGCAAAAAGAAAGAACCTATCTAAAACTTCACCCAGCTTTGGCTCCAGTGAAAGTTGCCATTTTACCATTGGTAAAGAAAGATGGTTTGGCAGAAATAGGAAAAGAAATAGCCCACTCTTTGAAATCTTCATTCAGAGCGATATATGATGATGGAGGAGCAATAGGCAAGCGCTATACGCGTCAGGATTTGATAGGAACTCCTTTTTGTGTTGCGGTAGATTACGAAACAAAAGAGGATAATTGTGTCACGATACGCCATCGTGATTCTATGGAACAAGAACGTGTCCCTATTTCAGAACTAAAAGAAAGAATAGGACGAGAAGTATCCATGGAGCGTATTTTAGAGGCTATTTAGACTTATTTTGACATTTCAAAAATAGAGATCCTGTTAATTCACGATCTTTTTTTTACATATTTGACAATTGTCTAAATTTTTATGGCAAAAGAGTATTGTATGAAAAAAAAAGAAAGTGAATATCCAGAATTAGATGACAATTCCAATATCAGTCTAGCAGAAGAAGCCAAATCAGGTTATGGCTATAACTATGTGGCTAATTTGCCAGCTAGTAACAGTTTTACTCAAAAATATTGGTCAGGTTTTCTGCACATTTCAGAAAGAACTATCATTAGATATCGAGAGCAAAACAAGAGATTTTATCCCTAACAAACTGATAGAATCATCTTATTGAATAAACTCTATAATTTCGGGGTAGATACCTTTGGGAATCAGAGACTTTTTAATGAATGGCTTATCAATAGAAACCTAGCTCTAGGCGGCCGTACTCCAAAGGAACTACTAACTACTTCTTTTGGTATAAATATGGTAAATGATGAAATAGGAAGGATTACTCACGGCGTTTTAGCGTGATAGTTTACAGGCTCGCTTCTGGCATCTACAAAAATGACATTTCTGGTACCGGAGCTTGGCTCTACGGCGGAAGGTGGAATAGCCGCGGGATGCAGGTTCTTTATACATCCTCCTCTATTACCCTCTGCACGGTCGAAATAGCAGTAAAAACGCCATTGCACAGTTTACCAAAAGATTACTTTCTTATCAAAATCTACATGCCAGATGACTTAGCCATCTATCAATTACCAAATGACGTTTTGCCAGAAAAATGGGACATGTTACCACATGGCGATTTCACTCAAAAACTAGGTGATTCTTTTTTAAAGAAAGGTGATTACTTAGTCATTAAAAGTCCATCTGCATGTGTAGAAGGAGACTTTAACTACCTTTTTAACCCTTTCTACCCAGATTTTGATAAGGTTAAATACTGGAAAATAGCCCGTTTGAGTTTGACTCAAGACTGTTTAAATAAGGACACTAGAAACTATCCTTAGCTCACTCTAATTAAAATGAGGTAGCCAAATATCAGCCACCTCATTCCATACTTAAATTCTAGACAGAGAATAAATTGAAACTTACTCTACTTCTTTCTTAAAAGCACAACCCAATCCTTTTCCAAGTCATTTGGTACAAACCGATATTAACTTCACTATCTCCTTGACGTGTTTGTTTTGAACCTTTCTGTAATTCTCTCCCAGTTCTTGGATTGTACCACATCACTTCAAAATCACCAGTTTGTACAAATAAATCTAAATTAGTGCTTCCGCCCGTTTTCAGATAGACAACATATACTTCACCTTCTTTCGCAAAGCAGTAATCTTTCGAATTATCAATTAACTCATCCATTGACTCCATTTCCGTGTATGGAATCTGTTTATAGAATTCTTGAGCCACCGCTGTTTGCTCACACCTATTATTTCTACTCCTCAAATCCTCCGCATCCAAATCATTCGGTGATCTTAACCATCCAAAATACCACTCAACTCGTGCACCACCGGCCATCAAAGTATCCCAAAGCACTTTATTTCTTAACGTGTCATGTTTTAGATCATCTTCGTCTGTTCTTGTACCCGTGTGCCACGGGCCTATTTCATCCATCATGATTATCCAAGGGCGATCATTCTCTTTCGCTCTATCACGCCAATTTTTAATATCGTAGTGAATTTTATATACATCAGATACTTGAAGAGAAAGACCATCTAGCTTATGAAAAGCTAACAAGCCTTCAAGAATATGTTTCCTATCATTTTCTTCAGATATCGTATGAAACACTAAAATATTTTTACGGGATCATGATCCTTCAGGTAGCGAATCAGAGCATAGCGTTGCTGGTCGTTTTGCCCCGTAGGCCAAAACGCCACTTGGCCATTCTCTTCGCCCACGTTCCACATAATATTCTTGTGGTGTCCAAAGCGAGAAGTTAATTCTCTATAATAAAGCTTACGTTCTAATCGTGTGCAACCATCATCCAAAATTAATTTATTTCCTTTTTCTTGGGTCACTAAATTCATCACAATACCTAACTTCTCGGCATGAGTAAAAACGATATCTCACTGAGCCAACTTACTCACGTCATATCGTAAAAAGTCCTTTTTTTCATGACTTATAAATGGTCATACATCTCTTCTATCTCCCTCTATATTTAGCGTAAGGGCGTAAACACAACTCATACCTTTTGAAGCTAGATGGTTTAGATCTCCGATTATACCCTTTCTTTTTTCACCTTGCCAAGTCAGCTTTACCTTCAAAATAGAACATAGAAAGAAGAAGAAATTCTTTCTGAATATTGGGTGGCTGAGGCCAGCATGAAACATACAGATTCACAGGAGAATGGCAACGACTGGGAACCAGGTTATGGATATCAATTTTGGCGTTGCAAACCCGAGCCTGGATTTTATAGAGGTGATGGAGCCTTTGGTCAATATTGCATCATCATTCCTCAATTTGATATGACGATAGCAGTTACCTCAGAATCATGGGATATGGGCAAATCAATGCAAGCTATATGAGATAATGTTTTACCTGGAGTGAAATCAGAGACCTTCCCCGCTAATGAAGTTGCTAATAAAGAGTTGAAAGAATTATCTAGCAAGCTGAGCAGTAGTCCCCCAATTTGGCATCGTACTTCCCTTAATTCTACTCAAATCAATGAGACAGCTTTTACAGCCAAGGAGAATGCCTATGGTATAAAATCATTCACTTTTGATATAGCAGATGACCAAGGGGAAGTAGTATTTGAAACAGAGAATGATTCAAATACGCTAATTTTTGGTATGGAAAAATGGCGGGACAATAATTCCTATTCAGTTAATGACTTTCCTGTAGCTGGTAGAATCTATGTTTCTTCTTTGATCTTGGCTACAGCAACTTGGCTAGAGGATAATACACTTCAAATAAATAGAAAATTCGTAGAGGCCATTCATGGTGACACCTTAGTCTGTTTCTTTGATGGCGATAAAGTGACTATAGAATTTAATAATTCTGTTTCCCAAAATTCTGGAAGTATCGGGGATGGTAGAGAGGCTCTAGTCGCTTTTATTTGGTCACTAAAACCAATCAAAATTGATATCAGAGAGAATAAAGGGTTCTCGAGCCCCAGGAGACCAAGGCAGAATATTGGAATACAAGATCTACAAAAAACCTAGAGGCCTTAAAGATCATTCATTAGCTACTGTGGTAAAAGGAGCGTTTGAATATCTAGAAACCATAGTTAGAACAGGCCAAATCAACGAGTATATCGAAACTGCCAAAGAAACAGACCAAAGAGAACGTGACATAAAGACTAAGAAGTCGATAAGTCGGGTAATTTGTAATTAAACCTTGGCCTTACCTTTCCTAATTTTACTCGAGGAGTACTTTACTTTCAATTTTTTTTATAACCACCCGCAAGTTTTTATCCTTACTTTCATCTAAGAAATACAATAGAACTAAAGTTTTAGATTTTGTCTATTGGTTTGAAATCAGGTACCGGATCTTATATTTCATTATTCGCTTTTAATATAAGACTGGCCGTTAACCAAACCAGACATATTTCTAAAAATATTGGAACCTAAAAAACCTTTTTTTGGAAGAAAAAGACCTTTTAGAACAACTCAAAACTGGGAAAGAATCCGCTTTTAAGGAGCTGGTGGCACGCTATAAAGACCGCGTATTCAACACCGTGGTGTCTCTAATTCAAAACCAGGCTGAAGCAGAAGATCTTAGCCAGGAAGTGTTTATAGAGGTATACCAGTCTGTTCAAAAGTTTAGAGGAGATTCTAAAATGAGCACGTGGATTTACAGGATTGCTACCAATAAATCACTAGAGTTTATCAGACAGAGTAAAGCTCAAAAACGTTTTGCTTATGTGAAAAGTCTGTTTGGACAAAATGATGAGTTGATTCATCAACCATCAAATTTTGAACATCCTGGGGTAGTTTTAGAAAACAAAGAAAGAGCGAAAGCCCTTTTTGAGGCTATTGCAAAATTGGCCGATAATCAGCGGGTGGCGTATTCCTTGCATAATTTGGAAGGGCTAAGCTATCAGCAAATTTGCGAGGTGATGGATTTATCCAAATCCTCGGTGGAATCATTGCTCTTTAGAGCGAAACAAAACTTAAAGAAATATTTGGAGAAATTTTACAAAGAAAATTATGGAGAATAGATTAAACGAGGAAGTTCAAAAGACTTTGACCTCCTTAGAAAATGTAAAAGCTGCCTCGGCACCCGACTTTTTCTACACCAGGCTTAAGATCAGAATGGAAAATGAATTATCTAAACAGAAGTCAAGCTTTTCTTGGATACTTAAACCCGCATTTGTAGTGCCAGCCTTGGCTCTTGTTTTAGCTATAAATGTGGTAACTGTAAGACAGTTCCTAAAAAGTGATAATGCCGAAGTCAGCAGCTTAACTGCCGAAGAAGTTTTTATGTCGGAGTATAATTTGAACGCAAATTACAGCCTAGAGATTTATTAGTTTCTAAGCCCATTATAAAGGATCACAATAATGCAAAACTTAAGTACAAAATGGCTTTGGGTGATGAGCGGCTTACTCCTACTTAATCTGGGACTGCTCGCTTATTTGATATTTGGTGATAAAAACCAAAGACAACCAAGGCCTCTTTTAGAAACAACCTTAGGTTTCACTCAGGGACAGAAGATTGCCTTTGAGACGCTTCGTGATGACCACCGAGAAACCTCTATGGCTCTAAACGATGAAATAAAAAGTCTAAAAGATATCCTCTTTTCAGATTTCACAAGCTCTAAAGATAACTCTGGATCAGACAGTCTATCCATTAAAATCGCCAACCTTCATATGAAATTAGACCTTGCCACCCTGAATCACTTTAAGAGTATTAGACGTCTCTGTACAGAGGAACAAAAAGCTAAATTTGATGCGTCTATTGGTGAATTAATCCAAGGTGGACCACCTAGATCTATGCCACAGGGTGAACCAAATATAGGTCGAAGGCCGGGAGGTCCTCAAGGACCTCCTCCACCTGGATCATGGGGAGATGGACCACCACCAAGAAGACAATAGAATGACTTAAAAACTCTCTATTGCAGTATGGAGAGACTTTTTTTACGACTAACCTATAACCATCGCTCCAAAATCATAAAGTCAATTCCACCTTTGGAATAGGTTTGTTTAGTCTTTTGTAAACCAAATTTTTCGTAGAAAGCTGTTTTATTTACTCGAGCATTGCACCATATTTTTTGTACTTTCTTTGATAAGGCCTCCTTTATCACATGATTTAAAAGCTGACCGCCAAAACCTTTTCCCTGTACCGCATTTTCGGTCGCTAGTTTTCTAAATTGAGCACTACCATTCTCTATAAAAAGTGAAACGATTGATACCAAAACACCTTCACAAAAAAGTCCATAATGAAAGCCCTTTTCATCTTTTGGCAACTTCACATAGTCCAGCTCGTGTTCAGGCCACATTATCCTACGCCTCATCTCCCAAGTCTCAGAAGCTTTTATTTCTTTGATCACTACACGCATTTATCTTAATGATCTTAAACCTTCATAGATCGCTATGCCTACAGAATTCGCCAAATTTAGACTTCGTACTTTATCGCTGTATAAAGGAATTTGATACATGTTTTCTTTTTGAGTTTCCAGTAATTCTTTGGGCAGACCTACAGATTCTTTCCCAAAAATTAAAAACATATCAGCTACAAAAGGAATGTCCCAATGAGCCTTTCGTCCATGGCTTGAAAAAAAAGCCATCGTCTTCTCTTTGTGCCTCTTAAAGAAGTCTTCCTGGTTCTCGTAATAATGCACGTCTAGATGCTCCCAATAGTCTAGCCCAGCACGTTTCAGTCTTTTATCGGTTATTTCAAACCCGAATGGCTTCACCAAATGAAGTACCGAACCAGTTGCCATACATAATCGGCCTATATTCCCTGTATTATTAGGTATTTCTGGTTCTATTAAAACGACGTTAAGAGGCATCTATACTAACTTTAAAAAATTAAGCCACTTATTCCCTTAGAATAATTGACTGTGTTCAACCATTAAATTCAATCATAGGAAACCTTCAGTAGAAAAACTCAAATAGCAGTTAAATACGATACCCTCTACCAAACCTTTTGTCCATGATCAAAAAATGAATGTCACTTAGTTTTAGTTTACGTTAAAAGCTTCAATTTAAAAACTCCTGCAAAGTTACGTTTCAAAATGCCTTATACCTTTATCGTTTTAAGCATTTATCTTGCTGAATTACAGAGTAAAAAAAATAAAATATGATGAAAAATTGCAGCTTTTTCAGTTTAGTGTTCCTACTAATTTTCGCTGGATGCATAACTCATAAACCTGTAACCGTAATGCCCACAAACTACGACATCAGCAACAATCTAGACTTACAGGCCGTGGCTTCTACTTTTGGCAACTCAAATAGTCTTGCAGATTTTGAACACCGTCTAAATGACCCAGAAATTAAAATTTCGAACCTAGACCTGAATCAAGATGCTATGTGGATTATCTAAGAATAATAGAGACAATGGAACGTAGAACGCACTTAGTAACCATTCAGATAGCTCTTGGAAACGATTTATTTCAAGATGTAGCAACCATTGATATAGAAAAAAACCGAATGATAGGCCCACTATACAGTTTATTGGCCATCCTTATTTTTATGGTCCTAGCTATATTATTGAGCCTATTTATTATCGTACCCCTTATATTTTAAACTCCTTTTGGTCTCCTAATTACAGAGCCTATTACTCGCCCTATCGTTATAATTATTATCCGACATATTATAGTTATTGGAGGCCGATACCTGTGCCTCAATATGTAACGAATGTATACGTTTACAGAAACAAAAAAAATACCTATAACTATGCTTCAGAAAGAAGAAATCAAAACGCTACTGCTTTGGTTCGTGATACCAGAAGAAACGACTATGTTAAGAATAATCTTCAGCAAAGTTTTACTTCTAGAAATAAAGAAACCAGCAATAAGCAGGCTTTGGAGACAAGAAGAAACGCCGGTAATGTAAATACTAGAGCCGCTAGTACTTCGTCAAGACGAGATACTCGCGAAACTGAAAGAACTAAACCAAGCACCACTACAAGAACCAATACTCCTTATATAGACCCAAGTACAATACCTAGTACCAGACAACCTAGTTCAACGCCTAGTTACAGAAAGCAGAGTACCGCACCTAGAACTAGACAGCCGAGCACCATTTCCAGGGACAAGCAGCAGAGTACGGCTCCTAGCAGCAGACAGCCAAGCAAAACTCCCCGGGACAAGCAGCAGAATACAGCTCGTAGGCCGATAACCGCTCCTAGCCGTAGACAGCCGAGCACCGCTCCTAGTAGCAGAGAGCCTGCAAGCAAATCTAGCGATACTACCAAAAGGAAAAATACTAGGTCTGAAAGAGATTGATTTAAAAGTATTTTGTTTTAAACCAATGACCAAAACCTCTCCTAAACGGCATTAAAATAGATACAATACAAAGATAAAGTAGCTACATTCTTATGGATAATTTTCGCATAAACAGCGTAAAGAAATCCAATGAAATTATGATTAGAAAACAGTTATGAGTAGAAAAGGACTTGGTACCAAAGGTTGAGGCTTTCGGGAGAATTATTAAAAACACCATGCTGGTCAATTGGCATTTAAAAAATATGGTTCTGCGTTGTTTAATACAATCCCATTTAGTCTCCTTCTTTAGGCTTTCTCCTACCGTATATTTGTACTCCTTATTAAAGTGACGACTAAACTCAAAAATCGACATCAATAGAGCATAAAAAGCTTTAAAGACAGGCAGTTTATTATGTAACCCCATGTTTTTTTTCAAAAATCGACCGCTTGAGCGGTAAATATTAATAGTCAAATAGTCAATCCCTGAGACAACGAACAGAAAACCCAAACCCCTTATTGCTGAAGTTCCTGTAAACATTGTCATTGATATGGTACAGGAAGCGGTACCAGGCACCTGAGGCATTGTTCTCTGTAGAACTCCTCCAGTAGCCAAAGTTGCCAATATATAGGAATAAACCATCGGTGTTACGGTTGCCGCCCGGAAGCCCTGCAAAGCCGCTTTCATTTGTTGCCTCTTCATTTGGTGATATCCAATAGGCCAGACCTGCCTCTTTCATCTTACCTCCTGCCACACTTTGTCCTGCCAAATAGTTCGTAAGCGTTGTCCACTCGACGTCTGTAGGCACATGCCAGCCCGTAGGACATACATTCTTACTCCCATTTGACGACATGTCTATTGCATAACAGTTGTAGAGTGCTCCATACGTTATCAGATTAGAAGCATCATTACCATACCATGTATGGGCAGGAGCTTTATTGGTGCTAGCCGTACCCCAGGCTGTATCATCATCAGCTATAAGAGGAATAGCCGACCCATCATTGTATCTCGTAGTTTTTAAATTCTCCGCCATCCACGTTTGACTTCCTATTGTTTCTATCTCATACTGTTGTTATCTATATCTTTTACGCCTTCTAAATCCGCAATTTTAGCCTCTAATGAAGCTAATGTACCTTCTAACAAATACACATAAGCCTTCGTCGCTGCATCTGTGGCTAATATTGGATTTGCTACATTCCTGATAATTCCTGAATTTACGTACAGAGAATCTGCTATTATTCCACCCGCTACTTCTATATTTTGGCTAAATACAAGTATTGGACATAGTAAGAGCAAGATTACAAAAAGATTTCTTTTCATGGCGTTCTTTTTCATGGTGTTTTTTTTAACAAATACTGTCGACTATTGGGGAGTAAAAAAAAGTGTGAGATTAGATACGGACCAATACTTTATGCAAGGTAAACGTAAGCTTTCAAAGCCTCATTCCGACTTAAAGAATTAAAAGTCATAAAATGTTTTTCGTCGTATTATTTTATAGAATAAAAAAGCAGTCTTGATTCTTATCAATCAAATAAACTCAGAAAGTGACCTCAAGAATGATGCTTACTTCTGCTGAAAGAACGCTTTGTCTTTTATTTCAAAACCAAAGGGCTGTACCATATGCTTTAGTCTGGAAGGGCCTACCTCTATTTCCAGTATTAATGGACATTCCTAATTCTACAAAACAATGCTTAAAGGCATTATAGCAAGGAATTGGAACAAAGCAGCGGCTCTAAAACCATCTTTCATAAAATTATTACTTACTTTCATCGTTAGCTTTACTAAGCTTATAAAATGAGAGATATAAAAAACTTTAGCTCAGAGCCTTATACCGGAACATGGTCTAACGCCCAAAGGCAACACTTACTAAACAGGACGCTTTTTGGAAGTACGGCTAAAGATTTAAAAGCTTTTGAAAATAAAAGCTTAGCTCAGTGCATTGATGAAATCATTGAACCTTCTCCTGCTCCTTCGCCCCCAGTAAATTATTACGAGAGCAGACTAGAAGACACTACAGGAGTAAAAGAAGGAGAAACATGGATTAGAGCTCCTTACGGCGATGGTACCCTTAATTCCAGAAGGCGTCAGTCTCTTCGTTATTGGTGGTTTCAGCAGATGTGGTTCCAGGAGCGTACTATCCAAGAGAAATTGGTGCTTTTTTGGCATAATCATTTTGCTACGCAAATGGAAGTTTACGGTAGAGCACATTTCGCCTACGAATATCAAAACACCCTTAGAGAACACTCCTTTGGGAACTTTAAAGAATTCGCCAAAGTCATTACACTAGACCCAGCCATGTTAGTTTACCTCAATGGCCGTGAGAATACCAAAAATTCACCAGACGAAAACTATGCCCGCGAGCTCCAAGAACTATTCACGATTGGTATAGGTGACCGTTCGGACTATACGCAGGATGATGTACGAGCAGCTGCCCGGGTTTTAACAGGTCATTATGCTTCAAAAAGCACCCAGACTTATAGGTTCAATGGGAATAATCATGATACCGAGGATAAGCAATTTTCTGATTATTATGACAACACCATTATTTCTGGACGGTCTGGCCAAAATGGTCAATATGAAGTAGATGACCTGCTAGATATGATTTTCAAAAAAGAGGAAGTCAGTCGCTTTATGGTTCGGAAGTTTTACCGCTTCTTTATTTATTATCAAATTGGGCCTCAGGTAGAGGCTGAGTTTATAGAACCCATGGCCCAGCTTTTCCGTGATAACAATTACGAAATAAAGCCTTTGCTAAAAGCATTTTTCAGCAGCCAGCATTTCTTTGACACCGCTTTTTATGGGGCGATTATAAGTAGTCCACTAGATTTTCTAGTGAAAACGCTTCGTCATTTAGAACCTCCGCTGCCTACTTTGGAAGAAAATGTTTATTCGAATTATAGCATCTCTGGGGCATATATGAGGTTTGCAGAAAGCACCCAACAGTACATTGGCGATCCGCCTTCAGTTTCTGGCTGGCCAGCATATCATCAAACACCCCTTTATCATGAAATTTGGATAAACTCAGATACCTATCAAAAGCGGAATCAGTCTATTCTTTTATTGATGTATAATGAAGTACGAAGAGGTGGCTATCGGGTAGTTATAGATGTAATAAACTATGCTTCTCAATTTTCGAACCCTGGCGATCCTAATAAACTGATTGATGATATAGCCGAGACACTATTTTCGTTGCCAATAAAAGATGAGCTGAAATCTAAAATAAAATCGGACATTCTTTTATCTGGGCAATCCAATGATTTTTATTGGACAGAGCTTTGGTTAGCGTATGAAAGTGACCCAACTAATGTAAACATAACGCTACCTATGGAGGAGCGTTTACGTTCCTTAATGTTATACCTCATGTCTTTACCAGAATATCAATTGATTTAAGTCATGGAAAGAAGAAAATTCTTAAAACACATAGTGGCTGGTGGAGCCGCTCCCTACTTCCTTAATGGTTTGCCTTTAAGTGCTTTTGGTGCAATAAATGAAGCTGCTCTGGGAGATGACAAGGTACTGGTGGTTATTCAAATGGCTGGTGGAAACGATGGCTTAAATACTATAGTACCAATAGACCAATATGCCAAATATTCTTCTAATCGAGGTAATATTGCCCTTAAGGAAAATGCTTTATTAAGTATCCCACAATCGGACAAAATAGGACTTCACCCCTCTTTGTCGCCCCTCGTAGAACTCTTTGAAGAAGGCAAAGCCAATATCCTTCAGGATGTCGGTTATCCAGACCCTGACTTTTCGCATTTCCGGTCTACAGATATTTGGAATACAGCCTCAGATTCTGACAAACAGGTTTTAAGCGGCTGGGCTGGACGATATTTAGCCAGTGACAATCCAGATTTCCCAAACAGTTACCCAAATGAGCAACATCCAGATCCACTTTCTATTCAGATAGGATCTATCTTAAATACGAGTTTACAGGGTCCTGTTTATCCTATGGGCATGGCGATTTCTGACCCTGATTTTTTCTATGAACTGCTTACCGAAGAACAAGGAGAAACGCCAACGACTCTGGCAGAGAAAGAACTTGCTTATCTGAGACAGGTAGCTACGCAGACCAATCAATATGCTAGCTCTATTAAAAAAGCCGCTTCGGCTGCTGGTGGTCAAGTGATCTATGAAGATGAGTCGCTTTCACAGCAGCTAAAGGTAGTAGCCAGACTAATAGCCGGTGGCTTAAAAACCAAGTTTTACTTTGTGAGAATTGGCGGTTTCGATACTCACGATAATCAAGCCGAAACTGGCGATACAGATAAAGGAGAACACGCCGACCTTCTTGCGGAACTATCCAATGCCGTTTTATCTTTCACTAGGGACTTGGAACAGCTAGGTGTTCAAGATCGTGTTTTAACCATGACCTACTCAGAGTTTGGCAGGAGAATAAAAACTAACGGCAGCAATGGAACAGATCATGGAGCTGCTGCTCCAATGTTTCTTTTTGGTGAATTTGTAAACGCTAAAGTATTTGGAGAAAATCCTATTCTGCCTAATGTGGCCGGAGATAATGAAAATGTGCCCATGCAGTTCGACTTCCGTTCTGTTTATACCTCTATTCTAGAGCGGTGGTTTTGTGTGGAAACACCACAAATTTCTGAGGTTCTGCTAAAGTCTTTTCAATCGCTGCCACTGGTTCAAGGTGCACCCTGTGGATTCATTACAGCCAATGAAATTCGGGAGGAAAAACATATACCTTTCAAGGCCTACCCTAATCCGGTTTTAGACTTTGTCAGACTGGAATACATCTCCGATGGCGGGGTAAATCTTATCCAAATCTTCAATTCCCAGGGGCAAGTTATTGCCAAACCCGTCTATGACCAAAAAACAAAAGGCTGGCATACTGATATCTATGATGCTTCTAGATTTCCGGCTGGTAGCTATTTCATAAGATGGCAGAATAATGCTGAACAAAAGATCTTGAAAGTGATTAAGGTGTAAGACTACAACCTTTCAAATAGGAAGTTCATTGTCTTAAAAACGATCTGTCAAAATTACGTTCAAACTCATAAAAGCATTATTTTTCATAGGCACCTTGCCACTTTTAAGTTCTTGTGAACTAATCAATCCACAGCTATCTGGCTTAAACGGAAAATGGTTTTTAGAAAATACCTATTGTTTTTAGACAACTTTAAATTCAAAGCCTATAATTTAGACTTTGATACCACTTCCTGCACCCTAGAAATTGTAAGCACATAGGATGTATTCTTCGTAAAAAAGAGTGGTAACTATTCCTATCAAAGGAGATAAACTAACCATTGACAATGACTAGAAATATACTTTTGAGATTTCTGGAAAAACACTCAAGCTTCACGACAAAGACAATCCTTTGATAGCTGATGACGAACTTACACTGGGATACAAGAGGAAGGTACGATTCGGTTCTTAAAGGACTCGCACTCCATTGTGACATTTCTAATCTTAAAACCCTTGATCCTTTCTGTCTTAACCGACTGCCGTTGATTCTGTTTGGTCAAAACCTGATATGTTAAATCGTATCAAAATTATTTATACCTACTTTCGTCGTCAAATACGAGAAGAAATGGACGATATCAGCGAAGAACAGGTCAATGAATGCATAGCCGTTTTAGAACGGCTCAATGCTGAGGTCAGTCAAATATTCGAGATCCCTAAAGATAAAAGACTAGCACTCATTACCGCCGCGGGTCTGTTTGCCAGGCCAGATAGAGAAGAACTATCAAGAAGAAAGAAGCTGGCCAAAAAGCTTCACAAAGAGAAATTAAAACTAAAAGACAAGCAAGCACGGAAGGCTACCGGAATAAGGTCTGCCAGGGATACCACTATTTTTATTGCACCCAAAATGATTGCCTTAACTGGCCAAGAAAACGAAACAAAACTGGACTCACCGAGACAATGTTATGTTTGTAAAAAGGAATTCAGTAGGCTTCATCATTTTTATGACACGATGTGTAAGGATTGTGGAGACTTCAATTATGCTAAACGGTTTCAGACAGCCGATTTAACTGGCCAGTTTGCTTTGGTAACAGGCTCAAGGCTTAAGATAGGTTATCATATAACTTTACTCATGCTTCGTGCCGGAGCCACCGTTATTGCAACAACGCGTTTTCCCGTAGATTCAGCAATTCGGTTTTCTAAAGAACCAGATTATGATTCATGGGGACATCGACTGAAAATACATGGTTTAGACCTCAGACATATACCAAGCGTAGATATCTTCTGCAATTTCATTGAACAGAAGTATGACCGATTAGATATTTTAATTAATAATGCAGCCCAAACGGTTAGAAGACCAGCAGGTTTTTATCATCATATGATGGCTAATGAAGTTTTACCTATAAAAAACTTACCCCTATTCGTACAAAAACTACTTTCAGATCATGAGGCCTGCCTGTCTGAATTAAGATCACTGAGTACCTCTACTTCGGATAAAAATTTGCCAGTGAGTTGGCACGGAAAACAAGTAGGAATTGGACTGACGGCTTCCGCTCAACTTTCCCAAATCCCTTACAGTATAGACAATACATTAGCTACCTCAGAAGTATTTCCTGTAGGGCAATTAGATGCTGATCTTCAGCAAGTGGATTTAAGGGAAACCAATAGCTGGCGACTAAAATTAGGCGAAATTCATACCAATGAAATGTTGGAAGTACAGCTGGTTAATTCTGTTGCTCCTTTTGTCCTTTGCAATAGGTTGGTCAACATTATGAAAAAGGAGAATACAGGCATGAAACATATTATCAATGTCTCTGCCATGGAAGGTAAATTTCATCAATGGCACAAAGAAGACCGTCACCCACATACCAATATGGCTAAAGCAGCTCTGAATATGATGACGCTTACGTCTTCCTCAGATTTGGCTAAATATGGTATCTATACGAATGCCGTGGACACTGGCTGGGTAACAGACGAAGACCCGGCCATACTCGCCAAGCTAAAAGAGACCCTACATGATTTCCAACCCCCACTAGATATTGTGGATGGAGCTGCGAGAGTCTTAGATCCACTTTTTGATGGCATAAATACGGGTAAACACTGGTGTGGGAAATTTTTAAAGGATTACAAGCCAACTAGCTGGTAAATGACTTTTTTTACGTTTCGCAAGAGAAACTCTTGCTTAACTGGTAAAAGAGTACGGAATAGAAAGATTCATAAGTCATGAGTGTACAACTTTATACCTAAAGTCCATATGTTTAAAGGATTAATAAAACATATCCACAAAGAACCTTAATTTGCGTATTCAAAATTCAATCATACCCTCAAAATGAAATTAAAATTATTCCTTCTCTCCTCCCTTATATTAGGTTTTTTCGGGCAGTCCTTCGCCCAGAAAAAAATCAGAACCCTTATTATAGATGGACAAAATAACCATGTACAGTGGCCAAAGGTCACCTATATGATGAAAAGCTACTTAGAGGAGTCTGGCCGATTTGAAGTTGACGTAAACCGTACGGCCTTTACATGGAAAGGTGAAGCGTTTATCGCTAAATTCCTCATCAAGGGTACAGAAGGGACAGAAGCTTTGGACGAGTCTAAAACTGACCCTAATTTTAGACCTGAGTTTTCAGAATACGACCTCGTTATTTGCAATTTTGGATGGAACGCTGCTCCATGGACGGAAGAGACTCAGACTGCTTTAGATAAATTTGTTAAAAAAGGCGGTGGCTTTGTTGTCTTGCATGCTGCCGATAATTCTTTCCCGGAGTGGCTAGCCTACAATGAAATGATAGGCCTTGGTGGCTGGGGAGATCGTTCGGAAAAAGATGGGCCATACGTTTATTACAGTACTAATGATGAGCTTCAAAGAGACATGAGCCCAGGAAAAGGTGGTTCTCACGGCTCTCAACATGAGTTTACTATCCAAATAAGAGATAGTGTACATCCTATAACTGCAGGTATGCCTCTGAAATGGCTACATACCAAAGATGAGCTTTATGACAGACTTAGGGGACCTGCCAAAAACATGAAAGTATTGGCCACTGCATTCTCATCTGAAGAAGCAAATGGTACGAATAGACATGAACCTATGCTCATGACCATAGATTATGGAAAGGGTCGTGTTTTTCATACGCCGATGGGTCATGTAGATTATTCTGTAGCGTGTGTTGGTTTCATTACCTGCCTTTTAAGGGGTTCTGAATGGGCCGCTACGGGTAAGGTCACTCTGCCAATACCTTCCGATTTCCCAACAGAAATGACTACTAGCTCTAGGGTTTTTGAATCATCACACTAGACAGATAAGGACAGTTGGTGAGTTGGCCTGATCTACTTTTAAATGTCCATTGAAGTATTGACATGTAACTCCAAAGCTGGTCTTTCACTAATCGACTTTATTCAACCCTATAATTAAGACATGGCCAAGTGAAAGCTTGGCCATGTCTTTTTGTCTACAGTAGATATAACATAAATGCAGTCAATATGTTAAAGATAAATTGCTCTCTTTTAATAATTCTTAGTCTATTTTCTAGGTTCCAAGTAGTGGCTCAAAACGTTTATGAAAAAAAGGAGTAAATGAAATACATCGCTTGTTAATTGATAACCAATATTTAATTGAAACAGTATTTTCCGAAAACCCAAGTAAATTTATACAGACCCGAGGAGGCTTTTATAACAGAACAGATGAGATTTATGATGTCACATTTGAATTCAACTCAGATTTTGAAACAGATAGCTTAACAATGGCTAATTACAAGCTTGATACTTCTTGGGAAAAGGTACAAAGTTTAAGTCTAGATCTTGAAGGAAAATGGCAGATGGGTGGAAGAATCAACGAAAGTGGTGTGAGTAGACTAGATACTAGCAATGCTCGAAAAACGATGAAAGTTCTCTTTAAAGGATATTTCCAATGGATTGCCTTCCATACTGAAACCATGAAATTTTCGGGTACTGGAGGTGGTCAATATGTAATTAAGGATGAGAAATACACTGAAAAAATAGCCTATTTTTCAAGAGACAATTCAAGAGTTGGTGCCCAACTAAGCTTTGACTATAAGCTTATTGACAGCGAATGGCATCACAAAGGACTGAGTAGTCAAGGCAACCCTTTCCATGAGATTTGGGTGAAACGAGATTAAGTTATAAGCCTCCGAGTCTTCTATAGATGAGGTGTGGCCACCTTTAAGAATATAAACTAATTTGGAATGAGAAATTTGCTTGTGAATAAACTCAGATTTTTCAGGAACGGTAGAAATATCTTCTGTTCTTACTAAAATGAGCGTTGGGCACTTAATATTTTCAGCTCATTCTCTACTCCTTCTCTCCTAATAACGCCTTCCACAGCTTTAACTATGGTCTTCTCATTTTTTGAAGCTCAGCAATCCACTCTTTACGCTCCTCGATTTTTTCGGGATCGTTCAAAAAGTTTTACCAAACATGATTTTCATAACAGGCTTGGTGACCACATTTACACCCAGCATTTTTACAATGGTATTCAGTAGAATGCCAACTATGACGATGCGACCATTGATAAGGCAGGAACGGATGAGGAAGGTACCTTTATCATAGGATTAAGTCTCTGATGGAATACATGCCCGTCTTTTTTTAATACCAATGGTTATTTTCAGAAAGAATTAGATAAAAGAAAAGGTATTGTTAAAGTGTAATAGACCCCAACTAGCCGAGGTAGCTATTAAGGACTTTTTAAATACTATCACAGATTATACAGGTACCAACTACGGCGAAGCTAATAGTGATAAGGTTGGGATAGACGAGGACGGTAACTTTGTATTAACACTTACCTTTGCATTCTAAACACACAAAGGCTTGCTTTTTGACGCTGCCGGCACTTTTCACAAGGAATTGACTAGAAGCAATATAGTAACCTAGTAAGAGATTTGAATAGATCAAAAAAAGTGCTCCTTTATTGAGCCTTTTAAAGATAAAACATTACTTTATAATAAGGGTAACAGAATGATGCTGAGATTTTCTCGGTATCATTTTTTTTTATATGTCGATAAGCCCTACAGCCCGCTCAAACTTCGAACTAAGTTATCCATTTAGCCAAATATACTTTTCCAAATCGTTCACATAGATCTCAAAAGCCGCCCTTCCTTCATCCGTTCTATGATAATTGGTTTGTAGAAATTTGTCCTTAAACTTCTTTCCTATTTTTAGATACTCAGCCTTTTAAAGCTTGTCTAATTACACACTTAAGTTTCCTGCTGACACTTTGGTTTTTTCTTTACTCCAAATAAAATATGCCTCCTCTACCATTATAAGTAAAGAAATGACCGCGTGACGAAGTTAAGAATGGAATAATGAGGCTACTTAGTCAAACACTAAGTTGCTTTTTGGTTTCTTAGTATGTAGAACTGGAATAATATAATCTTTCAACAGACCGCACATACAAGCTCTGAGATCACATCAAGGTTTGGCCTACAAAATAAAATAGGGTCCGTCAAAAATATGATTAATGCTCCTATCATGAATCGCTTAAAGCTAATAATCACACCATGAGCATGAGTCGCTACATCAATAAGGACAAGCATTAGCAGAAAGTTTTTAAGTATCAAAATAGAACTCTCCCCTGTAACGTAGACATACCAAAAGAAACACCAAATCAAATTTTACCAACACTAACATCAATTTTGGTTACCATAGGACGGGAGTTTCTTCCTTGAACTATATTGAAGGCAAATCCCAGAGGAAAAGGAAACCATACATAGTAAGCTTGGGGAGAAGCCGCTGTACTTCGAAATATCGTAAATGATCCGACAATAGCTTTAAATAGATAACCCAAAAAAAGAAAGTATATACCGTGATGCTTCTTTTAATTATTTTTGACGGCCTTAATCATCTCTTCATGAGGTTTAGACCCTCCTCATTGATTTTCTCATTATTATTCTATTTGATAATTCAATTGCAGACTAGTTTATAGTACAAACCAAATTTAAAAGAATAATTAATTTAGGGGCATTTCTACTTTCATCTGCAACAAATACATCAAATGGTCTGTTTATACATCGTGCGATCTATTTTAGGAGTCTTCTTTCTACTTTGTCTTTACCATGATGCTATAGGGCAACAGACCCTTTCTGGAGAAGTGAGAGAATTTAAGAGTAATGAACCACTGAGATATGTCAACGTTACTCTGCCGGGTAGCACATTTGGTACACAAACAGACAGCTTAGGTAGATTCTTCATAAACATCAAAACTCGCCTCTACTCTAAACTAAAATTCTCGTTAGTAGGCTATATGCCCAAAGTTTTCAATACCCAAAATCTACCGAAGACTTTGAAAGTTTTCATGAATATCAGCACTACGGCTTTGGACGAGTTCATTGTAAAGCCAAAAGAAAACCCAGCTTGGGAAATCATTAGAAGGGTACAAGACAATGAGCGTTTTAACAACCCCAATAAATATGATGTCTTTCAGGGTACATTTTATAGCAAGTCCAAAATAGTAGCAAAGGCTATCGATAGAGTTACGTTCACTACTGATTCTTCCAACATGAGTTTGATGGATAGTATAAGAAATCAAGGGAGTATCAACTTCATGATTACCGAAAATTACGGTGATTTCTACTTTAGAAAAAGGCAAGAAAGGGAAGTCACTCGCCATACGGTATCCAGCATGCCCAAAATGCTTCCAACCAATCTCTTATTCTCCAATCAGCTTAATCCATTGGGTTTTTATAAGCCATTTTTCAGATTCAACCCCGGAATTGATATGAGCTTGGACAGCGAACAATTTATAGAAAGAAACTACATCAATCCTATTAAGAAAGGGGTTTTCAGAATCTATGATTTCGAATTGACAGATACACTCATTCAGGCCTCAGACAGTATTTTCACGATTACTTTTAAGCCTTATGCAGGTAAAAGCCTAGACGCCCTAGTCGGCGAAATTAAAATTAGCACAGACCAATATGCCATACAATACATAGAGGCTGCCCCTGCCGATAGTCTCCAAATAGTGAATTTCGAGCTAATGCAATCTAATGCCAAATTTGACAAAAAATGGTATCCTACTCGCCGAATCCTTAAGGTCACTTATCCGCTTGAGTACAAAAAGAATAAAGCTCTAATAGAAATTAGCATGGAGCATTATCTATCACAAATTAAGGACTCCTTAGATAAGGATGTCTATTTTGATGGAGCCACCAAAGTAATCCTCCCAAAAGCTGACACTATCTCTTTAGAAAGCTTTGCTAGCATTCGTAAGAAACCGCTGGCCGCAGATGAACGTCGCTCTTATGAGCGTTCTTTAATGAAAAACAAACCTCAGCTAAAGAAAGTCCTTGACTTAATGACCTTCCCTAGTAAAGTCATATTGCAGGCTGCAGCCCCCATAGGACCCTTTGTTTTATTATTTAACCAAAACATCATCAATAACCATGAAAAGCTCCGAATCGGCCTAGGCATTCAAAATGACAGGTTGACCCATCCGAGGTTTGGCATTAGAGCTACCGCAGGCTACGGTTTATGGGATAAAACTTGGAAATATACCGCCTCGGCATCCTGGCATATTACCAAAGATCGTTATAATAGATTAAGCCTCTACACCGTAGAAGATATCAGAGCACCTGGCCGAACCGTTTCTATCGGACCAAATTACGCTATCCCCTATCCCCCACTCTTGTACTTTAATCCCAATGGTTATTTAATAGACCAATTCAACAAAAAAGGAGTTTCGCTCTACTTTAAACCCATAAAATGGACATGGTTTTTACTTTACGCAGAAAACGACCAAAGACAAGCCGTGAATTACAGCCATAATGAAATCTCAAATAATACTTTTTTAAGGAATTATGGAGCCAATTTTAGATTTGCCAAAGGCGAAACCTTTAACAGAAAAGGTTTGTATGAGGTCGTCCAG
>JBNMFK010000005.1:0-27431 GCA_051269965.1 Algoriphagus sp. | reverse complement strand
TTTCGATGAGATTATCTCTTAAGTTTCCTAAAATCCATTGAAGAACTCTGGTCTTTAATATGCTGTTTGAATAAGTTATGCTCACTCATTTAATATTATTAGCGGGGGAAATCGTAGATTCAAAAACTATTTGCCTTCTGCAATTTTATTAGAGGCTAACATAAAATCAAGCACACAATCGCTTGCTATTCTGATAGTAAAAAGATGGGAATCATTATCATCGCTTAAACATTCAACTAAGGTATAAATGAGAAAAAATAATGGTCTAATTATTCTATTGTTTTTTTGTTGTTTGAGCCTTAATGCTCAAAAAGCAATCTATGTTTCCCCCTTGGGGAATGATTTAAACCCAGGTTCAGAAAAAGAACCCTTAGCTTCATTAACGGGAGCTCGTAATGCCATACGTGAATATAAAAAGAATCATTTTCAGTCGGTTTCTTTTGTTGTTACAATTGCAGATGGCATCTACACAATGAATGAGCCTTTTGTTTTAACACCGGAAGATAGTGGCACAGCCAAGTACCCTATAACCTACAAATCTAAAAAAGGTGCCTCCCCAGTTTTTAGTGGAGGAAAAAAGATAAGTGGATTTACGATAAAAGAAAATGGCGTTTGGGAAACAAAGATTTTGGAAAGCAATTACTATAAATGGCGATTTGACCAGCTTTATGTTAATAACAAAAGAGCAGTTCTCGCTCGGACGCCGAATGTAGGTTTTTTTAAAATAGATGGCGTAGCCGAAAATATTTGGAAAAAAGGAAAAGGACGGGTGGCAGAAAAAGCTGAACAAATATTAACCTTTGATAAAAATAACTTTGAATCAATACAGAGTCTAAGTGATGATGATTTAGAACTCATCCGTTTCCGTACTTATCATAAATGGGATTTTACAATTAGACATATCGACAAAGTTGATAAAGATAGTTTGGCTTTATATACTTCCGGAACGGGAATGAAACCATGGAATCCATTAAAAAAGGATGGTCGTATTGTTTTTGAAAATTATGAAGCAGCTTTAGATTCAGTTGGAGAATGGTTTCTTAATACTGAAGGCATTTTATCATACATACCGCTACCGGGGCAAACTCCTGAAAACACAGCCATAATAGCACCCGTATTAGAAAATCTTATATCTGTGAAAGGAGATATTGCCAACAGTAAATATGTGGAGTGTATCAATTTTGAAGGAATTACATTTAAGTATTGTCATTACCGTATGCCACAAAGCGGCTTTGAGCCAAACCAAGCAGCAACTGAAATCTCCTCAGCCATAATGCTTGAAGGAGGAAGAAACATCACTTTTACTAACTGTGATGTCACAAACATTGGGCAACATGCTATATGGTTTGGAAAAGGATGTAGTCAGTCTAAAGTAAGCGGTTGCTACATTAATAATATTGGAGGTGGCGGTATTTATTTAGGTGATGTCGCTCCATTAACCGGTGATGAGCATACGCATCATATTAAATTGGATAACAATATTATTCAATCAGGAGGTCAGGAATTTCCACCTGCCGTTGGCATATGGGTAGGACATAGTTCAGACAACGAAATTACTCATAATGACATTGGGGATTTTTACTATACGGGTGTTTCAGTAGGATGGGTTTGGGGCTACAGTCCAAGTCTCGCCAAAAGAAATAAAATCACCTATAATCATATTCATCATATTGGTTGGGACTTATTAAGTGATATGGCTGCCGTTTATACGTTGGGTAAATCAGAAGGAACTGTCGTTAGTAATAATGTCATTCATCATGTCCATGCCTATTCTTATGGCGGATGGGGTTTATACTCAGATGAAGGATCGTCTGAAATTCTAATGGAAAACAATCTAGTTTACAGCACGAAAACTGGCGGATTCCATCAACATTATGGTAAAAACAATACCATAAAAAATAATATTCTGGCTTATGCCCAAATGTTCCAGGTACAATGCACCAGAATAGAAGAGCATCGCTCATTTAATTTCAGCAACAATATTGTTGTTTTTGACAAAGGCGTTGTTTTAAATGGGGCTTGGAATAAAATTGATATTTACATGGACAACAACCTATACTGGAATACAGGAGGAGATATGTATGATTTTAACGGTAGTTCCTTTAAGGAATGGAAGCAATCTGGTCATGATGCCAATAGCGTCATAGAGAATCCCAATTTTAAAAATGCTCCTAATTTTGATTTTAGACTAACAAATAAGGAGAGCATTCGAAAAATAAACTTTAAGCCTTTTGATTTTTCAAAAGCTGGAGTTTATGGAGATAGTGTCTGGTTAAAAAAAGCCCAATTACCTAACAGTATTAGCAGCGACTTCAACATAGCGGTAAAGAATAATAGGCGTAAAAACTAGACCTAAATACCAAGTAACGCATGCAGAATTAAATAGACGGACTACTTCGAAAACTAACTTTGCCTTTGTTTATTGATTCATATTTCCTTTCAGTTCGCATTTGAATCAATCCAATTCCAAGAAATAAAATAACCCTTAAATTAATCACCACGATACGCTGGACATTGTAAAATATCCGCTTGTTGACGAGCCTAAATAAGAATTATAATGCGTTCCCCATTAAGAGCTATAACAGTCATATTTAGTATCCTTACATCACTCTTCGGCAATCAATTACTTTATGGACAAGGGGTAAAACCCTTTTGCAAGAAATTTGATTACAACATTAATATGTTAATCTGCTACGGTCAGAGTCTTTCTGTGGGTGGAGGAGCAACGGATGTTCAGAGCAATTTTAGAAATATTATTTCTTTTAAAGGAGGCTGCAATGAATGGCGTTCAGAGGTAAACATAAGTGATTCGAAAAGTGTAGCCAATTTCTATGGCGATGACTTTGTTCTTCTAGATTCAATAGCAAAAAAAGATTGGCCTCCCGTTGCCTCAATTGCTGTAAGTTGGATGAACCTTCTTGAGCAAGAAGATAATTTAGATTTGACTGAATTTGACAATTATTTTTTACTTTCAACTCCCGGATATTCAGGAATTTCTATCGAAAAGCTGTCCAATGATACGGAGTATTACCAGCGGCTTCTTTTAGGAGTAAAAAAGGCTTATTAATTTTCAAAAAAAGCACATAAAACGTTTGGAGTACCTTGTCTCTTTTGGGTTCAAGGAGAGGCTAATGTAAGACCAGATAGTGAAGAACAGTATTATGAAAAATTGAAAAAGTTATTCATTGATATAAATAATGACATCAAATCAATAAGCAAACAAAAGAAGGATGTCGTTTTTATCACCTATCAAACGGCTCCAGTAGTAGGAACCATTCCATATCCTTCCGTGGACGACCCTAGCACATATGAAGATTGTGGTCCTAGTTTTGCTCAATTAAAATTAGCTAAAGAAAAGAATAATGTTTTCATGGGAGGTGCAATGTATCAATATGATTACGGTGATATTTGGCATCCTAAGGATAGAGCGACCGTTGGAATTCAGCTTGGTATTATTGCCAAAAGAATAATATATGACAACGCCTCATTAAGCCTATTCTCCCCTATAAAGCATAAGATAAAAAATAAGAATTCTAAATGGTTCCTATCTGTAAAGTTTGACGTTCCTATATCGCCCATGAGATTTGATGTATCCGGAGACAAATTTCATAATCTTAACGGGTTTCAAAAAAATTATGGCCTTGTTCTTAAAAACTCAAAAGGAGTTAATATTAGCAAGAGAGAACCAAACATAGTTAATGGCAATACGCTACTGATTGAATGCAGCGAAAACCCCAGCAATGCTAAATTAAGCTACGCTTTGAACGGTCATTACGGAGGCGGAAACCTCTGCGATTCACAAAATATTAGCATTAACAATAAAAATTTGGATTATATTACAGACAACTTTTGTCCTGCATTCAGAGATTATGTAATTAAATAAACCATCGGTTTGTAGCACTAGATGATACTAATCTTGCGTAACAATATCATTTCAGAGCATATGAAAATCTTATAGATTATCTTTTTCTAAAAACTAGCTATTTTAGCATTCCTAATGTGGTATTTTTTCATTTATGCAAAGCAAAGCTCAATCAATTAAACATGAAAACTTCAAGACTCTTCCCTTTATTCTTTCTCTCTCTCCTACTCATAAACTGCTCTAAAAAAGAAGAAACATACCAGGACCAAATTGTTGCAGTTTTAAAAGATTCCGTGTTAACCAGAGCAGACGAATCTTTAAAATTAGCTCCCAAAACACTAACAGCTTACGATTGCCCTAGAAGTTCTGGAGGCATACACGACTTTTATTCGGAAGGGGATTATTGGTGGCCAGATACATTAAATCCTGATGCACCTTATGTTCGGAGAGATGGACTTACCAATCCTGATAATTTCACAAAACACCGTGAAGCCTTAATAGATTTAAGTGAAATTGTAGGTAACCTTACCTCCGCTTATATTATCACAAAAGATACTATCTACGCCAATGCAGTTATAAAACATTGCCAATCATGGTTTATTGACGACAGCACTAGAATGAACCCACACTTTTTATATGCACAAGCCATAAAAGGCAGGCATACAGGAAGAGGAATCGGAATTATTGACGGAATACATTTTATGGAGGTGGTTCAATCTTTAGCCGTTCTAGAGCATGATGGACTCATAGATGAAACAAGTCAAATTAAGTTTAAAAAATGGTTTTCAGACTTTACGATATGGCTCAGCACGCACAAGTATGGCCTAGACGAGATGAAGCATCCAAATAACCACGGTACATGCTGGAATATGCAGGTGGCCCTGTATGCCGAATATTCAAATAATGACAATATCCTTGCTAGGTGCAGAGATAATTTCAAAAATAATATTCTGCCAAATCAAATGGCATCCGATGGAAGCTTCCCGCTTGAACTAGAAAGAACAAAACCATACGGCTATTCACTTTTTAACTTAGACGCCATGGTGATGAACTGTTTAATTCTATCAGACAGTGTAAACAATCTATGGGAATACTCAAGTGCTGATGGAAAGTCCATAGCTCTTGCTTTAGAATTTATGGCACCCTATATAGAGCATAAAAGTACTTGGTTTAAGGAAGCCGATATCATGTATTGGGATAATTGGCCTGTGGCTCAACCTTCCATATTGTTTGGAGCAATTATTTTTGATAGACCTGACTTTTTTGAGCTCTGGAAAACAAAGAAACACAGGCCTGAAGTCTTTGAGGTTAAAAGAAATTTACCTATCAGAAACCCCTTGATTTGGGTGCATAAGCTTGGAAATTAAACTGGGATGAAATCTATTAATTGGTCAAGTACTCTTGTAAAGCACATTAATTGAACATCAAAGGCTTGAGTAACACCCCCGTTTTATAGTAGAACAAACAACGGTTAACAATAGAAGGACAGCAATACCATCATAACTATTCAGAGGTATTATTGAGGTTTCTTTTTGAGGGTTTCCAAGAAGGATGATGGTTTGGATTTACGTCATAAAATGACCTTAATCAGTCGTTTTATAACATCCCGTTTTTCTTTATACCCATGATACCTCGAGACAGATAAGGGCGAAACTAATTTGACTAAAAGTCTTTTAAAGGCTTCTTAACGTTTAATAATTAATGAAACAGTAAAGCGAATAAGCTACAAAGCTAAAAAATAGAAGAGCTGCTTGCCAGCAGTATAAGGTATGCTTTTTAGTCACGTACAAGGATAAAAACAAAAAAAAGGTCCCAGCAGTGCTCATCCACAAGTCAGAATTCATACTAGGGTTATAGCTCAACTCATTGATGAAAGCACTAAGTGGTAATATCAAGAGCATGTTGAATATATTTGAACCTACAACGCTACCAATAGCTAAGTCCGTTTTATTCTTCAATACTGCTAATAAAGCCGTCACAAGCTCAGGAAGAGAAGTACCCGCTGCAACAATAGTAAGACCTATTACTTTTTCGCTCACTCCAAAACTTTCTGCTAAACTAACCGCATTAACCACAACTATCCTACCACCTCCTATAAGACCAGCCAAGCCTAAAATAATCATTGCTATAATTTGCCACATAGGCTTTGCAATTGCTTTAACCTGCAGTTCAGGAATCGCGTTCTTAAGCATTCTAAAAACATAGAACATAAAACCCACAAAAAAGGCAAGCATTATGCTGGCTTCCCACGTTTCAAGCATATGTACTTGGCCACCCCAGTAATCGTTTAAAAATAAAATACCAACGCCACATGCTACCAGTAAAAAAGGGATCTCTTTCCAGACGGTACTTTGTTGCACACGCAGAGGTGCCACCATACCTATAATTCCGAGCGTAACGAAAATATTAAAATTATTGCTGCCCAATATATTGCCAAATACAATATCATGATGACCTTCCCATGTGCCAATGGCATTAACGACTAACTCAGGAGCCGAAGTCCCAAAAGAGACAATGGTGAGTCCGATAACAAGGTCAGAAACATTGAATTTTTTTGCGAGCATTGAGGCTGCTTCTACTGCCCACTCCGCACCTTTTAACAAAAGCAAGAATCCTGCAAGTATCAATACGATTTGGAGAATCATGAAAAGAGGATATAATTGAAACGCAAAATGCCAAAACCTTTTCCATCAACCAAAGACTCTTTATGAAGATGTGATTAGAAATACTTCAGGATTAAAATTGAAGCTTTATTCTTTGATAACCGATTGCTGCTTAAAGATTGCCCTTGGAGCTAAATCAGTCTAATCCTGTCTTCAGTTTCGAAATTCCCCCACAATCAAAGCTTCATTTAAAAAGCTACATCCAACATAGATTAATGTATTTTTTCTTCCCGGACAAAGTGTATTTATCCTTAAGGTTGGCATAGTGAAAGGTTTTATTCTTAGAATTAAGGCTTTTACCCAAACCGCCCTCCTCCTCTCAAAAGGAATAATTTATAAAACTAGGGGCCTGAGGTCGAAGTTACTAGTAGACGAGGTGGTCCAATAATTTAACTTACCTAGTACGGCTAACAGAGAGAAATCAACCTTTAGAAAAACAAATTCGGTCTAAATATCCCTAATAAACCGCTTATACGCTTAGAAGAACACTAATTCTTAGGAAAGATAGGCTATCGGCATAATGGCAAGAGAACTAATAATGGCCTTCATTATCAAACTTTGAGTTTTCTATTTATCGATGCTAACCAAAATACCATAGAAGGAGGAAATGAACTATCCAAAAGGAGTAGAAAGTTAGCTTTCTATTTTACCTAGGCAAAAATAAACTCCCCTAAAAAGCTGCTAAAAAACATAGCCAGAAATCAAGCGTCTAATGAACTTACCTAAGTTTCCATTTCAAAGCTTCCGCGATGGATTGATTTATTCTTTTTGGGTACATAAATACCTTGTTATATTATGCCTAAGCTTTTTCTTCTTGTGCCATAAACAGCACAGAATTTGCAGGAAATATATAGATTAGGAAATCTATTGCCATTGGTGTAATCGCAATTTTAGCACTTATAAATATTTGGAGTGTAAACAGAATGGGTAAGATTGAAGATCTGAAGGCTTATACTAAATTGTAATCCTGACCATTATTGCATTTGTTTTAAAGCAGCATGAAACTACATATTTTTAAACTTTCATTGACAACATGGCGATGGATGTTAAATCCTCAAGTGTTCTTTTCCTATTACTTAAGGGCCCACTTAACTTCCTTACAAATGAAAGATTTCAGTTAGTCATTCATGTAATAGATGAAGTGTCCAATCCCAAAAAAACCATGAGCACTATACTCGGCAATAATATTGGCTTTACGGATCTATGTAATAATCTGGCTGGATGACCTATTTGCAATTCCAATGAAAGATATTATTGATAAGAAAGAATATACACTTGATCTTGGTGCAGAAAATATATTAGGATATTTAAAAACGACTCTTGTGATTATTAAGGCTTTCCTTTCCACTATTAGTCCTATCAAGTGGAACATCTTCCAGTTCGTTTAGGGTATTGTCTATCATTGCAAAAGACGGCGACTTTCCATAGTGGTTATCAAAGCGATAAAACAAAACCCTGAAAAATGGAATGATAGCTATGGCATCTATGTCTATTTTACCCTTAATTATCGGTGGTCTTAAACTGATTATTGAATTTGGAAGTATTACCTTCCTTCTAGTTTCCTTATTAACGGCAATAGCAAATTTCTAAAATAAGACACTAAATAAAGTCTTCCTTTATACTAAAAGTATGACCTATGATAGGACTAGGAATGGGTGCAATTCTCATTTCGTTTTATGAGTTCATAAGCAAATAGGAAGTCATGCTTTTCTTGCTATTGCTTTGTTATCATTGGCTGGTTTCTCATACAAGTTTTCAAATAAAACAAAACAACGGCTGCATCAGAAGTACATTAGCCTACTCCTCTAGTATGCCAGACCGCTTTGCTTAAAGCCATTTCCTAATGAAAATCATATTTTACTCACGTACAAAAGAGCTACCCTTTAGGAAATGTAAGACGGTAAATTAGCGTGTAAACATTCAAAAAGTTTGTCAGGAATAAAGCATCTTGTACATGTCCTCTTACCCTATCAGTCCAATGAGTTTTAAGTTTACTTGAATTTTTAAAAAACTTATACCTGGGCCTTCTTATTTACTTTTTCTCTTCGTAGTGAAAAGCACGCAAAAAACGATTTCACCCTTCCTATTCGTTTGTACTTTTAGGTAACTTGAAACACTTGGGTAAAATTAGCCCTATGGATAATAGAATACTTGACACATTACGCACCCTTACTAGCTTCCTTATTTTACGATGTGCTTGCATTAAATTCCTAGTAAGAATTCAGACTAGGTATAATTATTCTAAATATAGAGTAAGGCCTATTTTGAAGTTTATTAATTTGTTCTTTTTAATGATACTCGTCACTGTCATTATAGCCATTTGGGGCGTAGCACCACCGCAGCTTTTACCTTTCATTACTTCAGTTCTGGCTGTTATTGGTATTGCCTTATTTGCCCAATGGTTTGTCCTTTCAAATATCTCTTCGACATTAATTATTTTTATTAGCCATCCCGTTAAATTAGGAGATTCCATTTCCTTTCTAGAAAAGGATTTTGATGTTAAAGGTAAATTATCTGATGCAGGACCTTTCTATGTCATGATTAAGACGAGTACGAGTGTAAAAATGATGATACCGAATAACTTATTTTTACCAAAAGCTACAAAAGTAAATTCATGAAAATAACGAGTATTATTACCTTCAAATGCTTTTTGTGCCTTGTGCCGATGTGATCTCCTGCCCAGCACAAATTTGAGAGAGAGTATCGTGCTAAGCCAGAGAATGTTTCAGTTTCTGCAAAAGCATTTATAGATGCCATCGTTCCAAAATCCAAGGTGAAATGGTACAAAAAAATAAGCCAGAATGGCATTTCTGTAGAGGCCAAATTCGAGTATCAAAAGAAGAAATTCAGTATTGAATTTGATACAACTGGAGTCTTAAAAGACGTAGAATTTATCATTAAGAAAGTAGCGATAGCTCCCCTAGTGTATCAGCAAATTGAACATGAACTTGACTCTCTTTTCCAAAAATGGAGATTTCAAAAGATACAAATGCAAGACATAGGAAGAAATGGCGATACCCTTACTTTTATAAACTCAAATGAGCCAAAGCTTTCCCTTAGAATTTCTTACGAAATTGTCTTAAAAGGAAAAACAGTCGAGAACGCTCAGCTTTACGAAATCGCCTTTAACGACGATATAGAAATTCAACAAGTTCATCAGATTGAACAAAAATAAAGCAGAACACCTTAATACTAGAGTTATAGCATTTTTAATTCTTCTGGTTTCTGCTCAAAGACTCTGTGCTCAAAAGCAAACCGAAGTAGGTCTTTTACCATCTATAAACTACAATCAGAAGTTAAAGAAAGGATGGGATATAAATTTCAAGTTTGAATCAAGACATTTTGTGTTTGAGAAAAATGCTTTCCAAAAGTCTGATTTTGCCTATACCTACAATCTGAGTGATTTTTCGTTTCTAGTAGGTAAAAAAACAGGCTTAAACTCCAAACTTGTTATCGGTGCTCTATCACGGATTGAAACCGATTCAAAAACATATCGGACAATCCAGCAATTTATATTTAAAAGTAAAATTAGTTCCTTTAGTGTAGCTCACAGATTGGCAACTGACCAAACATTTTCAGCAGACCAATTTCCCGAGTATAGATTGAGATATAGGCTAAATGCAGAGGTACCTTTGTCAGGACAGCAAGTGGACGTTAAAGAGTTCTATTTCAAGTTTAATTCAGAAGTACTTCATAGCCTTCAAAACAACACATACGATTTAGAGTTTAGAGCAGTTCCCAACATAGGTTACGTCACTAATAAGCCGCAAAAGATAGAGTTTGGCTTAGATAATCGAATTGATTCTTTTCTAATCAAGCAAGCTCATTTTCACCTCTTGGCTTTCTATAAACTGGTACCTCTAATTTAAATATAAACATTAGATTAGACTGATTTTAAAACCCTCATCAGAGAATAACTATGCTTTAGAAAAGGTTGCCGAGCAGAAAACAAAATCAATATTTCAACTTAAATTCAATCATCAAAAACATTTATTGTAAAATTTTTGTTCTAAAGGCTCAGTAAAAAGACAGAAATGAAGAAAGAATCAAAAATGACTAGAGCAAAACAAGAATTGTTTGAAGTTTTTCAGATCTGCCTTGGAATAGTATTAGCCAGTATTGGTTTAAAAGCTTTCCTGTTACCAAATGGATTCTTAGATGGTGGAGTTACAGGGATTGCTATTCTGATAAGTCAGCTTTTTGATTTAAATATTTCCATCATTCTGTTAGTCGTAAGCCTTCCATTTTTACTCATTGCATGGAAGACTTTGACCAAAAAAATCGCTCTTAAATCCTTTCTTTCTATTGCTGCATTAGCAACATTTGTTCATTTTGAGAATTTCACATCAGTAACCGATGACAAACTACTCATTGCAATTTTTGGGGGACTCTTTCTTGGTTCCGGAATAGGTATAACCATCAAAAATGGAGCTGTTTTAGATGGCTCTGAGATACTCGGAATCTTTATTAATAAACGTTTTGGAATAAGTATTGGTAAGGTTATTCTTCTGTTCAACATTATCCTTTTCTCCGTTACGGCAGTCTTAATTTCTATAGAAGTGTCCATGTATTCCGTATTGACTTTTCTAATTACAGCCAAAATAATTGACCTTATGATTGAAGGTTTTGAGGATTATGTAGGCCTTATGATAGTTTCGAAAAAAACTGCTGAAATTGAGGCAGGGCTAGTTAACGAAATTGGTATTGGAATTACAATCTACAAAGGAGCAAAAGGCTATGGCCAAAGAGGCCTTCAAGAGCAAAAAGAAATTATACATACGGTAATTAATAGAATTGACATAAATAGAACCTACCGTTTGATTGATGACCTAGATGAAAAAGCATTTATCATCGAATTTGATGTCAATAATGTTAAAGGTGGAATTCTAAAAAAGTATCTGAGCAAACTGTCTCCAGTTGCATAGACATCGATAAAGCATAATCTACCCTTCTCTCTCTCTCACATGATCATACTGAAGCAAACCGATAATTCGTTCATTTAAAATAAACTAAGGAAAACAGGGGCTTGATAGGCAGGGGATTACCCGAATTTTACTTTTAATCAATGCTCGAATAAAAATTTGGCCAGACGAAAGATTCCTGCTTCTCAATGGATTAATTCCTGACTTTGAGGAACTTTATCGATGTAATTCAACAAGCCTACTATGAACATTACTATTCGGTGAAATTGGATTAATATTATTATTCTCAGTGGCTCACAATTAGTACCAGGCACAAAAAAATTAGGTTTTTATAGCTGTAAAGTAGCCATTTGGCATTAATTATATCGCAACTAATTCGATATGATTGTATAATACTAACTTTACATTTTACTTTAATAACTACTAATAATGAGTGAGGGAACAGTAAAGGTTTTGGGTTTATAACACCTGGCGATGGCAGCAAAGACGTATTCGTTCATCAAAACGAATTGAAAGAGGAGATTAATGAAGGAGATAAAGTAAGTTATGATGCTGAGGAGACCCCTAAAGGCTTGAACGCTACGAATGTGACCCTACAATAATAAAATATTACTTTTTGATGCCCCTGACAAGGAGAATGACATTTAGAATGCAATCACAAATTTTTAGCAAAAAATGGGATTTCACCACCTCAGACGTAGTTAATTTCGTCTTTTATGTCGCGTTAGCCGTTTGCCAAGTCAACCATAATGGCCTTGGCAGAGCACAAGCTTACCTATCTTCTTAATCTTCAGGGTATAAGACGAGAAGACCTGTGATTTCAAAAAGATAGATGCGTCCAGAAACGCTAACTCGGTGGTTTGCAAGATCGGTGAGCCTATTGCATTTAGATTTTAGTGCAACTTATTACGTATCTCGGCAAGTCTTTCACATTCCAATAGCTATCGAAAGGGCAGACTCCGTTCACTTATCAGAAATACTCGATTTCAAAAAGATCCATACCTTAACTTTAAGAATGGCAATTGGCGAATTCTAGTTAGACTTTTAGAAGGTCATTTCAAATAGCGATACTAGCCACTCTTACTGTATGTAACTTATTATCAGTTCTAATTTATTTCAAAAAATTCCGCTCTTATTTTCTATCCCTAATTAGTTTACTAAATAAGGCACTTAAAACAAGCTAAAAACCGTATAACTAACGTTTTAAATAATCAATAACAATGAAATGAAGATGATATTAAAAGATTTAGGAATTATAATAATACTAGTGATTTTCATTTCATGCGACAAGGATAATTTAACACCTAAGATTCAAAGCAATTCGCTAAATAAAATAATGTCTCTGGGAGGGTCTCGTGTAGAGGGTAATAGACCCGCATATGAGAGCTTCCGATATGAGCTTTGGAAAGATCTGATTGAAAATAGTTGGACATTCGACTATATCGGAACTCAAACAGACCAGGCGTCTTATCCAATGTTTAATGATCGTTCTTTCGATCTTGACCACGAAGGAAGAGCCGGTTGGACTTCTGGACAAATTCTTGACGGACTAAATGATTGGCTTGCTGAAACAGGAGTACCAGACATTGTACTTTTCAGCTCACCCGGAGGGAATGACGCCCTAGAGGGCTTACCTTATAACCAAGCAATTGCTAACATAAACGGAATAGTTAATGCTTTGCAAAACGCAAATCCTAATGTAACCATCATAATTGAACAATTAGCACCTGCAAGGTCTGACTTAATGACTATTGAATTGACAACTTATTTCAATCGACTGAAACAAGATATACCGGCTATTACCTCAGATAATTCTACAACTTCATCAGAAGTTATTGCTCTGGATATGTTCTCAGACTTTACAGATAGTTTATTGGTAGATGATGTACACTACAATGAAGCTGGTGCCGGTTTTATAGCAAGTAGATATTATAGAGTACTCAAAAACATTTTAGAGGAAGAATAAATCATAGAACTATGAATCCCGACCCTTTAGTGTAGCTCTAAACATAGCTATCCGCAGATTTAAAATAAATTTCTAAACGTACCAGTATAAGGTTGGGGACCGAGTTGGGGACGCCCTAGTCAAACACGACTGGCATGTACCCCCCCCAAATCGGGACTTTTGACTTTTTATATTTAAATAAATAGAACATCTAAGGTCCACACACCTTGAATAAAAACATTATCAGATTAATCTCTAAAATTAAAGTAACACGATTTAAAGAGCTCAATATTATTAAGAAGAAGAGGCTATATTAAAATAACAAGCTCCTCTTTTGTAATATCACGTGATAAGCTTAAGAAATGGCATTTAAATAAGTATGTTGCCGAATATTACAAAAAATATTTACATGAATTATTTAAGATTTCCAATACTCCTATTCCTGATCGCAATTATTGGTTGTAGCAAGCCAACACCCTCGTCTACAAAACAATGGTTTAAAGGAAATTTACACACTCATTCTTATTGGAGTGATGGGGATGAATTTCCCGAAGTAATCATGGATTGGTATAAGACAAATGACTATCAGTTTATTGCATTAACGGATCATAACACCTTGGCAGAGGGCGATAAGTGGAAAGTTATCTCGCAGGATTCAATCTATCAACTGGCATTCAAAAGCTATCTTAACAGCTATGGCTCTAGCTGGGTAGATCACAAAATAGACTCCCAAAACCGACTTCAAGTAAAGTTGAAGACTTACGAAGAATACAAAAGCCTATTTGAAGAAAAAAATGAATTCTTAATTATTCAATCTGAAGAGATCTCAGATAGTTTTGAGGGTAAGCCCTTACACATGAATGCGACCAACATTAAAAAGACAATAATCCCTCAAGGTGGCAATACTTTGGTAGAAGTGCTTCAAAACAATATTGATGAAGTGATAAAACAAAGAGAAGAATTGAACACCCCGATGATTGTGCACATAAACCATCCAAATTTCGCATATGCCATAAGTCTTGAAGAGATGATAGCCTTGAGAGATGAACAGTTTTTTGAGGTATACAATGGACATAGTTCAGTTCATAACTCGGGAGATTCACTTCATATCTCAACTGAAAAAATGTGGGATCTTATAAATATTGCATACCTCAATAGCGATAAACCATTGATGTACGGACTCGCCACAGATGATTCCCACCACTATCATGTTAAGGGTAGAGAATGGGCTAATGCTGGTAGAGGTTGGATTCAGGTTCAGGCAGATTCACTAAATCCAAAATCACTGTTAGCTGCTATGGAGGCAGGCGAATTCTACGCGAGTACTGGCGTTGAACTCAACGAGTTAATACTCGATAAAAATAAGCTCTCCATTGAAGTAAAAAAAGACCCTAATGTAACCTATCAAATAACGTTTATAGGTTGTAAAAAAGGTAAGACTGAAACAGAAGAGTTAATTTCGGTTGAAGGAGATAAGGCTAGTTTTGAATTAACGAATGACCTTCTTTTTGTAAGATGCAAAATCACGTCTTCAAAATTACATGAAAACCCGATTGAAGATTTGTTATATGAAACGGCATGGACGCAACCAGTCCAAACGATTACGAATAAGTAATGAACTTGACATAATCGGATAGGCTGCCTTATTTAATAATCCTTGCGTTATGTTTTGGGTAATATTAAATTTTAATATGGATCAAATCGTAGAGATTTGGTCCATAAATTAAATAGTTAAAGATAATCCTGAGAGCTTATTAGCTTTCAAACATGCCCAAAGAGGAATAAGCTATAAAGTGAAAGGTATGTACCTAATTACATGATAGGTATGCTCTGCCTGTATTTAAGACAAGACTTTCCAATTGATTTTACTTAATGCTCTCCTCATCGTAAGGAATTACTTTCTAGTAATGACGAGAGCACATTCGAGCCAGTTCAGCGATCTGTTTCAAGTTCTACCTATTTGGGATAATAAAAAACAAAGCCGAATAATCTATGGCCTTAGTTCACCAAGAAAGTGTGTATCTAATCTGTCAATACGCCCTTTGGAGTCTCCAACTTATCTTCTTCTACCACCAGAGTATTCCATAGCCTCTCCTTTTCCAAAGCCATAACTAAAGGAAACCGCCACAAACCTACCCCGCTGACTAAAACTGTATTGGTAAAAACCAGATCCTGGCTGATCAAATATAGATTCTCTGTATCTTGAAGCGAAAACATCTCTCACACTCAAATTAATTACCGAGCGACCTTTAAGTATTTTCTTTCTAAATCCTATATCGAAGAATAAATTATCCGACTGAAGGCTCTGCACCGTTTGAACACGAGACCTATAATTGGCCGACGCCTCTATATCAAAATCACTAACCAGCTTAAACCTAGAAGCAAGCTCTGCAGACCATTGGTCTCCAGTAAAATCAAAGCTGCGTGACTCTAGCTGCCCTTGCCTATTAAAGTAATTATAATTAAAATCCGAAGTAAGTCTTAACCATTCCGAAGGGTTATATTCTGCGTTAAACTCTATACCTGTGGTTCCACTAGTGCCTAGATTTACAGGCCTCGTGAGGTTTACATTGTCCTGTACAGTAGTAACTCTTTCGATAAGGCCGTTTGTGTATCGATAATACACCCCAAAGTTAAATGAAGCTTTATCAAGTTGATAGATACTAATAAACTCATAAGAATCAGTGAACTCTGGAAGCAGATCAGGATTACCCGCACGGATCATAAAGTTGTTACGAATATTGAAAAAAGGATTCAGATCCCACAAACGTGGTCTATAAATACGTTTGGAATAACTGGCCTGAAGAGAAAACACATCACTTATCTTGTAGGAAGAGCTAAAACTAGGGAATAGATTTGAAAAACGTTGTTCATTTGGCTCCTTGGAAGTTTTTAGGAGTGTTTCTACTTGTGTCTCTTCCAATCGTAAGCCAGCTTTCACACCAATCCTCTTACCCTCATAAGCCATTGTCCCATAAACACCGATGACATGTTGATCAAAATCAAAAACATTGGTAAACGCAGGATCCTTTGTATATACACCGTCTTGAAAATTAGCAACTTCAAAATCATTGCTGACATCAATAGCTAAATATTGCCCTCCTGTTTCAAGAGTCAATTGGTCCGAAAAAGGCTTCGAATAATCTATTTTAATTGTATTGCGAATTTCTGAAAAGTCTGTACGAGTTTGTTGTAACTCGTTAAGACGCTCACCTGTGAGTGTGGTATTGGTAAAATCGGAAGATTGAGCTTTACCAAAAAAGTTACCTTGAGCACTAAAAAGTAAATTGTGGTCTTTGGTATCTTTAAACTCTTTCTTATAGTTGACTTCATACTGCCATTTTGGATTTGAAGCCGTCGTTTCTTCTTCTCTTTCCCACGAAGACATAATCTGCCTTTGGGCATTTAGTGACTCAAAGTTTGTGAACGAAGGCTGATTCTCCATTTCTAAGACAAAATTACCCGAAACGGTAAGAACGTCTCTGTCTGTAAAGTAATAATCAGCTCCTAAGACAACATTATAAAAAGTCTCATTACGAAACTCTTTACCATTACTTAAGATGGTATTTCCAGTCGTTAAATCTCTATTTTCGTTCTTGAAAAAATTCGGTCCTTTACGAAAACCTACTCCAATTTGAGTGAAAAGATTAAGCTTTTCACTCCTTTTGTTCATACTAAAACCAATGCTGTGGTTATCAGGAACTCCAGTATTAAGAGAAACAGAGCCATTGACCCCTTTTCGTTCCTCTTTTTTGATGACAATATTAATAATTCCAGAAGTGCCTTCGGCTTCATATTTAGCAGATGGATTTGTAATTACCTCTATCTTTTCTATCATATCTGCAGTGATGCTACCCAGTGCATTTCCACCTTCACTAGCTAGAACAGAAGGTTTTCCATTAATCAAGATTTGAACACCACTACTGCCTCGAAGCTGAATTTGCCCTTCAATGGTTACATTCACTGAAGGAACATTATTAAGAATTTCCAGAGCACTGGCACCAGTAGAACTTAAGTCCTTCCCTACGTTGAATACTCTTTTATCTAACTCAAAAGTAGTTTGTGATTTTTCTGCTCTTACTAAAACTTCGTCTAGAAATTGGCCGTCTTGAGAAATCAATATTTCACCTAGGTTTACAATGCCTTCCTTTATTTCAAAGTTTTCTACCATTTTGTCCTTAAAGCCGATAAAGCTTACTTTTATACTGAAGGTCTCTGTTTTTGTTTGCAAAGAAAATTGCCCCTTGGCGTCCGTGGTATTTCCTGCAATTATGCTCTGATCCATGCTACTAATGAGAACCACAGTGGCAAAAGGGACAACTCCACCAGTTTCAAGGTCCATAACAACTCCAGTAACGGTAGTGCTGCCTTCTTGAGCATATAACGAAGCGGAAAAGAATAGAAATGAAAATAAAATAATAGCCTTATTCATCATAAAATATTAATTAATTATCCAAAACAACCGAATCTGAGACTTACAATCAATAAAAAAAGGTGAACGGCAAGACTTACCCTGCAAGCGACAGTTTTCCATTACATGGATACTTACTGTCGATGAAGGCCTTAAACTTGCTGTTGGTATAATTGTTTTTGAAATATACTATCATAAAAGCTTACCTTGATTTTTCATGTTAAAAGGCTTAAAAAAAAATAGCACCTTTAAAGAAGTTGGATTCCAAGCAATTGTTCATGTGCTTGTCTTTCTCTTTTATGCCATCGATAGGAGAAATCCGCAAATTGAGTTATCTGAATTGGTATTCTTTGTACACTTAGCGGTGCATGCCAATGTAATTGGTTATTACCTTATTCCGAAATACCTATATCCTAAAAAATATATCTTTTTTGCTTTAAGTACCCTCCTAAGTATTTGTGTTGCGATGGTGATTGAAGAATTAGTTTTAGAGAAAATATTTTATCCAGACACTCGTGGAACTAGGTTTTTGGGCGTTTTCTACACTTTAATGAGTTTTTTGCCCGTCATCTCTATTTTGGTTGGTTTTAAATTTGCTTGGAACTTTGTCAAAACTCAGAAAGAAGTTGACAGTTTAAGGTCTTTAGTAAAAGAAAGTGAACTGGCCTATTTAAAGTCGCAAATCAACCCTCACTTCTTGTTCAATACGATGAATAATCTTTATTCCTACGCGATAGATAATTCTCCAAAAACACCTGAACTTATCTTGAACATGTCTGCTGTACTCCGGTATATGCTTTATGACTGTAAGGCCGATAGCGTTAATGTATCTCAAGAGATTAAGCACTTAGAAGAGTTTATTAAAATCAGCGAAATGCAGATTGAAAACCGTGGGAAGGTGACTTTTACGAAAAATATAGAGAGCACTCAATACGAAATAGCACCACTTATTCTTATTGTGTTCATAGAAAATGCTTTTAAACACAGTACAAGTAGCCAAGCGACTGGTATTGATATAACCGTAGATCTAAGTCTTAACAAACTAGGTATCATGAAGTTTACGTGTGTCAATACTTTCTCCTCAAATCATACGCATACTGTAGGAGGCATAGGTTTAGAAAATGTGAGGAAAAGACTTCATTTACTTTACACAGACAAGTTTAGTTTTGAAATCAAAAATGCCAATCCCCCCAGCTATGACGTATTACTAACAATAGACTTGAATCAATCATGACTTGCATCATCATTGAAGACCAAGCTCCTGCTCAGCGTATTCTTCAGAAATTTATTAAAAACTATGGCAACCTAACCCTAAAAGGTACCTTTTCTGATCCTTTAGAAGCGTTGGCCTATCTACATGGAGAACAAGTTGGTCTTCTCTTTTTAGATATTCACTTACCTAAGATTTCTGGATTAGATTTTTTAAGAACACTGAAGAATAAGCCCTATACTATTCTTACGACCGCCTACTCAGAGTACGCCATTGAAGGTTTTGATCTAAATGTCTTAGACTACCTCTTAAAGCCTTTCTCATTTGAACGCTTCGTGCAGGCTGTTTCAAGAGTCCCACAAAACAATCAGAATACATTAAGTTCAACCAGTCGTAAAGAATTACCTCCTTCTATTTTTATCAAATCTGGTTATGAGTATATCAAAATAGATGTAAAAAGTATTATCTATATCAAGTCTGATATGGACTATACTTTCCTGTACCTAACAGATACCAAGCACCTAAGCTCAGAAACCTTGAAATACTGGCAGGATAGCCTTAATCCTGATTTCTTCCTACGAATTCACAAGTCTTACATCATTAACCTAACTCAGGTTGAAAAAATCATAGGGAATCAGATCTATTTGAGCAATCAAGAAGTGCTACCTATCGGACGAGCATACAAGGATATTTTATTAAAGTACTTACCTTAAGCCATATGGTAATCTATAACTTTAAACTATTCTCTTAGCACCTGAGATTAAAAGAAGACTAATTGAAAATTAAGAAGCCAACATATCAAGAATCCTACTCTTCAATTTTCAGAACAGTTACCTTTTGGCTAATGGGATAAACAGCAGGGCCATACTGATTATAAACGGCCACATCTGCGGCATCATGTCCAATGCCAATAGTTACATAACCGCCTTTAGGGACAGACTGCGTAGCGTCAAAAGTATACCATTTCCCGCCTACATAGGCTTCAAACCAAGCATGTAGGTCCATAGGTTTTAAATCATGCAGATAACCTACCACTAAGCGAGCCGGTATACTCAAGCTTCTACAAAGTGCGATTCCCAAATGTGCCAAATCTCGACAAACTCCTGATTGTCTGAGGTTAACTTCAACGGCAGAAATAGGATAATTGCTACTCCCGGGGATGTAACTGATGGTATTTCTGAGCCAAGTCTCTATGGTCGAAACCTGAGCATAACCAGGTCTTTCTTTTGCAGTTAACATGGTAGCTAAGTCACCAAACCTATCAGATTCGCAATACCTGCTTGGCAATAAATAGGTAAGCACTTCATCTGGCAAATTCTGAATCTCTATAAATGGAGCATCTTGGGACACTTCTACTAATGAAAGCGTTTCTACTTCCGATCTTACGTGAATAGAGAAATTTCCAGCAGGGGCCATTAAACGTTGACATAAGTTTCCATAATCATCCGTATATTGTATGATAGGAACTTTTGGTGAAATCTCAAATTGTTCTTTCGCTACCCATTGTGTAGGCGTACTTTGGGGCCGTAGCATTAAGATAAATGGCGTCGGCATTTCTATATCGAATAAAAAGTCACAACTAACTTGTACCAACATAAGAATAAATAAAAATCTAATTGAAATTGAACTTCAAAAGTAGGCTATAGTCATGCATTTGCCATAATACAGGCATTCTCATTTGTGATTATTCCCAAAATAAATTCTTTGGATTTCTTGAGCATAGAAAAGTCTAGTTTGAGGCAACACGATGCACATTGACAGTGTAAAACGTTCAAAGGAGCTGTGTGTAATACACTCTTAATCTTGGCTTTTTCTCCAAGTAGAGTCTCTCACAGAGAAAATAAAGGGTTAACTGACTTGGTCTAACGATCCTTTCTAAGTACACCCACTGAGATCCGGGCCGGGCTTACCGCCTAAGTACTTTTGAATTATACCCGAGATACTTGCATGGGCATCCCAATAAGATCTTCTTTTCTAGCTGCCAAAAATTTAGTGTACTGCTTTATTAAGACGAAGTAGTCTGCCAACGGAAGTTATCTTTTTATCCCTTGCTAATACATCTAGTATTTCGGTACTATCTCATTGAAGAATTTTGAGCTTCCGCAATATGTGCGACCTCATCAGTCGAGAATCTTTGGATTGTTCATGTAAAGAACTAAATTGACAATACTAGGTATAAGTCCCTAAAAACGGGTAAAATACTTCCCGTTTAGTCAGAATATGAGACAAATGGGTTCTTTAGAATCAATGGCATGAAAAATTTACTGATTTAACAAATTGAAGAAGAAGGTCAATCAAAACTTTAAATAAATGATAAAATATCAATCCAACTAACATTAAAACTTGTCTTGATTTTAGCGTGAAAAAATTCGTTTTTATTTAACAAACGCACGTCCTAAAGTCCAAAACTAATATGTTACAGTCCTTCGCAATCATATTTGGCATTTCTGCTTTTTTTAGTTTTGTAAATTACAAATGGTTAAAGTTGCCTAATACCATTGGACTGATGGTATTAAGCCTATTTACAGTAGCCATCATTTACATGCTGAAACCAGTTTTCCCGGAGGTATATACTTTTTTTTCCAATTTGGTTTATGATGCGGATTTTGAGCATATGTTGTTTGATGTCTTGTTGAGCTTTTTATTATTTGCAGGAGCTATCCATGTTAATATTTCAGACTTAAAAAAAGAACGATGGTCTGTGCTTTTGTTTGCAACATTAGGCACCTTAGTGTCTACAATTGTTGTTGGCTCACTCTTCTACGGTGCTTCAAAATTAGTTGCCCTAGACTTTCCATTTATTTATGCATTGTTGTTTGGTACATTAATTTCACCTACCGATCCTATAGCCGTTTTAGCCATTCTTAAAGGAACCTCAATATCTAAAAGCCTCCAATTAAAAATAGAAGGGGAATCGCTGTTTAACGATGGTATTGGCGTCGTTATTTTTTCTGGGCTATTACTATTACTTCCTATGGCTGAAACAAGCGGAGTATCAATCGTGTCGGAAGTTGGCTTACTTTTTCTAGAAGAAGCACTTGGAGGCCTTTCATATGGACTAGCTTTAGGCTACGTTGGCTATTTTTTGATTAAAAAGAGCTGTTCTAACCCACAGCTTATGGTCATTATTAGTCTAGCTATTTGTATGACTGGTTATGCCCTTGCCTCTATTATGCACGTTTCAGGCCCCTTAGCCATGGTCGTTGCGGGTTTAATTATTGGTACTAAACTCGATATTAATAGAGCCGATGCTCCCGAATCGATTCACCTTTTAAATGAGATTTGGGACGTGTTAGATCAAGTCTTAAACGGCATCTTATTTGTGCTTATTGGTCTAGCCATACATCTATTGGCATTTGATACAATAACAATTATTTTAGGCTTAATAGCCATAGTAATTGTCCTAGCTGCACGTTTTATTTCTGTTTTTTCAACCTATTCTCTTTTAAAACATAAAGACGACATATCCCCATTTATTACTGTAAAAGTATTGACTTGGGGAGGTTTACGAGGCGGTATTTCTCTTGCCTTAGCATTAAGCTTAGGAAATTACCCTTTCGGAAATCAAATCATTGTAATCACCTATATAGTCGTGATATTTTCAATTATAGCACAAGGATTAAGTCTTGGGAAAGTAGTGAAGTTAATGTATAAATGATCAAAAAATAAAAGCCATGAACAGAATAGTATTGGATGCAAAGAGACCAATAAGGAGTTACATAGATTTAAACCAATTAATAATTTTCCAATCATATTAGGCAGAAACACCACAGGTATATAAAAGGCGAGGTTTTCTTAAGACCCTTGCATGACAAAAAACCTTTCTAAGCCTATCCTTTCGCAGTACGCTTTTTAAAGAGCTAAATAAAAAACAATGACTATAAAAATTATCGTTCTAGCAATATATGTAGGTATTCTATTTTTAATCGGAATACTGGCCTCTAGGAGAGTCAATAGTATGAGCGATTATTATTTAGGTGGGAAAAAAATGGGCTTTTGGGCTGTTGCTTTTTCTGCCAGAGCAACCGGTGAATCCGGATGGCTTTTAATCGGCTTAACGGGGATGGGGGCAATGGCTGGCTATTCAGGCTACTGGGTAGTTGCTGGTGAATTACTCGGAGTTTTTATTTCTTGGCAATTTATGGCCAAACGATTTAAAAGGCTCTCTGACGAATATAAAGCCATTACTATACCTGACTATCTTGAAAGTCATTTTAAATCATCTACAAACAGTCTAAGAATCATCTCTGCTTCTGTGTTAGTTGTTTTCGTTGTCATCTATGTCGCATCCCAAATGGACGTAACAGGCATTGCCTTTGAATCAATGCTAAACATTGACTATCGAATTGGAGCCCTAATTGGCTTCGGTATCGTTCTGGTCTATATTTTCATCGGTGGCTTCGTAGCTGCAGTTTGGTCAGATATGTTCCAGGGCGTTTTAATGTTTTTCGGCTTGGTTTTAATACCAATTGTCGTATGGTTCTCCATGGATCATGGAGCTGGAGTTACAGAAGGCTTGAACGCCATTGACCCCACCCTAACAAAAATAATGGGAAGAAGCGATGACGGATGGATGAACCTATTTACGATTCTCGGTTTCTCAATGATTGGATTAGGCTTTTTAGGGTCGCCGCAGGTTTATGTTCGTTTTATGTCTATTAAGAGTGAAGGAGAGATTGATAAAGGAAAATGGGTTGCACTCGTTTTTACCCTCTTAACAGATGCAGCAGCAGTAACCATTGGTATTCTCGCTCGAATTTATTTCACGCAGGAAGGACAAGATCCTGAAGCGATATTAGGGACAGGCGGAGAGAATGTGTTAAGCATGGTAACTAACGAGTTCTTACCAACAATTCTAGTTGCCATTTTTATTGCTATTGTTCTTTCTGCAATTATGTCAACCATTGACTCTCTACTCATTCTTGCATCTAGTGCCATTACACGAGACTTCTATCAGAAAATATTCAGACCAGATTTAAAAGACGAAGACTTAACCACATTTTCCAGGTTAGTTACGATTGGCATGGCACTAACGGCACTCGGTATTGCTATTTTATTATACTATCTGTATCCAAATAGACAGATCTTCTGGATTATGATTTTTGGATGGTCTGGTATTGCAGCCACTTTCTGTCCTGTAATTATTCTTTCCCTATTCTGGAAAGGATATTCTGAAAAAGGGGCTATTGCTTCTATGATTACTGGCTTTATATCCGTGATATTCTTCAAGTTTGTGGCTTCAAATCTTGAAGGAATCGGTGCCTATTTTGTAGAATTAGATGTGCTCGCTCCGTCTTTTGCCTTAGCAATGCTAGTCGGGTATATTGTTTCAAAAATATATCCTCCAAAGAATACTGTTGAAGCCGAGCCAGGGGTCATTGAATAGGAGTAGCTGTTTTAAATCGAAATGAAATTATCAAATAAAAAGACATTAGAGTTTTTAGGCTCTAATGTCTTACTTAGCAAGAAGTATTAAGGCTTCAAAGCATTTGAGCCTGTAAAGATTTCAAGTACCCCCTGCTATAGCTTCGGGGATGGAATAAGCGTATTTTGATTTTTCATTGATTTCCATGCCATAAATGCACGCAGTCAACTACGGTTTAACAACCTTACCTAAACCCTTCATTTGATTTTTTGAGGGGTTTAGGTATTTTTGGTTTGGAATAGTATCATTAACAGCTATCAGAAATACTTACATAAAGTATTACACCTACATTCTCTCTTTGAAATAGAAAATCTTGTAATTGCCAGCGAATTTATTTCTTGAAAAATAACCCAAGCTCATGTCCGAAAAAAGACTTCTACCTCTTGACCATATAGGCCAGAAAAAAATAGAAGAAGAAATTCAAATTCTGAAACAAGAGCTGGAAGAAATTCAAAAAGAAACTCGGGCCTTTGAGTCCTTGCTTAGTTCGCACCTCAGTGATTTGATCGTGGAGGCACAAGAGCTTTTTACTTTATATAAGGAGATCAAAAAGGCAAAAAAGGCAAAGCGATTTGAACAAAAAAAGCGAGGAAAGAACTACACTGAACCTGTCGGCTTAAAAAATATACCTAAAAAGGAAAAAGAACTCATTCCACCAGAGCAGCAAAAAGAGAAAAAACGCTTGTACCGAGAAGCGATGTTACATGTTCATCCAGATAAATTTCACATGAAAGAAAGTGAAACGGATATCGCCACAGAGCTTACGACCAGACTCATTGAAATTTATAAGACGGAGAGCTTAGAGACGTTGAAAGCATTTCATACACATATTTTTAAAGGAAATACGCAGATCATTTTGGGTGATGCAGCCGCCAATATAGAGACTTTTTCTAAGGATAATTATTTACAAAAAGAAAAAGAGGCCCTAGAAAAGGCTATTGATTTAGCTAAGGATAACCATCTCCATAAGGTACTCAGCGAATATAAAAAACCACTGACTTTTGTTGATGAATTAAAAGAGTATTACGAAGAACGAATCTCACAATTGAAAAAAAGAACTCGAAAAGGGCTTTAAAATCATCTCTTGGCACTGAGATTCCGGCCGGGATCCCTGTTGAAGTGTTTTCTAATTATTATGTGTTAGGTTCCCTTTTAAGGTTCAATGGAAGCCTACAAAGCCCCAAATTTATCTTAATCCAAAAAAAGAAGCTTTAATTATATGAAAAAAAAATCAAAGGCTTAGAAGCTTAAAAGTTTTTTTGCGGCCACCCCATATCAAAACTAACCTATGACTGATAAACTTCGCCATTTCATTATCTTGTTTCCTATTTTCATAAGTGTATCAATCTCCTTGCTTAATCAAACGAGTCCGCACCAAACATTGTGCTTATACTAGCCGACGACCTCGCTCTAATGGACTTTGAAATTTATGGCGGTGAAGCATCTTTACCTAATATTGATAAACTGTCTAAACGGTGAACCGTGTTTACCAATTATCATACATCGTCTTCTTGTGCCCCCTCTAGAGCTATGCTACTCACAGGACAAGACAGTCATTTAATAGGTGTGCCAAAGCTCCCCCTCTTTCTTTCTGAAGAGTAAGTGAATCAGCCAGGCTATATAGGTATCTTAAATGATAAAGTAAAAACCGTAGCCTCTCGCCTAAAGCAAAACGGCTACAAAACTTACATAGCTGGGAGATGGTATTTAGAGCACACAGAAAAGACATTACCTTCTAAAAGGGGTTCCCGACCGTAGTTTTATTTTAGACGCCTCTGGGGCAAACAATTATGAACAAAAGGCCTATTTATCTTCATAGTCAAAGCCGGCGTGGTTTGAAGATGGCAAAGCCATTGACTTACCAGATGATTTTTATTCTTCAAGAACACTGGTAGATAAGATGATTGGATTTATGGAAAAAGGCCAACATACGTCAAAACCATTTCTATCTTTCCAAGCCATTCATATTCCTATTCAAGCCCCAAAAGCCTTTATTAGAAAGTATAAAGGCATTTATGACAAAGGCTGGGATAAATTACGTTTGTAGCGTTTTGAACAAACAAAAAAAGAAACTTAATCTCTGCTGAAGCAAAGCTCGGGTCGATGCTCCCTTTTATTAAAAATTGGGGGGCCTTATCTACGGAAGAAAAAAAAGAACAACCAAAAGCAATTGGTGTAAATGCCGCTATGATAGAGGCTATGGATTACCATATAGAAAGATACATTGAGCACTTAGAAGAAAACGGATAACTAGAAAATACCGTTTTTGTGATTACATCAAACAATAGACCAGAAGGCAACGACCCTTCCTTAAGGTTGGTATTCCTATGAACCTCCTTAAAGCCTTTCCTCCGAAAGAATGACTTGGCGGTGATACTCACATCACTTCTTGGTGCCTTGACTCCCCTGGCTTTAGCTTCTTTAAAGATTTCAGCTTACAAAAGAGCCGCTAAGCCAGCTTTTTGATGGTTTAGGTGTGTATAAGGTATAGGAAATCTAGGGTTGGTGCTGTCTAAGGCTGCAAAACCAGCTATTTATTCTTCCATAACAGCCACCAAAAAAAAATGGTGACTCAGAAATCTGAGCCACCGTGTCTTATCATGTCTTGATGCTATCCAATCCGCTATTTGGGCTTGACGATAGTTTTTGTGGCACGTCTTTCTTAGACTTGCTTCAAAAAGGTCTAGAACCTCTTCTAAATCCTGGTCTTCTTAGACGTACACCATGCCCATAATTTATATCTCAAACTTAGTCCACTTAGTGTCGTCGTCTAAAGAAGATTTTACTACTGTTTGAATAAAGCCCATACCTCTTAAACCTTCCTCTATGCCTGGGAAATCATAGACATCTGCATTATAAGAGCCGTCGGAAGTTCCACCTCCTAAGCCACCGGTAGCCTCTTTTTCTAAAGCATTACCCCATCTATCCCTCAAAGCCATGGCAAAGTTCCGATAGATACTCGCAAAGGTCTCTATATAGCCTTCTGGATGCCC
>JBNMFK010000004.1:0-28979 GCA_051269965.1 Algoriphagus sp. | reverse complement strand
ATTTTTATTAAACCATTCATATTCTAAGCCAATACACTTATATTCTACCATGAAAAAAATGACACTTGCACTTCTCTTATTTCCATTCTTTAGCTTCTCACAAAGTAAGGCTGAGAAACTTGCATATGAATACATCATTACAGATGGCCACGTAGACTTACCTTACAGGCTGAAGGTCAAAAACTTTCAATTGACAAAAGAATTCACAGGAATACCAGTCTCCTCAGAAGAAGGAGACTTTGATTTTAAGAGAGCAAAAAAAGGTGGCCTAGATGCCCCCTTTATGTCTATCTATATTCCAGCCGCACTAAATCCCGAAGAGGGAAAGTTATTAGCAGATAGCCTAATAAATATGGTTACCTACATAGCAAAAGAGAATCATGATTATTTTGAAATAGCAAAGAGCCCAAAAGATGTGAGAAATACCTTCAAAAAAGGGAAGATAGCCCTACCAATGGGTATGGAAAATGGCTCACCAATAAAGGATTTAAGCGATGTGGCCTATTTTAAGAAGAGAGGTATTAGTTATGTAACCTTAACCCACTCCCTTTCTAACCATATCTGTGATTCATCTTATGATACCACACGTCTCTGGCAAGGACTGAGTCCTTTCGGAGAAACAGTGGTAACCGAAATGGCAAAAGAAGGCATTATGATAGACGTCTCCCATGTATCCGACAGCACCTTTTATGATGTGATAAAACTTAGCCCGATTCCAGTTATCGCTTCTCACTCTTCGGTGAGATATTTTACACCTGGTTTTGAGAGAAACATGTCAGACGATATGATTAAAACTCTCAAAGAGAATGGCGGCGTAATCATGATAAATTTTGGTTCCACTTTCATTGATGGAGAAGTTCAAAAGACAAGAAAAACAAATGGCAGGGCTCTTTTAAAAATACTAGAAGAGAAAGGCCTTAAAGGTGATGATGAGGCCGCTAAACCTATCATTGCGTCATTTTACGAAACACATCCACTGGCATTTGCCGATGTTGAAAAGGTCGTAGACCACATTGACCGAGTAGTTTCTCTGGCAGGGATAAATCATGTGGGGCTCGGTTCAGACTTTGACGGCGTGGGCGATTCTCTTCCTACAGGATTAAAAGATGTTTCTGACTACCCGAACATAATAAACTTGCTTTTGAAAAGAGGCTATTCCAAAAAGTCAATTGAAAAGATTTGCTCGGGAAATCTTTTCCGTGTTTGGCAGTCTACACTAGATTATGCTGCTTTAAACTAAAATTTGTCCCCATCAGTCAAACAAAAGGCCACGTATTGTTCTCCAAAATTTATTTTAAGCTTACCGCTTCCATTAAGAATGACTATGAATCCCCTCCCATCGATGGCATAATCCCTAGGAGAAGCAACCAACTTCGGAAAGTATAAGACCATAATTGTTTTACAGTCGCCTGTCGAAAGCTCTTTTCAAGTAAAAGTACTGGATTGACGAAACAGGAGAATTGAAAATTAAGTAGTTCAACACTGTTGCGACCCAATGAAAAATCATTTTGAGACCATTCTCGACTTCTTTCATCAAACAAGTACTAACACCAACGCAGAATACTTTAAGCGAGTTATCGCACCATTCTAAAGAAAGCTATTTAGAGCTAACTTAACAGCTGTGCCAGATACTAGATTTTTCCTGTTTAAAATTGATTAAATCTTTTTCCTAATCCCCAGATATTTCCGCTGACCAATACTAAAGATAAGCTAATCGTTCTATGTGAATTCTACAGGAACTACCGGAGTTCATTGAGACCCACTTATCTATAAAACTTGCTAAAGGAACCGCTTCTAAAGAATAATCAATACGGCACTTATCCTTTACTTAAAGAGCCAATCAAATGTATTCCCTCCGCTTTAGAATTAATGTTAAGTTTTTTATAGATATTTTTTAAATGTGTTCTCACAGTATTGGGACTTATAAAGAATGCATTGCTAATTTCTTGATAAGTGAAACCGTTACAATAGGCTTTGAAAATTTCATTTTCTCTCGGTGTCAATAATAAAAGATTGTCCATACCTTTTCTCCCTTCTGATTGAGGATTAAAGACTTTAATTTCAAGATTATTGGACAATACAATAGTATGCTTTAGTTCATCAAGGATGAAAAGTACAAAAATGACTAGTTGAATTGAAAAACCAATAAAGTAAGATTTTGGAACTTCAATAGCGATAGATGTTAAGCCATAATAATTATTGGCATTACTAATGAGAAACGCCATAAAAGGCAGAAAGAATGTCAGTATAATTAATCCAAAAGTCCCATTCTTTTTAAGTGGTTTAACTAGCCAGATGACTGTAAGACCAAAAGCAGAAATAGTCAAAGTCCAAAAAGTGTAAAGGAAAACATGTTGATATTCTCGTACCCATTGAGGATTATTTAAACCAAAAACTAAAAATAACATTTGTGATAACCCCACCATCCAAAGTAAGGAAGTAAAGACTTTCTTAAAAAAACTTTTACCCCTTGACTCAAAAATGGTCACCTGACGGATAAATACTAAGAAAAGGAGGATGGTCATCCCCCGTAAAAAGAAGTAAACTACGGTCTTAGCGTTTATGCTGAAATTATAGCCTAAAAAGGTAAAAATATGCCCTCCCTGCCAAGTGAACATTAGCGTCATAGCTATCGACCATAGGCTCAGGATAAAGTACGGCTTAATCTTAAGAAGCATACTCATCACCATAATTGTTATTGACAGAGACAACAGGATTCCGATATAAATACCCCAAAGCAAACTTCGCCGAGCTCTATCAGCATTTGCATGTTCGATATCCTGATAAAACATTGGAAAACTTATGTATGGCAAATAGGAGATAGCACTTATATAATATGTCTTGGATTCTCCCGCACCCAGTTTGTCTGTAAAATAAACCTCGCTATAGGCCTCTTCAATAGGAACTGCTTTAAGATTCGATTCAGAATGGAGCTGCGACAATACAAATAAGTCAGAATTATGATTATTTCGTAAACTTAATTGGAAGACCTCTTTACTTTTTGAGCTTAAAGTGAATTTTACCCAATACCTTTTCTTTTCATTTTTGATGATTGGGTAGGCCTGAACACTTTTTGAAAAAACAACCTTTTGAGGATTCATCTCATTTACTGAGCTGGCTCCAACAAATATTTCAGATTGTAATCTATCGCTTTTACCAAAACCTAGCCTTTGCCCAATTATTGGGAAAGTAAAAAAATGTATCAGAAACAACGTTACAAAGGATTTACACAAAATTTGATGCCTTTTATTAGTAAATATACCGCATTTGGGTGAGTAATAAAATGACGAAAAAGGGGCACTTTTAAATGTTAATTCAATGGATTGTATGAAAAAAGTCCTCATCGCATTATTATTTATTTCATATGCTGCCATTTCTAAATTTACTACTCTAGAACCAGGAAGTATAGCCCCAAAATGACTACATCAGAAAGAAGAGGTCTAAGTTCAGCTTCCAATCAAATGCTGGTCTTTGATGAACATAAACCATCATACTGGTATAGAAATGTAGGCAATTGGATAGAAATTAATGCGACTGGAACGCCAGTTGTTCCCAAAAGTGAGCCAAAAGCACCATCAAAATACCTCGCCATTAGTCTACCAAATAAAGATGTTTCTAGTCCTAAAATAGTAATAGCTGGCAACCGCACTATCTGTTTGGTCCAGAAACCTTCCACGAACTTTCACATTTGTTTAAAGAGACATCATACTTTTGAGAAATATAATTTTAATAGATGCAATTCTGTAGAATTCAAATTCGTGGTAAACGCTTCGAGCAAAATACTAATGGCTTATGATTCTACGGACTCTAGACTCAAAAGACTGAAATGTCGAATGTTTGAAGGTATTTCTTGGGGAACAATAGGTGCCGCTAGTCCTAATTTTACGAGTGTAAACGTTTTTGATTTCTGCTTGAAGGACAATTCTAGAGCATTTCTAGTATGGAATCAACCAAATGCGGCTACCTGCAGGTTTTTTTTAAGCTCGGTTAATGGTAGCTCATTGACTCAAAGTACCTATTTCAATTACTTTAATCCAGACTGGGAAACTCCAAGCAATGTTTATGCAGCATCACAGATGAATATTGATAGGGCTGCAATTTATAATGCTCTAATAAGGTATACCTGTTTGGAGCAAATAACTTCAGGAGGCGGTTACGATTGCAATTATTTCTATAGCTGTGATTTAAAGAAAGTAAGTTCATCGACAAGTGGTATTGAACTAGAGTCCGCCTTTCAACCCAACTCATTAGCTGATCCAACTTCTGATACACGTGAATTAATTCCCACCAATACTTATGGCGTTTATATCCATAATGTCTTAAGTACAAATTCAACAACACAAAGGGTGGCTGGCAGTATTATAAATACGTCAAAGGTTACTTCGTCTGGTTTGGTTAACAGTTCTTTAGCTTCGTCTGATAATTTAAATACTCCATTTCAATTAAGAGCTTTCATTAATGCAGACATTAAAAGTAATACAACTCTCCAATATGCTGATGATGATGATATTAACAGGATTCAACAAGTATTTGACACATTAGATAATATGACTTTTGGTTCTGAAAATGTCTACGATTACTCAACCGAATATACAGGATCAAATCCAACATCAATACACGGTAAAATAAGTAAAAATGACAGATCTAGAGCTCTATCTTGGGCTCAAACTGAAATAAGCATTAACAGCCTTTAATTGAGCTTTATTGATTAAACTTTTTTGACAAAATATTATGAGATCCAATTTTAAATTAATTCTATTTATTACAGTTTCAATTCTTTGTTATCATGAAGCACTTGGCCAAGTAAGTTTATTAAAAGACATTCATATAGGCTCAGGGAGTAGTTTCTTGGAGAAACCCACAATTTTTAATGGTAAGCTTTACTTTCAAGCTAGTGGAGCAACGTTTGCTGAAACTGGAATATATGAAAGCGACGGAACTCCCACAGGAACACTACTTTTAGAAAGTAGCATCTTTACAGATGAATTAACTGCAACCAGCGATTTTCTTGCTTGGAGTGGGCCCCCAATTTCTGGTACTGGCACAAGGATTTGGAGAAGAATAAACGGAGTAGTGGAAAGCACTGGAAACGCTAATAATTATGCTCAAAGACTCTTTCCTTACAATGGCGAAATGTTCTACTCAGGTCATACTTCTTCTGAAGGCTTTGAACTATGGAAATTAAAAAGTACTGGGTCACCAGAAATAGTTAAGTCTTTACCTCAAAGTGGAAGTCCCAGTTCTTTAACCCCTTCCAGGTTTATCAATCATTCAGATGGTTCTTTTTTCTTTTTATCCTGGCGAATTAATAGCACATGTTCGCTTTGGCGTTCTAGCGGAGATGAGGCGAGTACTTATAAGGTTATAGATAGCCCATATACAAGTGAAATTTTCTCTGTTGGCAGTTTTATCTACTTCTTTAGAAAAGATACAGAACCTTTTTATTCAGGCCCAAAACAACTTTGGGTATCAGATGGAACAGCGGTAGGAACATATGAAATAAAAGATTTTGGATCTGGTTATCCTGGGACAACCCAATATGCAGGACATCATGACAAATTCTACTTCTTTGCTCCTGAACCTGATGATACTTACGAACTTTGGCAATCTGATGGTACCTCAGCGGGTACAATGGCAGTAAGTAACATTGATATTGATAGTGGCTTTCCCACTTTTTTAGGAAGTGTGGGAAACAACTTATTTTTTAAAGCCTCTAAATCAGGTTCAGGTCCTGTTTTATATAGGTATGATGATAATTTAGATTCCATAATTTTAGTCAAAGATATTAATACAGCGTCTACTACAAGTGGTCATATGAACCCAGGAGTTAACTTTTTGAATAAACTGTACTTCAGTGCTGATGATGGCATTAATGATCTTGAGCTGTGGAGTTCAGATGGGACCAGCTCTGGTACACAAATGGTAGAAGACATTAACTCTGATGGAAACTCCGAAGTAAATTACCTTACTGTTTTGGGAAATAGACTCTTCTTTTTAGCTGCTGATCCTGTTTACGGCTATGAACCCAGGATATTTATTGATCCACTTAATCCACCTTGTATGGATAGTTTAAACTTGATAGACTCAAGTATTCAAGATGTATATGAAGCAAGCGTAATTATTGAGAGCGTACAACTAATTCCTTTGGGTGCTTCAACGGTCTACCACTCTCCTGCAATTCACTTAAATCCAGGTTTTATAGCAAATACAAGCACTATTTTCAAAGCAGAGCCGGTAGGTTGTAATTAAGTAGTCGCCAACGAAACAGATTGTTTTCTCAATGTTGTGCATGAGATAAGTGGTAAAAATGACATTCTGACCAGAAGATAAAACGCATCTTTCCTAATTAAGTGATTGGCATTCTAGCTCATTAGCACTTTAAAGCCACCTTTAGCCATTATACTTACCTCCTCTTAATAAAAATAAACTCCCCGCCTTCATCACCTACACCTTGAATAACACCGTATAGTGGTGTAGTAGGAGACTCTGCTGGAGAATTATTTATGACGGCTATTCTAAAAGATTAAAAAGTTCATCTGATGAAAGATAATCATTATTGTTGTCCTGAAGTCTCTTGATTAAATACTTTAGAAACATGCTTTCGTCTGGCACAGTTTTTAGATTTCCGCTAGTCATCGCCTTTTTACTAGACATTTCGTAAAGACTATTTATGCCCTTAGAGGCATTTGTAAATGCAGCTCGGGTTTTGAAAATGCTACCGCCAAAACACGCATTGGCTATTAAAAGGGTGTGGCGTGAATTTATACTTTTCAAATAATCTTTCAATTGACTGTTGCCTAACCACCTTAGCTTGTTGCTTTTTTTAGCATCCACAGGTAACCAGTATCCTAAGCTGCTATTTTCCTCCCAAACACCATGACCAGCATAGAACATCAAGAAATTATCATCGGGCGTGACCACTCGTGCCAAGCTGTCCAAAACCTCAATGGTTTGCTCATATCTTGCATTTGTAAGTAATCTCACATTTTCTGATTCAAAGTTATAATATAGAATCAATGTTTCTGATAGCAAGGAGGCATCTAAAGCTGGCTTATCCAAAGGCATAATATTCGGATCTAAATAATCATTATTCCCTATAATTAAGGCGTAATACTTCCCAACTTTAGTTGACATTACGGTAGTATTAGTATTTATGATGCCCCTTTCAATAAGCGGTGCAGTTTCAGAAATAATGGCCTTAGTTTCGAAGATTGTTTGTAAAATTGGCCTATCTCTTTGAGACCTTGACCGTTCCGTTACAGAGCTTTTAGGTTCTATATTTTCTGCAATCTCCACTGACTTCTTTGATATAATTTTCCTTAAAGCAGTTGTTCTGTCACCCATACTGTATAATTCAGCAATTTCCTTGACATTCAAAACTCTATTATACACTCTAATTTCATCAAGGGCCTCATCAGCCCAAATGGTTTCAGGGCCATTTTTTGTTTGAATATTGATTTTTCCAAAATACAATTCTATAGGTGATGTGTCTGGAACCTGCATAAAGTTCCTTGTCTGCATTAGACCCAAATTATTAAGATAAAAACCCCATTCCATGGAATTATTGTCTTTTTGACCATCGTTTCCGACCAAATGATACCAAATGCCTTTCCTAATATCAAAACTGAATGAGAGGTCGTCTTTTCTGTTCCTAATTCTAAATCCTTTAGATGAAACACTTATTGATAAGCCATCTTTTGAGAAATTAGTAGCTTTCATCAATAAAGGAAAAATACCATCTGAACCCCAGTTTCCCACTTTAAACCAAAGAAAAATTCCGATTGAATTCTCTAAACCTAAACTGTTGATTGAACTGGATTTTTGAGCGATAAAAGCATCTGTCTTACCATTAAAGGAAATAGACCCTCCTTTATTTCCGTAAAGATCACTTTCAAATATCAGCTTCCCCTCCTCAATTCCATCATTCCCGTTAATGCTAAAATCTGACAATGTTCCATCTAAAATTGGATAATAGGTCACTAATCCTTTTTCTATGCCGATAGATTGGCCAAAACACTGTAGATCTAAGGAGACAAAACAGAGCATAAGCCAAAGATTGAACTCTGGTATTCCATGACGTTTTAAAATGAATCGTGTTTTCATGCGTCTTGTTCCAAAATTCAAACTGAGTCCGAAAAATTAAATAGCTCTGTATCTACTCTTCTTATGACTCACTTTTTAGAATAAACTTTTGTTAAAATTTTCTATGGAAAATTACAGGTTTAAAAAGAGATTTTTTGAAACCGAGAATCAAAATCAACTACTTATTTATTCCTTGGTATGTCCATTGTTTATTTTCCCTAAAATTCTGTTAAAAAGCACAAAAAAAGGCGTCACCAAATAGCAACGCCCTCATTCATATGTTTTTCTAGAATTTTACTTCTTCATCATCTCAATAATATCTTCTGAAATGCCTGTCGAGGAGTACCCGCCATCATGATACAAATTCTGCATAGTCACCATTTTGGTTAAATCAGAGAATAACGAAACTATATAATTCGCACAATCTTCGCCTGTTGCGTTTCCTAGCGGCGACATTTTCTCTGCAAAATTAAAAAATGAATCAAAGCCACCAATCCCGGCCCCAGCTGTAGTCACAGTTGGAGATTGAGAAATAGTATTTACCCTTATATTTTTTGATTTCCCTAATCTATACCCATATCCTCTTGCGATAGACTCCAGTACAGCCTTGGCATCAGCCATGTCCGTATAAAAAGGAAATGTTTTTTGAGCAGCTATATAAGACAAGCCCACAATAGAGCCCCAATCGTTAAGTGCATCAAGTTTTTCTCCCACCTGCATAAACTTATGAAAAGACAATGCAGAAATATCAAGGCTTTTCTGAAACCAGTCGTAGTTCAAATCACCGTATTCTCTACCTTTTCTAATATTAGGTGACATCCCAATAGAGTGCAAAACAAAATCCATTTTACCTCCAAGAATTTCTACAGATTTGGTGTAAAGGTTTTCTAAATCTACGATAGACGTGGCGTCAGCTGGAACGATCTCCGCACCTATTTGCTCTGCTAATTCGTTGATTTTACCCATTCGCATGGCTATTGGGGCATTGGTCAATACAATTTGGGCTCCCTCTTCATAAGCTTTAATTGCTGTTTTCCAGGCTATTGAATTTTCATCTAATGCTCCTGAAATAATTCCTTTCTTACCTTTTAGTAAACCGTATGACATATTTTGTATCCATTTTTTAAGTACAAAAGTAGCTAATTAGCTTAAATATCAATTGCTACACCGCCCTATTTTGGGCAGGACTAATGGAGCTTTGACATTATACGCTTTGTACGAGGCTCTTTTATAATCTAAGTTTGACAAATCATTGCTTGAGATTTTGTGGTCAATACTTACTCCCCCGCTTTCTAGCTCCGCCGAAAGGTTATAGTACAGCAATTCTTTTGGGCATTTCACAAAACTAAATTCTCTGTAACTAGATTCGCAAGTTGGAGATACAACCTTAAGTTTCAGAGAAACCCTACCAACATTTGCAGCCCAAGATAAGTCTGTAAAAACTTCTTTGGTATTCGCGGACATTGAATCTAAAAAAAGATATCGCTTATCATAACCCGATCTCCCATACATTTCAAAATAACAGTTATCACAGAATGTGTCGTCCTCAATAGAGAAGGAAACACCGCCTTTTACTAATTTATGCTGACTAAGTCCTAGCTTTGGTAGAGCCGTGCATTTCTCAAAGTCTTTAAAGCTTAAGGCTGTAAGACCATATTGATTCTTTATTAGGGGACCATCATATGTTAGACTAAAATTGTCTGAAAAAAATGAAGGCAAGTACGTCAATGTATTACCAACGAATTTTCCTGAATAAACCAATTCTACTTCATTATTTGAAGCAGCAACAGCGTTGAGAAAAGGTTGATTGTTGCCATCAAAGATGAAATCTTTGATATTTCGTTGATAATGTCCATGGTCAATAGATTTTATCAAATCTATTTCTTGGTCTCGGTCAAACACAATTCTTATTGTCTTCTCATTAGCGTCATGAACCACCTTTTTTACCATTGGCCCCTCAGCGGAACTTCTATGATTTCCTTGGTAAATATGATTCTTAATCCCTAGATATAAATCTTCTGCAATACCCTGATAACCTTCTTTGGTATAATGTACGCCATCATTGCCTCGGGGATGCCCGAAAGCACTATACAAATGTATTTTAGGGTAATCATACTTAAGTTTTCTTTGCTCCTCCCTCAAGCGAGCCGCAGAATATCTTGCAAAAAAGTTCTTATCAATATTCGTTTGAACCAAGTATAAGTGTTCAAAACTGATACCGTCCTCAACAAGATTTCTTAGGAGGCTTTTGAAATGATCTCTGTAATTCTCTATTTGAAGCGTATCCCCAGAACTTGATTCGTACTCACCTTGAAGAAAGAGGAAACCCTTAACCCTCTTTACTTGGCTATCATTTATCCGTCTTAAAAATTTTCCATAAAACGTGCTCACATCATCTGGCTTCAAAGAATCACGTTCTGCTAAGGCAAATAAGGGCATTCCACCAACTCCTCCATTAATTATTTGAACTGGAATTCTCTGTTTTTCAATAATATCCTTGGCCAACCAAGCTCCAAGCCCTCCAGCCCAGTCAAACTCTATACCCAAATCTCGCCAGCCATTAACAGGATCGCCTTCCCCTACAAAAATGTAATTTCTCAGAAACTTTAAAGCAGGTAAATTCCGGTATTCGTTAAAACAGCAACTGGCAACTGCGTTTGACTGCCCGTAAATTAGATAGGCGTCTCCACAAAGTACTTTGGTAGCCTTGCTTAGGCTTGAGGAATCAGAATCGCTAAAGAGTCTTATTTCAAAATCGTATTCAAAAAGTCCTGCGATTAACTCTATGTCCCACTCAAACCCATTTGACGTGCTTAAGTCTAGCCTTTGGCTTATAAATTCCTGATGGTTCTGAAGAATGATAAGCCTTATTCCGTCGTAAGTATTTTCATTTACCGTTCCATGGATTCTCACATGAGCTACGCTTAGGCTATCTCTTTGAAACAATTGAAAGTTTTGAGGAAAATTAAAAAGTGTGTTTTGGCCCTGGACAGAAAGGCTTAATAAAAGAAATATATATAAGTATTTCGTCTTGAAGGATAACATATTCAAATATATCCAATGCGTCAATAAAACAAAAGACCTACCTGCTGAGCAGATAAGTCTTTTTTAGGGAGGTAGATGGGGCTCGAACCCACGACCCTCGGCACCACAAGCCGATGCTCTAACCAACTGAGCTACAACCTCCATTTCTAAAACAGAGTGCAAAGGTAGATTGAATCCTTAAGATCTGCAACACATTAATTTGAAATATTACAAAGTCTTTAATCTTCAAAGCTCAATGGCTAAATTTTACAAAGGATAGTTAAATTGCAATCCTATCATCCCTTCAATATGTTTAGATTAGATAATAAAGTCGCCGTAGTAACTGGCGGAGCCAGTGGTATAGGTTTAGAAATTTCGAGGAATTTTGCCAAACAAGGTGCTATTGTTCACATTTTTGAACTAAACATGGATCTTGCCGAAAGAGAAACCGACCTCATCATCGCCTCAGGTGGAATAGCATACTGCCATAGGGTAGATGTCTCCAAACAAAGTATTGTTGAAAAAGCCATTGACAAAATCAGGTTAGTTCAGCCCATTGACATCCTCGTCAATAATGCCGGAATTTCTCATATCGGTACTGTAGAAAGTACGCTAGAAGAAGATTTGGACAGAATTTATAATGTCAATATCAAAGGAGTTTATAACTGTATTCATTGTTTACTGCCACATTTTATGAATAATGGTGGTGGCGTAATAATCAATATGGCGTCTGTAGCTGCTAGTATTGGACTGGCAGATAGATTCGCTTACTCCATGAGTAAAGCTGCCGTAGTAAATATGACTTTGCAAATAGCGAAAGACTATGTGAAGGATAATATTCGATGTAATAGCATTTCGCCTGCAAGGATTCACACGCCTTTTGTAGATGGTTTTATCAAAAAAACCTATCCTGAGAAACAAGAGCAGATTTTTGAAGAATTATCAAAGACCCAGCCGATAGGCCGCATGGGGAAACCCGCTGAAGTAGCTGCTTTGGCGGTATATCTGGCTTCTGACGAAGCCTCTTTTACAACAGGAACTGATTTCCCAATAGATGGCGGATTTATTAAACTTAACACGCCCTAACCTAGTTACTCAATGAAACTGATAAGATACGGAAAAGAAGGAAAAGAAAAGACAGGAATTATTGACAGCAAAAATGTCTGGCGTGATGTTACAGCTTTTGGAGAAGATTTTAATGAGGCTTTTTTCGAAAATGAGGGTCTAAAACGACTAAAGACATGGCTAGCCATAAATCAGGCCTCTTGTCCTGAAATAGATCAGACTGTTCGATTGGGCCCTTGTATTGCCAGGCCTTCAAAGATTATTTGTATTGGATTAAATTATGCAAAGCATGCCGCCGAAGCAGGAATGGATAAACCAAAAGAACCATTGGTGTTTTTCAAGTCTACATCGGCTATTTGTGGCCCAAATGACAATCTCATCATTCCCAGAAACTCAGAAAAAACGGACTGGGAGGTAGAATTAGCCGTAGTAATCGGTAAAAAGGCTTCTTATGTCACTAAAGAAACAGCCTTAGAATATGTGGCAGGTTACTGCGTGCACAACGATTATAGTGAAAGAGCATTCCAATTAGAAACGGGTGGGCAATGGGTTAAAGGTAAGTCAAACGATACGTTTGCTCCGCTTGGACCTTTCTTAGCAACACCCGATGAAGTCTCTAACCCTCAAAAGCTCAATGTCTGGTTAAAAAGAAACGGTGAAAAAATTCAAGACTCGAATACTGACGATATGATTTTTTATGTTGACGAAATTGTCAGCTATCTAAGCAATTATATGACACTATTACCCGGTGATGTCATTTCTACCGGAACGCCCTCTGGTGTAGGTCTAGGTTTTAAGCCTCCTGTATTTATAAAAGAAGGGGATATCATAGAGCTTGGTATAGAAGGCCTGGGCATACAAACACAAGTAGCAAAAGCCTACAAAGCATGATAAGACAAAACCTAAAGGAGTTATTTATCTTGGCACTCATAGCGGAAGGCCTAATTTTAGCCTATGCCTATTTTAGTAACCCTTTCGAAACAGGAGAAACCTTTAGGCTTGCTGCCAGATATAGCGGTAGGCTATCCCTCTTCTTTATCCTGGCCACGTTCATTTTAACAACTTTAAACTGGTCTGACCTAAGAGGACGTTTCAAAGAGAAGTTTATAGGCTTGATTGCCCTTTTTAGTGTTTTACATGCTATTCACTTCGTCTTCTTAGCACTAAGTCTTTACTTAAATCACATAGAACTAGTCCCTTTTAAGCTACTTGGCGGGACTCTTGGCTATTTGACATTATTGATCTATCCATGGGTTTTAAAGGCAAAAAAACCTCCCTTTTGGATGGATTACTTTTATTTCTATTACCTTCTCATCATTATAATGGTTTCTATACTCTCTAGACTTAGCGGTGCTTTTGAAGGAGTGGAACCTTCCGTCCTTCATTATGTAGGTCTGGTAATCACAGGAGCTATGTTACTTTTTCACTTTTCAAGAATCTATAGAAACGCATGAGCCCAAACCAAACTACCTGCCCAAACTGTGGACATGTTTTTGATGCTGGCGAGGCTCTTCAAAAGCACATGGAGATTGAACTAAAAAAACGATTTTCGGAACAAGAAAAGCTAAATGGAGAGAAATTAGCGCTTTACAAAAAACAGCTTTTAGAAGAAAAAAGATATTTTGAACAAGAAGAAAAAAAGAAAATGTGGGCCATAGCCCAAGGCGAAGCCCAAAAAAGAGCAGATGAAAAAAAATCTGTGGAACTAGCCGCTCTAAAAGAGGATAATAAAGTAAAACAGCAAGTCATTTTAGAAGCTCAAAAGAAAGAGTTAGAGCTCCTCAGAAGAGAAAATGAACTTAAGATGCAACAAGAACAACTGCAACTTAAGCTTGAAAGAGAACTTTTGGAAAAGAGTAGAGCCATAGAAGAAAAGGCAAAAAGACAGAAAGACGAGGAATTTGAGCTTGTTAAAAAAGAATATGAGAAGAAGCTTGAAGATCAAATGAACCTTGTGAAGGAAATGCAACGGAAAGCACAACAAGGCTCCATGCAACTACAGGGAGAAATTCAAGAATTAGAGATAGAATCCATCTTGTCAATAGCTTTTCCGTACGACGTGATAGAAGAGGTAAAAAAGGGTATTCGTGGAGCAGACGCGATTCAGACGGTTATGAATGAGTTTGGCCAAAACTGTGGTAAGATAATTTTCGAAAGTAAACGAACACAGAACTGGGGAGGTGACTGGATTGAAAAGTTAAAGACTGACCAACGTGAAACGGGGGCAGAAATAGCCGTCCTAGTAACGCAAACGATGCCAAAAGACTTAGAACGATTTGGAGAGAAAGACGGGATTTGGATCTGTGGATTCCATGACGTGAAAGGGTTGGTTTTTGTACTTAGACAGATACTCATTAGAACCCAGCAGACGAAATCCGTTAACGAGAATAAGGCAGATAAGATGACTTTGATCTATAGTTTCTTTACCAGTAACCAATTTAGGCAACAAATAGAAGCCATTGTAGAGGGCTTCTCCAGCCTCAAAAATGAATTAGACAGAGAAAAAAGAGCCATGCAACGCATCTGGAAGGAGCGTGAGGTACAGATTGACAAAGTCACCAATAATACCATTGATATGTATGGAAGCATAAAGGGCATCGCTGGAAATGCTATTTCTTCAATAAAATCTTTAGAACTTCCAGAAGGAGAAGATTAAGTATAACTTACTGTATTTGAGTGATTTGACTTCGTAACTGTTATTATTTAAAGATAATTATCAGTACTCCACGTAGAATTTTTGAAAGTTTTGGCACCGTTTTAGCAATGCTCTAATTGCAATAAATACGTGTGCAAAATGAAAAAAATAACATTCCTACTTGGTACTCTTTTACTTTCCAGTGTTTACACTTATGCTCAGCAAAAAAAACAGAGCTTGTGTGCCAGAAACTTTGAAGAGGTCTATCAAAAAACAGAAGATAATTATGCTGGCTGGAATGAGAAAATTACAGACAGAAAAAAAAAGAAGTTTGATGCTCTAACGGCTCGTACCATAAAGAAAGCCGCTAAAATTGATAAGGCCGAGGCTTGTTATTATGTTGTGAATGATTGGCTTGCCTTCTTTGAAGATGGCCATCTTTTTATCAATATTCAAAGTCCTTTTGTTAAAACTGAGTCTCCTAAGGAGATCATTAAAAGAGCTTCAAAAGTAAATAAGATGTCATTTAAAGGCGAGGCTGCCTTTAAAAAATACCTAGACAAAAATCCAGCTCAATCAAATGTCGTTGGCGTATGGGAAACAGAAGACAAAAACTACAGAGTAGGCGTAGTCGCCGATAGGAAGAAAGGAAAATATAAAGGATTTCTATTGTCAAAGCGTGACGAGCTATGGTCTGAGGGCAAAGTAAAATTTACCTTAAAAGAGATTAGCGAAAATAAATTCGACAGCAAATACTATTACGCAGACTTCACGAGTACTAAGAAACTTGGACGACTTGTAAAGAATTATCTTGTAATAGATGATATCTACAAGTTTAAGAAGGTATACCCAGCCCCTCTCGAGGAAATTAATAACGAGGATATTTTGACACGTCTACCAGAATGGCGAGTTGAGAAAATAGATGCAAATACAGTACTCATAACGCTGCCACCGTTTACAATCATTGATGCAGCAGATTATATACAAGAAATGATTAACAAGAATAAGAGGTTATTAGTGAATACAGAAAATCTTATTGTGGATTTAAGGAATAATCCAGGAGGTGATGAGAATGCATTCTCTGCTCTCTACCCTTATATCGCAGACAAGCCAATCATAAGAAAAGGTGGTGTGTTTAGAGCTTCTGAAGAAAATCTTATTCTATTGACGCATGAACTAGAGTCTATTCAGAACTTTCCAAAGTACAAGCGAATTTTAGCTCCTAAACTACAAGAAGTTATTACAGAGATGAAAAACAATATGGGTTCTGATATTCAAGGCCCAGATAAAGTATTTCAATACGTGAGAGCCATGCCTTATCCAAAAAAAGTAGCAATTTTAGTAAATGAAAATACGGCAAGTACGGCAGAAAGTGTTACTTTAGAAGCGAAACAAAGCGATAAAACAGTTGTTATTGGTACTAAAACGAAAGGTCTCGCAGATTACATTGAAGTAAGAGATTGGGGATTGCCAGCTTTCGGATGGAGATTAGCTTTTGGCCTTGCCAAAAGTGCCAGAGATAGCAGAATAGATAATAAGGGAATTAAGCCTGACGTTAAAGTACCAAAAAGAGAAGCCGACTGGGTAAAGTATGCTTCTGAGTACTTGAGCAAAAACAGATAATGTCTAAATATTTAAAAAATAATTCCGTCTTTTTCGTCTTATTATTCACCACCATTCAAGGTATATCTCAACATACCCTGAAAAAAGCCCTTCAGGGAGAATGGATCAAGGATCGGATAAGCCTGAAAGACGGAAGCACCATTTATGATGATGATCTTTTAAATTCTAGCTTTGGACTGGAATTTATGCGTGACTCCCTGATCATATCTATTGATAATAGAAACTCTTTGAGTAGCTATTCCATTGAGGATAGTATCCTTAGTTATAGAGGCAGTTATTTCAAAATAATTCGTCTCGATAAGCCTATATTGGAATTAGTTCAAGTCAATCACTCAGAAGACATAGAACCTATTCGTTTGACCATGAACTTTAAGCCTACTTATGACTTAGGAACAAGCCCAGAATTTTATACCGCAAAAAATAATGACAAGGTTTATATTCTAAACCCTGTGATACTAGAACCAAAGTTCATAAATGCACGATTTAGTGCCATGGACTACATTTTTACCAACTTTAAATATCCAGAATATAAAAAAGGTGGTTTCGTAGTTCGCTTTGTTGTCACCAAAGAAGGTAAGCTCCTCGGACAAAAAGTAATCGCCAGTTCAAACCAAAATTATGACCAGAAGCTTATTGACGCCATTAATAAAACTAAAGGCAAGTGGCTGCCAGCTAAGTATCTGGGAGAGGCTGTAAACTGTGAGATTGAATATAATTTTGACCTTGGGTGGACCAAAGAAAATTATTCCTCAGGTAAAGACGATAAAGTTACAGCAGAAGAATATGAGTCAAATGGACGCCGTTACTTTTCTGCCAAAAATTATCGATCGTCAGTATATCACTTTTCGAAAGCTATTGAAAAAAACCCTTATCTAATAGACTCCTATTATTTGAGAGCAGCAGCTCATATCTACCTCAACAAATCTGTGAGTGCCTGTGCCGATTACTATCAGCTGAAGGTGCTGAATCAAAAGAGGGCAGAACGTTTGTATGATAAATACTGTCAAAATTATACGCCTAAATCTATTGACTGATTTTTGTCGTAAATAGTGATTCATTCTACATATTTTTAAGAAAAAGATAAATCATTGACACCTAAGGGCATTTTTGTCATCATTCCTGCTTTTAACGAAGCCCTTTCTATTGATAAAGTCATTGCAGAGATTCCTACTTACGTTGAAGAAGTCATTGTGGTCAATAATAACTCTAGTGACCATACTGCAGCAGCTGCAAAAAAGGCAGGTGCTACCGTTTTAGATGAACCTCGACAAGGCTATGGCTTTGCATGCATGAAAGGCATAGAGGCTTTAGAAGGAAAAGCTGTGGCTATTGTGGTTTTCTTGGATGCAGACTACTCAGATTACCCAGCAGAACTTACCGAACTCATAGCACCAATCTTAAAAGAGGGTTATGACATGGTAATCGGTAGCAGAGATTTAGGCCAAAAAGAAGCAGGTTCTATGACCCCCCAGCAGCTATTTGGGAATTGGCTAGCTACAAAACTTATCAAACTGTTTTTTGGTGTAACTTATACTGATTTAGGCCCTTTTAGGGCCATTAAATATGAAAAGTTACTGGCACTTCACATGGAGGATCAAACCTACGGGTGGACTGTAGAAATGCAGTTAAAAGCAGCCAAAGAAAAATATAAGGTAACCGAGGTGCCTGTAAACTATCGCGTTAGAATAGGACAATCAAAGGTTTCTGGAACCCTAAAAGGAACTGTCCTGGCTGGTTATAAAATATTATCTTGGATTTTTAAATATGCCTTGAAATAATACATGGATTTAGTTTTCCTAATAGCCTATTTAGTGCCGCTCGCTATTATTTTTCTGTATTGCCTCATGCAGTTCAGTTTAATAGTGTCTCATTTTAAATATAAACCAGCAGAGATTATTAATCCACAGGCCGAACTGCCATTGGTTACCATACAATTACCCATTTATAATGAAAAATATGTGGTTAATAGGCTTATTGATTCCATTACAAAAATTGATTATCCCTTAAATAAACTAGAAATTCAGATTTTAGACGACTCTAATGACATTACTACAAGTCTCTTAGAGGCTAAAGTTATAGAGTACCAAGAAAAGGGTTTTGATATACAACTAATTAGAAGACCAGACCGCGTTGGCTATAAAGCAGGTGCCCTAAAGTATGGGCTCCAAGATATTAAAGGAGAATTCATTGCTATTTTCGATGCGGACTTTGTGCCCTCTATTGATTTTCTAAAGAAAACGGTTCCCTTATTTCAAGACCCAAAAGTGGGTGTGGTTCAAACAAGATGGGAGCACATCAATGAAGATTACTCTTTACTAACTAAACTTCAAGCCTTTGGACTAGATGCCCACTTCTTTATAGAACAACCCGGAAGAGCCGCTGGAAACCATTTTATAAATTTTAATGGTACCGCTGGTGTATGGAGAAAAGAAACCATTGCCGACGCAGGAGGCTGGTCTCCAGATACCCTAACAGAAGATTTAGACCTCAGTTATAGAGCACAGCTCAAAGGATGGAAATTTGAATACCTACGAGACCTAGAATCCCCGGCAGAACTTCCCGTGACATTACCAGCAGTTAAGTCTCAACAATACAGATGGATGAAAGGTGGAGCGGAATGCTTTGTAAAAAATGCGAAAAATTTAGTTAAAGCTGACAACATGAGCCTTAGCTCTAAGCTTCATGGCTTTTACCACCTATTAAACAGCTCTATTTTTATAAGTGTAATGGGTTTGGCCTTCTTTAGTATTCCATTGGTTTTAAACACGCACATATTCTCTGATTATCATAGAGTGGTGAACCTGACTACGCTGTTTCAAGTAAATTGGCTTATACTAGGCACCTTTTACTGGCTAGCTTTTAAGCGGAAAAATAATTCTTTTTTTACTTTCGTAAAGCGACTTTTTATGTTTTTAGTCTTTATGATGGGGCTTTCCTTACATAATACAATAGCCGTGTTAGAAGGCCTATTGGGGAAACAGACGCCTTTTGTAAGGACGCCCAAGTTTAATGTGGTAAACAATACAGATAGCTGGAAAGGGAACGTCTATTCCATCAAAAAGATAGGATTTATAACTTGGGTAGAAGGACTCATTTCACTCACATTCCTGGTCATGCTTATTATAGATGCACAGAATCAACTCTACGGTATGATGCCCTTTCACTTTATGGTATTTTTAGGCTACTGTGTAATTGTTTATTACACCATCAAGCATGCTCTTTTTGAGACTTAATTAAAGAATACCCTCTTGAAAAGTGATTTCTTTCACTAGTTTGGTCGCATTAAAATAAACAGCCATGGTACGGGCATTTGATACATTCCCAGCACATTGAGGACCAGCAGCTAAGAAGTAGATGAAGACTTTCTGATTTCGCTTGTCTAGCATTTGCAAGTCATACCTACCCAAGGTAGCCGTGAGCTTATTTTCACCATATCCAAGCAGCGAATCCTTGACTATCTCTAATTGTGGGCTCAATAATTCCCTTTTACCCTCGCATGCTTTTCTATCCGAGCTAAAAGCCGCGGTATCAAAATTTGCTCCCATATCAATGGGTTTTTGACGGCAAGATGACACAGAAATTAAGAATAATATAAATATAGCTAGTTGTTTCATTTCTTTTGGAAGGAGCTTACAGCAGAATTCACTAAACTTAGAATAAAGCTGAAAAGCAATGGATGAAGAAAACCACTCACTCTAAATTTTCCTATCAAATAATCGCACAAATAAACAACGGCCACCGTCACAACGAAGTAAAAAAGGCCGAGTGTCAAAATCGTGATTGGAAATGAAAGGATTGTTAAAAGCGGTTTTACAAAAGTGTTTAAGAGACTCATCACCAATGCCACGATAAGGGCAGTCTGTAAATCTTCTACATGTATATTACTGAGGAAATTGGGGATTTGAAAAACAACCAACCCCACCAATACTAGTCTTATGGCATAATTAAGCATATTATTTATGTCTACTTATTAAAGTATCTATTACCTCGTCTAAATCGATTTTTTTTGCTTCTAGCAGCACCAAATAATGATACATCAAATCTGCAGCTTCACCCAGAAAAAGATCTTTGTTATCGTCTTTTGCTTCTATCACTAATTCCACAGCCTCCTCTCCTACTTTCTGAGCTACTTTATTGATGCCTTTGGCAAAGAGACTACTTGTGTAAGATGTATCACTTGGATTCTCGTGCCTATCCCTTAAGGTATGCTTCAAATGATTTAAGAAGCCCACTTTCCCTTCGTTTTCCTCCTGCCAACAGGTGTCATCACCAGTATGACACGTAGGGCCATCTGGAGAAACCTTTATCAAAAGCGTATCTCCATCACAATCTACAGAAATATTTTTGACATGAAGATAATTTTCAGAAGTCTCTCCTTTAGTCCAAAGCCTATTTTTACTTCTACTAAAAAAAGTAACCAGCTCTTCTTTGAGCGTCTTTTCGTAGGCTTCGGCATTCATATACCCCAGCATCAGCACTTTAAGTGTTAATTCATCTTGTACAATTACCGGAAGTAACCCGTCCGAACTCTTCGAAAAATTTGGCTTTCTAGTCATATATTTAACTTGGAAACACAAAAGTAAGGTCTGAGGAACAGAAAAGAAGAAAAAATCTCTAAAATTCTCTTGACTAATAAAAACCATCAGTTATCTTTGCACCTCGATAATAAGCGAAAGTAGCTCAGTTGGTAGAGCGTAACCTTGCCAAGGTTAAGGTCGCGGGTTCGAGACCCGTCTTTTGCTCGAAGAACAAAGCTCCCATTAATGGGGCTTTTTTTTTCACTAGGATTGTCAAAATCCGCCGGGGTGGTGGAATTGGTAGACACGCAGGACTTAAAATCCTGTGAGCCGAAACGCTCGTACGGGTTCGACCCCCGTCCCCGGTACTTAACTATGAAAATAAGGTCATAGCAAAAACAAAAAAGAAGAGTACAACAGTCTATTTACTAGAAAGTTGTACTCTTTTCGTTTTCAGATGGTCTGATTTTAGTTTGACCTTTTTTAATTCAAAACCGGCCTTTATCGAGCCAGAGGCAAAAGTCGGAGAATTATAAAATAATTCTGAACCTTCGCGGAAATCAAAAAGCTTAAAATTGTTACATTCTTACTTTTTGAAAAGGCGGAATTCTAATGCAACTCTGGTGGTGTCATGCTCATTGTTTATTGCAAGCCCATGTATCAAGTGGCTAGAAAATATTAAAACTTGTCCATCCCGAACAGTAGACCTAACAAGTTTACTTTCACCATCCCAAGACTTTATCATTCTTACTCGATATTTATTGCCTTCCATCATTCCTCCATCGAATGTCCTGCATACCAACGCTTCATTTAACTTGTGGCTTTCAGGTGCAATAGGAAGAGAAGAATTCTTTGTGACACCAGCCACAGGAATCCAAAAGTTTACGAACTGGGGAATATAGGAATCATTATCAACGCTTTCGTAGATATCCTTGTGTGGAGGATTATAATCGTTAGAATCAGGTCTATTTAAACGGACTATTATGTGCAGCTTTATATCGGTTTTCGGGTTTATGTCTGTTAACTCGAAATCTAGCATTTCAGACAAACGAGGTATCAATTTCATTACTGGGAAGTTAAAATCCTCCGCAAATAAGTCCCTTGTCTTTGAAACAATTTTAAAATGACTAGTGTCTTCAGTCACATAGTGATGATATTTTTCAAGCTCAAACCCTTCGGTGTTCACCGCTATCTCTTTCTTGACAATTTCCTTTATGCAAGAGGTAAGCCCTTTTTTTAATGACTCAAACTCATCCTTACTGAGAAAATCTTGTTCTACAAACCCTTTTTGATACCATGGTTGTCCATGGGTAACATCTGAGTCTTCCCTTGAAAGTACTTCATTTTTTCCCAGTTGTAATAGGGGTGAGCCTTCAATTGAAATAGTATGCTTCTTCCCATCAATATGATATTCTGTATTTTCCACGTTTTTTAATATTTAATTATTGTATTCATCAGCTTACTACGCTATTGTAAGGGCATCATAACCTACATATTTTTCTGTTCATATCAGGTTCATTTTGCTTTCCTAAATCTTCAAATTGTCCTTTTACATGATTTTTTAATATGCTATTCGATATTTATGCCGGAAACAAAATGGCATTAGAGCTCGCTAGTAAAAGCTTTTTTTAGTTTGTTCATCAATGTTTTCGCAATTTGCTAGCTTTTTCTGTTGAAAGCTATTTTGAAAATCATAAAGATGTCTTATTACTGAAGAAAAAAAAATAGCCGAATCTAGCTAAAGCGGAGTCTGCTAATGGAAGTTAAAAGTATTTACCCAAAACGTCCAAAAATCTATCTAACTCCTCTTTTTTTCTATTTAAGCTTGGCAATAATCTTATGGTATTGGTACCTGAGACTCGTATAAATATTTTATCGTCAAACATCAACTTTTCTCTAATTTCCCTAATTGAACCTTCAAGATCAATTCCAATCATGATCTCTTTATCTCTAACCTCCTTGATTTTCCCATTTGCTACTAATGCCATACGTTTGGCCAATATATATTCTCCATATTCCTTCGCCTTTTGAACAAGGTTTTCCTCCTTAATGACATCCAAAACAGCTATACCTGCTGCACATGCTAAGTGATTTCCTCCGAATGTGATCCCTAAAGCACTGAACTTTGCATCGATTTTTAGAGATATTAGAATCCCGCCTATTGGAAAACTGTTCCCCATTCCTTTGGACATAGAAATGATATCTGGCTTTACTCCCGAGGCTTCAAAGCCAAAGGAGTCACTAGAACGGCCGTAGCCACACGGCACACTGTCATGGATATAGAGAGCTCCATGTTCATTACATTTTTCTATTATCGCTTTTTGAAATTCGGCAATAGCCCTATGACAACCTCCAACACTCCAAATACCCTCCAACAGCACAAGTATCTTTATCAATGCCGTTATTAACAGCCTCGACGAGATTGACAGGTAAAATCAGTACCTGGTCAGCAAAGTTTATGGCGGCCTGTATTTTAGGATTATTTGTAAACGCCACCGCTACTGACGTTCTTGAATGAAATCTTTTGAAAAGCTATGATTTTCTTTAGGCCATTATGAAAAGAGGCCAGTTTAGAGTATCTTCATTTGCTTCAGCACCTGAGTTGGCTAAGAATAGTTTATAATCTAACAAACCTGCTAAAGCCCACAACTTATTAGCCAATTCGTTCTGCAAGGGCATTTTTACATATTAAGAGTAAAATACTAGCTGAGTAACTTGATTTTGCATGGCCTTCACATAGTGTGGGGGGGAATGACCAATGGAAATTACCGCATGGACTCCGTAAACGTCCAGCTATTCTACGCCTTTGTCGTCCCAGATTTTACAGCCCTCTGATTTTACTAGTTTGATATTGTAAACAGGATATACATTAAAAGTGCTCATAATTTTATATTAAATGTGGTTAAAAAGATCTTTGTACCCTAAAAGTAAGAAAGCAACACTTTCCGTCAATTCCCAAAAACCACCTCACTCTTGCTTCGCTCGCTTTACAGCGGAGTTTGTTTTGCGGAACGCCGTACCGTTTGAAAAAATACGAAAAGAAGCAATACGCCATCAGCGGTCCGACCCGTAAACTCACGAAGCCCAAATTTTCATTAATAGTCTCTTAGATTTATATTTTTCGAAAGAATAATTTAGGCTGTGCTCAAACATTACAGAACGATATAAGGAATTGACTTTAAAACCAGTTTTTCTCGGATGCTAGTCATATTAAATATCAATTATTTTCTGACCAAGATGGTAGCTTAGTTAATATTAAGTCTAGAAAGTTTAGGTAGCTGGATCTTCGGCAAAGCCCCAGAGATATTACCTGTCCCTTCTGTTTTAGTGGTAAACGCTGATGTAGAAATTATTCTTGAATACTTCAACCCTAATTACCACAAAAGAATTAGTCCAGAGTTGTTAATGGCAGTTTTGAGGAATCTATGAATTTCATTCTAACCCAATTATTAATCCTTTAAAGAAAGGATTTCATTTAGATATAAATGATTGGTGAAATCATAAGTCGTTTTAGAACCTCAACAACATACCGGTCTGAAGACCGAATAACAAAACCCCGAGTTCGAAAAAGCCTTGCGGAGCGGCTAAACCGAGAAATAAATTTAAACTTCATTTGTATTTCGTGTTTTGCAGAGACTGCGTTAGACGATATCTATATTGGCCTATTGTTTAATCGTTTCTACTCCTCGTAAGTAATCAATATTTTAATTGGCTTGTTAAGTATCAAGGCACTGTTTCCTGCTTTATTCACGAGGCCGATATTGGTATCATTATAGTAATAATTGAATTTAAGGTCTGCTGACTGGGTATAATTTTCAGGAACGTATGTACTGCCTGCATTATTGACGGCAATATCAATCGAAAGAATTTTAGCTGAGCTGCCTATCGCATGTGGAATATTCGCCAAACCACCTTCCACAGAATTCGTTGTACTGTTCAGTTTTTCGTTTTTATACTAGGAGCCCTAAGACCTAGCTTTGTGTAACCTGCTAAATATAAATTGGAACCATCCTGACCATTACCAATTCGAACGTTGCCATTTGAATAAAAATTTAAGTTAAGTAAACCACCAACAGGTTAGACCAGCTATTTATTTGATCCCCGTTAATCTTGAGATGACTAGCTTCTAGAAGCCCAAAAATAGCGATCCCCTCCCCTGAATTGGTATGATACTACGCGTGATTTACATGAAAGGTACCGTCGGGTTTGAGTTGTTTAACCCTAAATACCCTGAGCCTACCAATCGCATTTGTTCACGCATAAGAGAATGACCTATAGGTGTAGTCATAAAACGAATATGTGAACCGTTAAAGATACTTGTCCAATGTTCCGAAGCACGCATCTCGATACTAGCACGCTCATTAAAACTAAATCCAGCATATCCGTAAGCATTTAATTCAAGCATAGAATAGTCCTTTGAGATTGCAGTGGGAGAAGCTAGTGTACCACTAGATCGTTTACCTGTAATTCGAGGGGTCTTATTCCCTATCAATCCCAATTCAGGAAGACCCGCTCTTATAAGGCCTTCTGTTGATAATATTTCAGAAGACTGACCTTGTGTTCCGGTAAAGTCCAATATAACTAAAATGACGAATAGTAAAAGCTGTTTTACATTCGTGTTTTTTTAAATAAACAATTTATAGAAATTATATTTAACCAAATCCTTCTGGAAACAGAAGACAGTACCTTTATGATCTCATTTGTTTTATTTAACGGTTATTACCAAGCTCTGAAAAGAGCAAAGTTTCATGCATATAAAATAAGGGTTAATCCGCTACGCAAGGTCTTTTCGATCTTGCGTAATACGTCCTTTGGTCTTTCCCCTCTTACAGAGTATTGTAAGACCTTCATGTATCCAAATCTTAAGCTGCTTGAGGAAAATACTATGAGCTAGATGAACGTATTAGGCTTACACATTATAAGAATATTTGCAGGTTACCTGTATGATAGCACCATTTTTGACCAAAATCACTTTAATACAGCAGACCCTTACGCCTGCCTATCGGCAGACAGGGAGACCTACTGGAGGAAAAAGCAAAACCCCATCCCAAAATTTACCGTAGGTAAACCGATAACTTAACACACTCCATGAGATACGACGGCCAAAACAAAGAATATTTTGAAGTAGTACATATCACCAGTGAAAACTGTCATTTGATAAAGGCCTCCAAAAATGCAGAGCTTTCATTACTCTGGTTTGATTCCGATCATAACATTCTTAAAATAGATGGGCAAAAGGTGGCATTCAAAACCAATGAACTTATATCGCTTACAGAGTTTCATAAAGTGGAGACCGTAAAAGTCGATAAACTAAGACTATTGAAGTTTAACAGGCCCTTTTACTGTATTCTAGATCATGATAGTGAAATTAGCTGTAAAGGAATTCTATATTTTGGTGCAGCCACCCTACCCCACATCAGACCCAACGCCAAAGAACTCGACACCCTAGAAACCGTCTGGAAAATGCTATGTCTAGAAATGGCGTCTCACGACAACCTGCAGCTAGAAATGCTCCAGATGATGCTTAAAAGAATGTTGATACTGTGTACGCGTATTTATAAAGAACAGCTGAAATATAATGTTTCAGATGATGACTATTTTGATAGCCTAAGAATGTTCAATTTTTTGGTAGAAAAACACTTTAGAAAAAAACATAAGGTGTCAGACTACGCAGACCTCCTCAGCATAAGTCCTAAAAGCCTTTCAAACCTTTTTAAGAAAATTGGCAGCAAAACGCCACTACAGTACATTCAAGAAAGAAGACTGCTCGAAGCCAGAAGACTTTTAAGATATACAGACGGAAGTATTTCAGAAATAGCCTACCAATTAGGATTTACAGATTTACAGGCTTTCAGTCGTTTTTTTAAGAATAATGAAGCCGTGTCTCCCAACGATTTTAGAAATTCTGACTAAAAGGTAAAATTGCCAACATAAGAGGAATTTCTGCCTATTCACTCACTCTTGCATTCCTGCACCTTTGTATTATCAATTTGATTAATAACAATTAAAACAATAATACAATGTCAAAATTTAGTATTCCAACAAGAGAAGAAGTATCTGAAACTAATCAAGCCATTTTCGATAACCTTCAAAAAGGCTTAGGCTTTGTTCCTAACCTTTATGCATTCTACGCCAAAAACGAAACGGCTTTAAGTGATTACCTAGCTCTTCAAAATCGTAAGTCAACGCTTAACGCCAAAGAAAGAGAGGTTATAAACTTGGTAGTAAGTGAGTACAACGGCTGTAAATATTGCCAGTCGGCTCATACAGTATTAGGTAGCATGAACGGTTTTTCTGAAGACCAAATTTTAGAATTAAGGAGTGGTACTGCAAGCTTTGATGCCAAGACAGATGCCTTAGTTAAATTCACACTTTCTGCAGCTTCCAATAAAGGAAAAGCTTCAGCAGAAAGCTTAGCTACATTTTTTACGGCGGGTTATACAGAAGCCAATTTGATAGATGTGGTCATAATAATAGGTGATAAAACCATCAGTAATTATATCCATAACCTTACAGGTTTCGCCATCGACTTTCCATTAGCTCAAGAATTAAACGCAGAATTAGTTTAAGTAAATAATTTTTTAGCTCCAGAGGGGTGAGGTATTCTTAGAGAATCTATGGCTTCTGTAAAATATCGAATCTGTTTAGCGAGATTTTGACACTTTGGACAAAATCTCGCTAAACGCTCTCTGCAGCATATTCTAAGAACTACAAATACTTCATCAAAGCATCCAAAAATCTATCTAACTCTTCTTTTTTCACATTTAAACTTGGCAATAATCTTATGGTATTGGCACCTGAGGCTCCTGTGAATATGTTATCTTCAAATATTAGCTTTTCCCTAATTTCCTTAATTGGGTTTTCTAGTTCTATGCCAATCATGAGTCCTCTGCCTCTTACCTCTTTTATTTTGCCATTTTCTACCAAAGGCTTTAGTTTAGCCAATGTGTATTCTCCGAGTTCTTTTGCTTTTAAAACAAGGTTTTCATCTTTTATAACATCTAAAACAGCTAAGGCAGCTGCACAGGCCAAATGATTCCCACCGAAAGTAGTTCCTAACATGCCATATCTAGCTTCAAATTTTGGCGAAACCAATATCCCTCCTACTGGAAATCCATTTCCCATACCTTTTGCCATGGAAATAATGTCTGGCTTGATGTCGGTGTCTTGAAAACTAAAAAAATCTCCCGATCTTCCATAGCCGCATTGCACACTATCATGTATGTAAACTGCACCATGTGCATCACAGGCTTCTCTTATCGCTTTTTGAAATTCTTCGGTAGCCACGTTCACTCCTCCTACGCCTTGAATACCTTCCATAATGACGGCACAGGTTTTTCCATCAATGGCTGCTTTTACAGCCTCCACATCGTTAAATGGCAATTTGACTACATGATCTGCAAAGTTAATTGGAGCTTGAATGCTAGAGTTATCTGTAACAGCAACTGCCGCCGAAGTTCTTCCATGAAAGCCCTTTGAGAAAGCAATTACTTTTTTTCTGCCCTTATAAAAAGAAGCTAATTTAAGAGCATTCTCATTGGACTCAGCACCAGAACTAGTCATGAATAATTGATAATCTGGCAAACCAGTAAGTTCACCTAATTTTGTAGCCAACTCTTCTTGCAAAGGCATTTTGACAGAATTGGAGTAGAACCCTAGCTGAGCTACTTGGTTCTGAATAGCCTTTACATAGTGGGGGTGCGAATGACCAATGGAAATTACGGCATGCCCTCCGTAGAGGTCTAGGTATTCTACGCCCTTGTCGTCCCAGAGTTTACACCCTTCTGCTTTTACTGGGGTGATGTTGTAAACAGGATATACATTAAAAGTGCTCATAGTTATATGTCGAATGTGCTATTGGTGGGTTAAAAAAAGCCCTTTTATAAAGAATAAATTATCTAAAAACCAACCGATTTCAGTTTCAGTCCTGTCGTTTCTTCCAATCCGAAAATTAGATTCATGTTTTGAACGGCTTGGCCCGAGGCTCCTTTAGTGAGGTTATCAATAATACTAGTGATCAATAATTTTTGGCC
>JBNMFK010000003.1:0-29195 GCA_051269965.1 Algoriphagus sp. | reverse complement strand
TTCACGAAAGAACCTACTTTAATATCTCCTTTTTCTGAGGTCCAAATTTCTTTCGGAGCTATCGGCGTAGGTTCTTCTGGCACCAATTCCTCCTTTAAAACCTCAAGCTTCTTTCTGATAGCTTGAGTCTTTACTTTATCAGCCTTGTTTTCTTTAATGTCTCTAATAGCCGTTTCTATGGCTTTATTACTTTCCTTTAGAAGCCTTTTTGCCTCGACTTTGGCATCATTAATAATATTTTTTTGTTCGCCATCTAAGAAGTCTTTAAGCCCATTGTATTGGTCTATTTTACTTTTCAGAAGGTTGTTTTGAGAAGTGAATTCTATGTTCTTATCAGAAAAAACCTTTTTCTCTATTTCCAGTTCTTTGAGCATTTTCTCAAAATCAGCCTGTTGTGTTCCTAGTTTCTTTTTGGCTCGCTTAGTAATAAAAGAAGGGAGGCCTATTTTACTCGCTACTTCCAGAGCAAAAGAACTACCAGGTTTACCCATTTCTAATATATAAAGAGGCTCTAGCTTTTCGCCATCAAACTTCATGGCACCGTTTTGCAAGCCTCTATTTTTATCAGCGAAGATTTTCAGATTCGTATAATGAGTATTGATAACACCTTTTGCCTGAGATTTCACAAAATTTTCTAAGAGCGTTTCTGCAATTGCTCCTCCGAGGTTAGGCTCTGTGCCAGTCCCAAACTCATCTATTAGAAAGAGGGTATGTTTATTAGCATTATTTAAAAAGAAATTCATGTTCGTCAGATGCGAACTGTATGTACTCAAATCATTTTCAATACTTTGTTCATCACCGATATCAATAAAAATATTTTTAAAAATTCCCATTTTAGAGTCTGGAGAAACGGGAACTAAAAAGCCACACTGAGCCATATACTGTATGAGGCCAATGGTTTTTAGCATAACAGACTTTCCTCCAGCATTGGGTCCCGAGACGATCAAAATCCTATTTTCGTCATCAAGTTCTACACGAAGTGGAATAGTAGATTTACCCAGTTTCCCGTGAGCCAAATAAAGAATAGGATGTTTTGCACTCGACCATTCCATAAGACGTTCGTCGACCAGTAAGGGAGCTGTGGCATCTAATTCCAAGGCTAGTTTGGCTTTTGCTCTAATGAAATCAACTATGCCCAGAAGAAAATATGCTCTTCTTAAATCGCCAATGTGTGGTCTAATACTCGAAGTAAGGGTCCTAAGAATTCTAATAATTTCTCTTCGCTCTTTTATCTCTAAATCTCGGATTTCATTATTGGATTCTAGTACTTCCGAGGGTTCAACGAAAGCCATTTTTCCTGTGGCGGACTCATCATGAACAAAACCCTTCATTTTACGTTTATGCTCAGATAGGAGAGGAATTACTAAACGGCCGTTTCTAACGGTAAGGGTCATGTCTTCCCCTATCCAGCCAGAGTTTTTGGCCATCTTATAAATCCGTTCTAATGTCTTGCGAACGTTACTCTGTTCTGTTGATATCTTTTTACGCAACGCATAAAGTTCTGTGGAGGCGTTATCACGAACAATTCCCCTTTCGTCAATAATTCCGTCAATGTCAGAGACTATTTTTGCTAGGTCTAAATCTTCAGAAATTGCACCTTGTACCATGTCAACTAAGAGAGGAAATTGGACTTCTTTTTCTTCAAAGAATTGTTGGATTTGGAGAATAGTATTTAGCGATAATTTAATGTCAAAAAAAAGCTCCTCTGATAGATATGAACCCTCCGTTTGAGCACTCTGTAAGGCATCAGTTACATCTAGGTAATTTTGCTCTGGGAAGGCCCCATGAAGCTGCATGATAAGTTTAAACTCCGCGGTTTGACCAATCAGTTTTTTGACTAGAGCATGGCTGTCGGAAAAACGAATTTTTTCTACAAAAGCCTTTCCCAAATCACTTACACAACGTTCGGAAACTAGTTCTCTAATGGTGTGAAAGCCGAGTTTAGTTTCAATGTTTTTTGGGTAGAGCATAAATTCTTTCTGGTTCGGTACAAAATTAGTTAAAAGCTATTGAAATGTGACCTAATAGATCTTGTTAGGACTATAGTTTTTAGTGTATTTCATTAGCACTTCGTAATCTTTCTGATATTGCCACTTATATGTAGGATATTACCACTAATAAATAAATTCCGAAGTAGATAAAACGCTAATCCTACTTTTAGCATATGAAAGCTATCTTTTGGTCTAAATACGGCTCCCCTAAGCATCTTAAATTTCAAGAATTACCTACACCCATTCCTAAAGGAAATGAGGTATTAGTTGAGATTAAGGCGACGTCTGTAAATAGAACCGACTGTGCCATGTTTTATGCTAAGCCTTTTTTTATGAGATTGATGACGGGTCTTTCAAAACCTAAAAGTGGTATTTTAGGAACCGAGTTTTCTGGTGTTTTGGTAGGACTTGGAGAAGGTGTGGCGTCTTTTAAAATAGGTGATGCTGTTTTTGGATTAAATCCCGATGGGCTTTGTTCTCATGCCGAATATATGGTCATAGACCAGGATGCAGCCATTGCCTTGAAGCCTTCAAAGCTGTCTTTTGAGGAAGCTGGAGCTTGTACTGAAGGAGCTCATTATGCTCAGAATATGATGAATAAGGTTCCTCTTAAAATCGGGGATAAAGTCATTGTAAACGGTGCCACAGGAGGAATAGGCTCTGCTGCATTACAGCTAGCTAAATATTATGGGGCAGAGGTCACTGCCGTAGGCAATACAAAAAACTTAGACCTTCTTAAATCACTTGGGGCAGATTTTGTCATTAATTATCAAAAAGAAGACTTTACCCAGCTTATCGGTCAATACGATTATATTTTTGATACCGTAGGTAAGAGTACTTTTAGTAAATGCAAACATTTACTAAAACCAACAGGTGTTTACCAATCTTCAGAATTAGGGCCTTATGCCCAAAATGTTTTTTTGGCACTGATTGGATTAGTATCCAAAGGGAAAAAGGTGAAATTCCCCATTCCTAAGGATACAAATACAAGTGTTTTTTTGGTTAAAAAACTAATAGAATCTGGGCAAATGAGGGCAGTCATTGATAGGACTTACGCCTTAGAAGATGTGGGTAAAGCTTTTGAATATGTAGGGGCTGGGAACAAAACTGGGAATGTGGCTCTTACTATCTAGGCTAGAACTGTCCTGAGGACAACATCACCAGTGTGCAGGCTTCAAAAGCTTCAATGCCGGCCACCGTTAATTTTTCCATGAAAGGGAAGTTCTCTGCTCCAGGATTAAAAATAACTCTATGAGGCTTTAAGGCAAGAATGAAATCTTCATATGACGTTTGATTTTTTGGGCTCAAGTAGAGCGTAACGGTATGAATATCTATAATACTTTCTGTAGTAAGAAGAATTTCTTGACCGGCTACTTTCCCTCTCTTTATACCCACCAAAACAACAGGGAAATTCGCTCCCGAAAGTCTTTGAGCTGCTCGGTAAGAGTATCTCGAAGGATTTGTGGAGGCTCCCAGAATAAGCGTTTTTTTATTCTCCATTTCATTATTCAGTACGCTAATGACAATGAGATTTAAGAAATAGTTCTAATTTGCCACCTGAAGTATTTTTAATCAAATTGACCTATATGAGACCCGACTGGAATGGTGTTTATCCTGCTGTTACTACCAATTTTAACCAAGATCAAAGTCTAGACTTAGACTTTTTCAAAATCAATATTGATGAACAAATAAAGGCTGGTGTTCACGGTATTATTATCTGTGGCTCTTTGGGAGAAAACGGTACCACCACAACTTCAGAGAAAATAACACTTATAGAAGCTTCTAAGGAAGCTATAGCTGGGAGGGTACCTTTAGTAATGTGTATTGCCGAATGCATGACTTCCGAGGCTGTAAGTTTTGCTAAATCATGCGAAAAAAATGGCATTGACGGCTTTATGTTATTGCCTTCAATGCGGTATAAAGCAGATGACAGAGAGACTTTGCAATACTTACATAAAGTGGCAGATGCTACAGACTTGCCAGTAATGGCCTACAATAACCCTATAGCTTATGGCAATTTCATTAGCATACCCATGTTTCATGATTTGGCTCAAAATGCTCATTTTGAGGCAATGAAGGAGAGTACAGGGGACATTCGTTATACAACGGATATTATCAATGAATTTGGAGACAGATTTAAAATAATGTCGGGGGTAGATAATCTCGCTATGGAGAGTTTGATCATGGGAGCAGATGGCTGGGTATCAGGTTTAGTAGATGCTTTTCCGAGAGAAACCGTAGTGATTTATGAATTGACAAAGCAGGGAAGAATAGAAGAAGCAAGGGCGATTTACAGATGGTTTTTTCCACTTTTAGCTTTGGATATTGGCAATAAATTCGTGCAAAAAATAAAGCTCGTGGAGGATGTGTTAAATATGGGTACAGAATGGGTTAGGGAGCCTAGGTTGCCTTTAATTGGAGAAGAGAGAGTAGAAGTGATGGCTATCATTGAAAAGGCGTTAGCATCAAGACCAGTTTTGCCTGAGTTATAGGATGGGAACGGCACCAATAGAACTGGAGGTAGCTGAAAGCTTTTTTGATCAGAAAAGACTTGATGGTCATTTATTTTATTGTGTTGATGCTCATACTTGTGGTAATCCTGTTCGTCTTATTGTGAAAGGAGGACCCATTTTAAAGGGTAGAACCATGTCAGAAAAAAGGCAGGACTTTCTTGAAAATTACGATTGGATTCGCTTGGGTTTGATGTTTGAGCCAAGAGGTCATGATATGATGTCTGGGAGTATTCTTTACCCCCCCTCAGATTCTAGGAATGATATTGGGGTTTTGTTTATAGAGACTAGTGGCTGTTTACCCATGTGTGGGCATGGTACCATTGGTACAATTACTTCGGGAATTCAGTATGGGCTTATCAAGCCAAAGGTTCCCGGAAAAGTTAGGATGGAGACACCAGCAGGATTAGTAGATGTGTCCTATGTTCAAGATGAAAAAGGAAAAGTTTTAAGTGTAAAACTGACCAATATTCCTTCTTTTTTAGCAGTAAAGGGTTTAGAAATTGACTTCCCACCTTTGGGTAAAATTAGTGTAGATGTAGCCTATGGTGGAAACTTTTATGCTATTGTGGATACGCAGCAAAATTTCTTTGGTCTTGAAAACTATAGTGCGGAGCAGCTTATTTCTTGGGCTAGAGACCTAAGAGCTTTGCTAAGAAAAAAACAGGAATTTATACACCCCGAAAATGAGAATATAAGAGGCTTGAGTCATATTGTATGGACAGGGAAACCTTTGGATACTTCATCAACGGCTAGAAATGCTGTTTTTTATGGAGATAAGGCCATCGATAGGTCCCCCTGTGGTACGGGTACCTCTGCAAGAATGGCTCAATGGGCAGCCAAAGGTAAATTAAAACAAGGGGATAGTTTTATACATGAAAGTATCATTGGAAGTAGATTTACCGGGAGGATAGAGGGTGTAACTAAGGTAGGAGGGTGTAACGCTATCATTCCTTCTATAGAAGGCTGGGCGAAAGTGATTGGTGAAAATATAATAAGTATTGATAAAAACGATGATCCCTATGCTGGGGGATTTCAAGTGATTTAAGATGAAAGTACACATTATTGGTTCCGGAATTATTGGACTTTTTTCTGCCTACTATTTGGTAAAAGAGGGTTATGAAGTAGAGCTTATAGACCAGTCGGAAGGTAATGAAGGCTGCTCATTTCAAAACGCAGGAATGATAGTACCGAGCCATTTTGTGCCTCTTGCAGCTCCGGGTATGGTTATAAAAGCTATAAAATGGATGTTTGACAGCACAAGTCCTTTTTATGCAAAGCCAAGATTAGACTTGGATTTTCTGAATTGGGCTTTAAAGTTTGCCTTATCTGCAACTCAAAAAAAAGCTAATGCTGCCATGCCTGTTCTTCAAAAATTTATATGGGAGAGTAAGATTCTCTATCAGGAAACAGAGGATTTAGATTTAGACTTTGAAACAAAAGGATTACTCATGCTTTGTCAAACCGGGCACACCCTTGAGGATGAAATTGGTGTAGTCAATAAGGCTCATGAATTAGGGATGAAAGCATCCATTTTAGATAGACAGGGTGTACATGAATTAGAATATGAAAGTAGGCCTGATGTGAAGGGAGGTGTTTTTTATCCGAACGATGCCCATTGTAATCCTCAGAAGTTGATAAGTAGCTTGAAAAGCTTCTTGAAAGCCAATGGTGTCTTATTTACCAATAATGCCGTTTTGACAAAAGCAGCTTTTAATAAAGGTAAAATCAAAAGTATTACCATAAATAAGAAAGGACATGGCATAGAAGAAATAGAAATAGAAGAGCTTGTTTTAGCAGCGGGAAGCTGGTCTGGTGAACTAGCCAAGATCTTGAAACTCAATATGCCCATTGAGGCTGGGAAAGGATATAGTTTTATGGAGAGGCAGACTATCGATAAAAGGATTTTTCACCCAGCTATTTTGTGTGAAGCCAAAGTGGCGGTCACACCTTTTCAGGATAAGTCTGTACGTTTTGCTGGTACTATGGAGTTCTCAGGCCATAATGATAAAATAGAAATAAAAAGAGTAGAGGCGATAGCACATGCAGGAAGACGCTATTACCCTGAAAGTAATATTCAATCTCCAGAAGTAGACCGTATTTGGCATGGCTTAAGACCCTGCTCGCCTGATGGTTTGCCGTATATTGGCCGATCGGATACTTTTAGCAATTTGACAGTGGCCACTGGGCATGCTATGCTAGGTATTAGTTTAGGTACTGGTACAGGACAAAAAGTGGCTAAAATTATCAGGAATAAAGCCCCTCAAAAAGCGGACGACTTATTCAATCCAAATAGATTTGGCAAATGAATCCCTAACTTGGCGGCAGATTAATTCCATACGTGAAACTAAAACATTATTTAGTAGATTTTTGGGACAGGCTCATCCTCATGAAAGACCCTGTGCTCACAAGGTTTGAAAGAGCTATCTTTTTAGTACTCTTTCTTGCTTTTACTTTGGTGATATACCAAATAGCCTTTCCTAAAGAACTAAACATATATAAACGGGTAGATGTTATTTTAAGGGAGTTGCCCTTAATAATCATGCTGATGTATCTGGGTAAATGGATTATTGAGAATTTTATTAGGAAAAATGTCAAGATCTTTGACAGACATTACTTTCCCGACTTAATTTTTGCAGGGCTACTTTATGCATATCTACAGCTTAAAACCAAATTTCCACTTTTAGATGAAAGCTGGTTTTTGTACATGCTTCTCAGCATCTTTTTTGTGGTGAGAGTTATGCGGGAGGGGTCCATTTTTCACGGGAAAAAGGCCACGCCTTCTAGTATTTTTGTAGTAAGCTTTCTAATGCTGATTTTTGTAGGAACAGCTCTTTTACTCATTCCAGATGTATCTACGGAAGATTTAAGCTTTATAGACGCCTTATTTACGGCCACGAGTGCGGTGTGTGTAACGGGCCTAACTGTAGTTGATACGTCATCTGCCTTTTCTGTCATTGGCCAAGACGTCTTATTGGTTTTGATACAGATAGGAGGCCTTGGTCTCATGACGTTTACAAACTTCTTCGCCATTCTTTTTAAAGGAGGAATGTCTTTTAGAAATCATCTTATTTTATCAGACATCATACAAGCAGATAAGCCAAATTCGCTATTTGGTACACTCCTTAAAATATTAGGCTATACCTTTATTATGGAGTTAATAGGTATATTTTTTATTCATTTTGTGAGTAATGAAACCTTTTTCACATCGAGTAGAGAGTCATGGATGTTTTCAATTTTTCATTCCATTTCAGCTTTCTGTAATGCAGGTTTTAGCACCTTATCAGGCGGGCTATTTAATGATGCATTTAGATTCAACTATCCCTTTCAGCTTGTGATATGTTTCTTAGTTATTTTTGGAGGACTGGGCTTTCCTGTCATGATAGATATCTATGACATGCTCAAAGCTTGGTTTAGAAGTTTTTTTAGATGGTTATTCTTTAAAGAGAGATTTATCTTTTTGGCTAGAAATATCAATGTGCATTCTAGGCTTGTCCTTAGCACCACAGGTATTCTATTGGCCGTAGGTACGGTACTTTATTTCATTACCGAATACAATAATTCGCTGCTTGATCATCCTTCTCTTTTTGGGAAATCTGTACAGGCTTTTTTTGGATCTGTTACTCCCAGGACAGCGGGGTTTAACACCATTGATATGGGAGGTATGATGCAGGGTACAGTATTGATATATCTGTTACTGATGTGGATTGGTTCATCACCTAGCAGTACGGGTGGAGGGATTAAAACGACCACCTTTGCCATTGCCATTTCTAATATAGTTTCATTAGCCAGAGGCAAGACCCGTGTAGATATTTTCAAAAGAGAGATAACGTCTTCCTCTATTTCCAGAGCCTTTGCGGTCATCTTTTTATCGCTCCTTATTATTGGCCTTTCTGTATTTTTGATAAGTGTTTTGGAACCTGATATTGAACTTACACGCATTGCTTTTGAGTGCTTTTCGGCTTACAGTACAGTAGGGTTATCCATGAATCTTACGCCCGAGCTATGTACGGCCTCTAAGTTGGTTTTAATAGTAACTATGTTTTTGGGTAGGGTAGGGATGTTTACATTGTTGTTTGGTGTCTTTAAGAAAATGCACGGCAATACTCATCAATTCCCTAAGGAGAATGTTTTAATTGTTTGATAAGAAGTTAATATGAAATACATCATCATAGGTCTTGGAAATTTTGGTTCTACGTTGGCTACTCGTCTTACGTCCATCGGGCATGAGGTTTTTGGGGTAGACAATCGCCTAGAAATAGTGGAGCAGTATAAAAATAAAATAACTCATACCATTTGTTTAGACTCTTCGAGGCCAGGCTCGTTGAACTCGCTACCAATTCATGATGCGGACCAAGTGATAGTGGCAATAGGGGAGGATGTAGGGGCCTCTATCTTAACGACAGCTCTAATAAAGCAACACAATGCCAAGTCTATCATAAGTAGAGCGATAAACCCTCTGCATCAAACAGTGTTGGAGTCTATCGGCATAGAAACTATTTTTAATCCAGAGAAAATAGCTGCAGAGCAGTTTGCCAAACAGCTAGAGTTAAGCGGAGTAATAGAGTCTTTTGACCTTTCCGAAACGTGCAGTATTTTAGAGATAGAGGTGCCTAAGCGGTATTTGGGAAGAACATCAGGCAACATTGATTTCTTCAGCACTTATGGCCTGAAACTCATTGCGATTAAGAAGTTTGAGTCAAAAAAGAATCTTATTGGCATGATAAGCAAATACGCTACGGTTGACATGATTCTTGACCCTATATATGAATTTGACGAGTCCGATATCTTAGTGATGATGGGTAGTATGAAAGACTTCCAAAAAATGATTGGGTCTGATTTTACTTAAGGATTTATTGGGGTCTTTTAAAACTATGTATTTATTCTTTTGCCAAAATACTGTGCAAGTTTATTTTGGTAACGAATCAAGATGGGTTTTCGCAGCGACTCGTTAGTGCATAATCAAAATATGGTGGGTAAGGCCTAGGACTGATCGTTGCGGACATGACGTGTCAATGAAGCTTTTTTGCTTAATTTTAGTCCAAAGTATAGCTAAATATTAACGCAAAAGTAACCAACATTTTACTTTATCACAGAGTCAATCCATGCCATGCTAGTAGATACACGGGTGTAAACGCTAATATCACCATAGCTGGCATCTTTATGTCCTTCAATGGGTGCATCTGCTCCTCCTGAGAGAATTCCTATCACCTGCCACTGGTTATTTATTCTTGCCCAAAGCGGTCCGCCGCTATCTCCTTCTACCGTTCCTCCTTCTAGCTCAAGAGCTGTAGCGTCACTCGTTCCTGTCCCTAAAAGAGGCTCGTCACTAGAAATGAAATCATCTCCCAGAGAATTAATGGTGCCGTCTGGTGAATCAAAATCAAAAGCTACAAGACCTCCTATGTAAATTTCTCCATTCTTATTCGTGGTGCTTATTCCAGAAACCTTTCTATCCAAAATATTCTCCATCGCATGCCTTTTGGAGTAGGCATCCTTATCTTGATTTGCTTGCTGGGAGTAGTCGCCAAAGCCGCTATGCCATACGGTAGACCCTACAGGCTCGTCCAAAGAACGATTAAGAGGTGCTGAGCTTATTCCAAAAGGTGAAGCAGAAAGCCTTACTAGACAGAAATCGTTTCCTCTGGCCACCACTTCGTTCTCATCAAACCATGTAGGGTGAAACACAAGCTGAACCGCGGTTAAAACCTGTTCTGGATTATTTGGGTCATTCCCAATATGAATGGAAATGCCAGAGGCCGGTGCAGGGTTTGACTGCTCATCTGCTACGAAAAAGTTATGACCGGCGGTTAAAATCCAGTTTGGGGCCACTAAAACACCACTTGCTACAAACTCAGCATCAGAAGAACCGTCAAGGCTGTAGGTAAAACTAACCACCGAAGAAAAGTCTGGGTACGCAGTAGTATTATAAGGCGTACTGTTTGCCCCCACAGCTTCATAGTCAGAAAGAGATTTATCATGCCTAATGCCAAATGTTTGGATACTAGACCTATTGTCAGTTTCTAAAGGATCAATGTCTTCTTCGTAGGTACAGGACGTTATGAAGATGAATAAGAATAAAAGGCTTTTGAGGGTGAGGAGGTTTAGTTTCATTTGTTTCGATTTCTTTGAGATGATGATTACCGATGATTTACATCAAGTTTTTTCTGACTTCTAACGTGTTTCTGGTTAGTTTTAGTACATAAATAAACCTCTGGAATTTGGAATGTAAATAAAGCTATAATCAATCTTATCAATCACTTTTTTATCTAGATTTTGTCATAATTAGAATTTCACCCCTGTTCTTTTGCTTTCAGACAAAGTTCAATGGCGTCTTCAAGTTTTTTTTCTTTCTCTCGTATTATTGTCAATTGTTCATAACCAAAATATCTAGGTAATGAACTAAACCAAGGTTCTGAGTGAAAGGCTTTTTTTACCTTCTCACTTAATTCTATTTGCTTGACGCAGTATATTTTTGATTTCTCACAACTATAAGAGTCAATTTTTCTTTTTTTGTAATGATGTTTAATAATTGAACCGTATGAAAAATGAAAATCTAGAATCGATGTTTTTGCAAAAAAGAGACTCAGCTTTCATTCATATTTTTTCCGAAATCATTTCGTCAGCCAGATTTTTAAACCAAGATTGAAGACCTGCCAAAAAGCCTATAAGCTGGTTGAATAGTATTCTGACTTGTAAATAACAGGAATGCGAAATTCATGACGATTATTAGAAATGAATCTTTAGCAAATTCAAAAGCTGTGAATACTCCTCTAGTAGTTTCATTTATTTCTTGAGGCATAGCAAACAATTTACAATATTAGGGCAGGAGGGGATTGTTGTTAAATGTAAAATGAGGTCTTTGTGTCTGAGCCTTAAGTTATGGTTGAGGAATTCTCTTAGATCATTTTCAGTTTTTTCAGGAAGTTTGTAATTAATATAATTTCTTGATGACGAAATTGAAACTCGCCAGCTCTGTAAATAAAAGAAAAGGTGATAGCAAGAAGCTTTTAATTCTTTAGGAATCAAGCACTCTTGTCCGGCTAAGCTTTGAGTTTTAAATTTTTCACTATGGTCTTTGTATCCTAATATTTCCTTAAGTTGTTTTGAGAAAAAGGTTTCTAGAATTTCCATTCTTTTCTCACAATTGCTGGAAAATAAATGGTCTTTCTTCGTAGTGTCTTGAACCATTCGATTTATCCCATTAGGGCCAACTTCAATTGAGTAACGATGTGAAGTAGTTCGGAACAATCCTTTGCCTAAAAACTTCGAAATAATGTGTGAATTTCTTTTGTTAGCAGGATTTAATAAACAAAACCTACATTTTTCATAAAAGCGTCTTGAATAGAACCCAACAATTTAAGACATGATTACCTTTTAAATGGGAAATGTGTAATTAGATAAATTCGCTTTACCGATTACTACAAGTAACACTCTAGAAACCTAATCCAAATCGTTTTTCGAATTTGAGCCTACTTGCTCGTTAACTTTTTGTCGGAAGCTAACGAGGTGAAATTAGTCAGCAGATTCCATCATATAGCCATCATTACCTCTGATTTTTCAAAATCAAAAACTATATCTTCGGAGGTATTTGCTTACGCGTTCATTCGAGAATACGAATCGACGTGCATGGTACGTCAATTAGGTTCAATAACTGACGTATTCTAACTTAGTTGGCGAATGGGTAGGTTATGGAATGACCCACATTCAGATTTTTAATATGGTAAAGAGGCCTTTTTTTCGTAATCTAGACGTATGAAGATTATTAGCAAAATCCATCACATAGCTATCATCGCTTCTGATTATCCAAAATCAAAAACCTTTTATACAGAGGTGCTTGGTTTAGAGGTATTGTCAGAGGTTTATAGAGCAGAAAGAGATTCGTATAAATTAGACCTGGCTTTGGATAGGGAGTATGTCATAGAGCTTTTCTCTTTTCTAAATCCTCCAAAACGGGTTTCTAGGCCAGAAGCGGCTGGGCTAAGGCACTTGGCTTTTGAGGTAGAAGATATTGAGTTTGCGATAGCACATTTAGAGAAGCATCATATAGAGGCAGAGCCTATCAGGATAGATGAGTTTACAGGAAAACGTTTTACTTTTTTTGCGGATCCCGACGGTTTACCTTTAGAGTTTTACGAGGGTTAAAGACTGTATTAACACTTCTTAACGGGATATTTAAACTTCTCATTTTAGATTTGTGTTTCATTAATATAATTTCAAAATTGAAGAGAAGAATGAATAAGTTTACATTGGCAGGTATCTTACTTTTAGGTCATCTGGTGACTATAGCTCAAATTACATCTAACCCAAGGGTAAAGAAAAAATCGAGTTTAGATACTTTCATTAATAAAATTGAGATCACAGAAGATTTTACGGTGGTTTCCATGCAGTTTGTGAGCAAATCTAGAGAAGATGCCATAAAGGATTATCTAAATAACAATCTAAAAGAAAAAGAGATGTTAAAAAGGATGGATCCTTTTATGAGGAGTTTAAGTTTACAGCAAATGATGCAGCAGATTGGCAATAGTACCATAAGTATCCAACCCACTACGTTTTTAAAAGCAAATGACGGAAGAACGTTTAAGTTTATAAAGGCTTCAAATATTCCTCAAGCACCCGATAGAAAAGAAATAGAGCCAGACAGTAAATACTTTTTTAAGGTATTTTTTGAGAAACTAGATCCAGGTATTCAAATCATAGATTTAATAGAGAATGATAGTCCAGAATCTGAAGGATTTAGCTTTTGGAATTTTTATGGTGTGAATATTAATAACCCCGGGGAGGGAGAAGAGGCTAAAAGTTTAGTGGAGAAGGAGGTCTCTGTGGAGGAAATAACGATTAGGGGTAAAGTATATGATGCCGCTACAGATAAACCCATTTCGGCTAAAATTGTCTGTGCTTTAGATCGTAGTTCGACGGCTTTTGATTCAATTCAAACATCCAGGTCTGGATATTATGAATTCTTAATTCATCCGGGAGCCTATGAGTATTTAATCTCCGCGGAAGGCTATAAAAGCTCTTCCGTGTTTATGGATCTGAGCAACATTAGAAAAGACTTTAGTAGAGATATTTATTTAGAGCCTTTGATTGCTGAACAACTCAAGTTTGAAGGAAAAGAAGACTTGGGGGCAGTATCTGATACTTTGGAGATGGAGCAAGTAAATAAAAATACGTTCAGGTTAAACTATGTTTACTTTCCGAGTGGTAAGGCAGATATATTAGAAGATTCTTATCCAGAGCTTCAAAAAGTCATCCAAATGATGGAGCAGAAACGTACTGTGAAAATAAGGGTGGACGGTCATACGGATAATCAAGGCGATAGTCATTTAAATAAGATTTTGTCCATAGACAGGGCTAAAAACGTGAGAGATTATCTAGTGGATGGAGGCATAGATGCCGAAAGGATAAGTTTCAAAGGATGGGGAGATACACGAGCCATAGAAACAAACGGCATTCCAGAGTCCAGACAAAAAAACAGAAGAGTTGAGATAGTGATTTTGGAGGAATCATTTTGAGGCTCAATAGCTCAATTCTTTGAGTTATTTTGAGGATGATTTCGAGGATCCTTCTGGTGCCTGAGGTCGTCTCTGAGTTTATTGAGGGGCCCTCGAAGGCACAGTTTGGAGATGTTACTTCGAGGATCCTTCTAGAGACCGAGCTCATCGAAGAGCCTGGTAACGAAGCTTTTTCTATTTACTCCTTTTTCAAATGAACCGTCCTGATTGGGAATGGTATTTCTATACCTTCTTTGTTGAATCGCTCATGAAGTGCTTTTATAAACTCATGCGTCATCATGTATTGGCTCGTGAAGTCACGACTCCTTAAAATTATCTTGAAGTTTATGCTGCTGTCTGCAAACTCATTGAATCTAACAAAAGGAACATGGTCTTCTACGGCACCTTCTATACTTTTCTGGATTTGCATACCTACTTCTATGGCTATTCGTTCTACCTGTTTTAGATCGGAGTCATATGAAACACCTACAGACACTAGGACAGAGTTTTGTGAGTCCGGCAAAATGTAGTTTTTTACAATGCCCTCAGCCATGGTACTGTTCGGGACAATAATTAAATGGTTACCCAAAGCCGTAATGGTGGTATTTCTCCAAGCGATATCTCGTACAAAACCTTCATCGCCTCCTTCTAGTTTTACGTAGTCTCCTGGTTTTATTTTTTTGGCGGCTAACATTTGTAAACCTGCAAAAAGATTACTCAGGGTATCTTGCAGGGCTAATGCTACTGCTAATCCACTTACTCCAAGGGCGGTAAGAGCAGGGGCGATAGGGATACCTAAAACATGCATCACAAAAACCACACCTACGGAATAAACTATAATTTTCAGCAGGTTTGTAAAAATGGAGGTGTTAGGTAGAGATGTACTCACCCTGAAAATGTAAATCTGAGCCAGGTCTGTCACAAGGTGAGATAGCGTCCAGGTACCAATTAATACACTGAATACCTCTGTGGCTGTCTTTATCTGAGTTTTGTAATCATTTAATAGATTGCTATTGTGATAAGCTAACCATATACCTATAATCCAGAATAAAGGCACTGCCACGCGGGATGCCGCATTTATGAGGGCGTCATCGAGGTTATTTTCAGTTCTTTTGGCATGTCTATAAAGGACAGGGAATAGAGTAATTTTAAGGATTTTCCCTATGAACCAGCCCACGGGAAGGGGAATTACCCAAAGTAAAATATCTATGTAGTTCTGTGTCAAAATGTTGTCTTTTATTGTTTAAAAAATAGGTCTCTTTAGCTTAGCCAAATAAGTCTCTGAACACGTCCTCTAGTTTTTCAAATGCCCTTATTTCAATCCCTAATTTATCTCTTGAGAGACCTTTCATATTATTCTGAGATATATATATTCTTTTGAAACCTAATTTCTCTGCCTCAGAAATTCTGGAGTCTATTCTACTGACCGCTCTAATTTCTCCTCCCAGCCCTACTTCAGCTGCAAAACAGTAAGACTGGTTTACCGCTAAATCTTCATAGGAAGAGGCCACGCTTACACAAACTGCCAAGTCTATCGCTGGATCTTCAACCTTCAGGCCTCCAGCCACATTTAAGAATACATCTTGTGTTCCTAATCTAAATCCTCCCCTTTTTTCCAAAACCGCCAAAAGCATTTGCAATCTTCTTAGATCGAAACCATTACTAGAACGCTGAGGTGTTCCATAATTGGCTACGCTCACTAAGGATTGTATTTCAATATTAAGAGACCTGTTTCCCTCCATCATCGAGGCTATGCTAATTCCACTAATTTGGCTGGACCTTTCAGAGATTAAAATCTCAGAGGGATTACTCACCTCACGAAGGCCATCTGCTAGCATTTCATAGATTCCTAGTTCTGAGGTACTGCCAAATCTATTTTTTGTTGTTCTCAAAATCCTGTAGGCCATATACCTATCTCCCTCAAACTGAAGAACCGTATCTACCATGTGCTCCAATACCTTAGGGCCTGCTAAACTACCTTCTTTTGTAATGTGACCTATCATGATAACAGGCACATCAGATTCTTTAGCGAAAGTCATGAATTCGGCTGCACATTCTTTAATCTGAGACACAGAACCGGCTCCAGATTCTATTAAAGGGGAGGCCATAGTTTGTATAGAATCTACAATCACCACATCAGGTTCTAACATTTCTATATGCTTAAAAATGGCATCAGTGGCAGTTTCTGTCAGAATGTAACAACGGTCGTTTTCAAACTTGAGTCGAGTAGCTCTCATTTTTAGCTGCTGCTCGCTTTCTTCTCCTGAAATATAAAGTACATTATAATCTTTGAGACTCAGGGCTATTTGAAGCATTAATGTAGATTTCCCTATGCCAGGCTCTCCGCCAATAAGTATTAAAGATCCAGGAACCATACCCCCACCTAATACTCGATTTAGCTCACTGTCATCCGTTATAATTCTATATTGTTCAGCTGTTTGAATATCATTTATCTTTTTTGGCTTAGACTTGGGCTTTGTATTTTGGCTCCCAAAACGCCATGTGCCTTTTTCTGGCTCATCCTTGGTTATTAGCTCCTCTACTAAGGAATTCCATTCACTACACGTAGGACATTTACCCAACCATTTGGGCGAATTATAGCCACAGTTTTGACAGAAATAGGCAGTTTTTTGTTTGGCCATCTTTTGAAGCTAAAAGTCTTAAATGATAGAAATGTAAAGTTCGAAATATTAATCCAAAGAAGATAGTAATTACCAGGCAAAGCAACCGTTGGATAAAACATATCATCTTGATGTTAAGGAGAATTTAATATTTTAGTAAATCGTACTCATTTAAAAAGTATCTCCGTTAACTTATCGAAATCAATATATCTCTTTGGAGATTCAAATCACAAAATATTTATGAAGAAGATTACTGCTATCTTGGCATTGGCACTTATAAGTTCACTAGGGTTTTCTCAGTCTGGTTTAGGAATCAAGGCTGGCGTAAACCTGACTAGCATCACGACAGATGCGGGCTCCTTAAAAAATAATATTTCAGAAAGTTTTGAGACTAAAACAGGATGGGTTTTTGGTGCATGGGGAAGGTTAGGAGATAAAATTTATCTTCAGCCAGAAGTATTAGTGGCTTCGAAAGGTGGTAAAGTAAGCGTATCACCGCTAGGAGGTGGTTCGGCAGAACTTATAGATGTAAAATATACCAATTTAGATATTCCAATACTGATTGGATTTAAGCCTTTAAAATTTTTAAGAGTAATGGCAGGGCCTGTTGCATCTATTAAACTTTCAGAAGATCAGAAATTAAAAGAGGCTCTTGCTGGGTACACGAGTAATGTCGGTGAGGCGTTTGCTAATTCTACTTGGGGATATCAGTTTGGATTAGGTGTTAAACTTTTAGGTTTTGAAATTGATCTCAGGAAAGAAGGAGGCCTTAGTGACATTAATGTTTTGAATTTTAGTGGTGAAGAGAAGTTTAGTCAACGTGCTAAGGGATGGCAATTAACCCTTGCCAAGAAAATCCTTTAGACATATTAGTGTAGGAAAAATAACGTTTGTAAATTCTCTAATGTCGTTGCTTGGCATAAAATGCCTTCCAAATAATGATGAAGGGCATTTTTTAGCACGAAATTTGCACGTTTAGAGAGCACTCGTTGAGAACTTATACTAATGGAAATCAAACTAAACCAATCTAAAAAAGCGAATACCACACTCCTTGTTTTTGCCGTGCTGTTTTCTCTTTCAGGCCAGCAATTAAAGGCATGTAAAGAATTGGAGAGTCCAGAAATCCATATTATCACAAGCTCTCAAAAACAACGAATTGAGAATATCAAAATATGGAGAGATACTTCTAGCTTGTTTTATTACTCATTTGAGCATCATAAGACCATTAATTACAAAGAATACGTGAGCGAGGCGACTATTTCTTTTGTTTCGGCATGTACAGGAGGAGTTTTAGTCTTCTCGGCACCTAATTATGGTTCAAAGGCTAAATATGAATGGGAGGGGCCAAATGGCTTTACACATTCCTCTCAAGTTATTAAATTCAAAGAGTTAGCATTTTCAGATGACGGCATTTATACAGTAGTGGTGTCTAAACAGGATTTAACGGTTTATGGTAAAATAAAACTTATAGTAAAGGAAGCTCCTAACTCTATCATTGAAGAAACCGAGTTTATGGAGGAAGAATTAATTCATATAACAGCCAAAGAAGAGGGGAATGGTATTATTTACAGGTGGCAAAATGCAGAGGGGAAGGTGGTGTCGAAGTCCAAAGACCTGTGGCTTCCAGCTCAAAGACCGGGCAATTATAGGTACAAACTAAGGGTGGTGAAGAATGGATGCACTGTTTCTAGAGATTTTGTGGTGAAAGTATTGGCTAGAAGCACTAAAAATATGGGGCGTTCTTTTACAGAGGTGCTTCGAAATCCAAACTAAGTAATAAATGATAGTTAGTTTTCATGCTTAATCCAAAACGAATGGTGATTAAAACTAAAAGATTCAAGTTGTCAAAAATAGAAGGAATAGTTCTGTTCTTTTTATACTACTGCGAGAGAATACGCCTTCAGAAATCCTAATAGATCATGAAAGAATATATACAAGGCAGCAGCTTGAACTCTTAGTTATTCCGTTTTGCTTCGGGTAGGCATTAAAATGGTTGGTACATTATTTTATTTTTTTCGAAAAAGAAGTACACATCCAAAAAGAAGATTTCACCTATCTCAAGACCAGATCTATTTGGGCATTTCTATATTATCTCTAATATCATACATTTGTAGTCAAGTTATACAGATATGAAGCAACTCATCATTATCAATGGTCCCAATCTCAATCTCTTAGGAAAAAGAGAACCTGAAATTTACGGGAGCCATACTTTCGAGGAATATTTAGAGGATCTCAAAAAGAACTTTCCTACAATTTTATTGAACTACTTTCAAAGCAATCACGAGGGTGAAATCATTGATAAAATACACGAGATAGGATTCTCTTACGATGGAATCGTCATTAATGCTGGTGGCTTAACGCATACTTCAGTAGCACTGGCAGATGCTCTTTCTTCTGTAGAAAGTCCCGCAGTGGAAGTCCATATCTCTAATATACATGCTAGAGAAGCCTTTAGACATAAGTCTTTCTTGAGCAGCAAGTGTGTAGGTATGATCTGTGGCATGGGCCTTAAAGGTTATGAGTTTGCAATCAGGCATTTCCTAGACTAGTCTTTAGCCCCTTCTTTCATAGTATCCTGCATGATCTTATTTATATCCATCATGTTTTCATAACCAGAAGTAGAGAAGCTAAATGGGTCTGATGCCTGTATATTTTCTACCTCCATAGTCATTTCATCACCATCTTTAGTTTTAGAATACATGCCTAGCATAGTTCTTCCTTCTTTAGCAAAGGCCATCATTTGAGCATTTCTGGAGGTATTTGCTGACAGGAAACTGTTTCCCGAAGAAGACATTTTCTGAAAGGCTTCATAATAGGTGGAAACCACGGGAACGCTACTTCTACTAATCCAAATAGTGCTTTTGTCTTCACCTTGGGTGAGTAAAAAAGCATCTGTCGCATAACCAGCTATCGTCTTTGTTTCTCCAGTTTTAGTTAATTTATTTTCCATCGCTTCCGATGAGCTCACCTCTGCTATTCCTAGGGTGCTGTTTAGAGAGATACCCATCATTACTTTTTTGCCATCCGTAGTTAAGAAAGTGTACATGCTCTTTTTTTCAAAATCCATGATCATAGCTTCCATGCTGTCTGTAGAACTATTCATTTGCGGATGATTCCCTTCTAAAATTTTGGTGCCCATGTATTTACCACTTTCAGTGAAGTAATACTTAGTTTTCATCTTTAAATCTTCATCTTTTGTTTTAGAATGCATATTCATTACATAAGAAGATGTGAAGTTGTAATTGGAATTGGGAGCCTCTGATGTACCAAAACTTGACATCATTTTACTTATCATGCCCAGTGCTGCCTCGTCTGAGGATTTAGCATTGACGCTATCTGAACTACGTGTTGTTTCTTTTTTTTGTGCTGGAGTTCCAAAGAGACTATCAAAGACTTTGTCAATACCCTCTTCCACCTTTTGAGTCGCTTTTTCTTCCGCTCTTTGACCTGCTCTATGGATTAACCTATTTTTGATATTTTTCGCACTTATGATTTGAGCGTGACCTACAAATGAGGTCAGCAAAAACAGTATGGCTAAAACTAATTTGAACGTTTTTTTCATAGTTTGGAAATCCTATTAAAGTACCAATTTACCTATTCTTAAATAAATATTAACGGTGTAGTCTTAAATTTGATAATACGGTAATACTAATATCAATTTAATTGAAAATGAATGGTATAAGTAGACGTAAATGTCAAATAAAATAGTCAGGTTTATTATTTGGTTTTTTCATTCAATTTAGGCTTCCAGTATGCGTCCTTCTATTTTAGTTCCTTTTTTGTTTTCAGTAAGCAGTATGGCTCAAGGGCTGTCTACCGTAAAAGGTCGAGTTATAGACTATGAGACAGGTGGTCCGATGGCTGGTGTTGTTATAGATATGCAATATGGAGGATATGCTAGCTCATCAAACTCAGCAGGCCAATACATCTTTAATTTTCCCACAATAGTCGAAGATTCTGAAATAGTGGCTTTTTCTGCCATAGGTTATGAAAGTCAGTACTTTGTGGCTAGACAGTTATTCGACACGGCTAAAGCAGAAATTAAACTTAAAAGGGCGGCTCCCCTAGATGTTAAATTAGGTTTATCCGAGGCGAGGAATTTAGTTCAGTCGGCAGTAGACTCAATCAAAATTAACTACAGGAACACCTCTTTTTTTCAGAATGGGTTTTACCAGGAAACTGCCGAAATTGAGAGTATTGGCTATGTGAAAATAAAAGAGGCTATGTTAAGAGTTGAGCGCTTTCCCGATCAAAAGAAGCAGCCAGATAAAATAAAATCGATAAAGTCTAGATGGGTAGATTGGTTTGGGCAAAGTGCCAAACTAGAAGCATGGCAATTCATAAATGGACCGGCTGTGGCCTGCCGTTCTATTGAAACTGAACTACCAAAATTTATGACTAGACGAGGTTTGAAGAGTTATGATTTTACAGTAGACTCAATGCTCGTCAATTATAAGGATAAGAGACTTTATGTTGTAAATTTTGAACCAAAATCAAAGAATTTATCTGGAGGAAGAACGGGTAAAATATTTATAGAGCCGACACGGAAGGCCATTGTAAGATTAGAATACGAATTAACCAAAAAAGGCTTTAATGCTGTGATTGGTAACGGTATGGGAAGAGTTAAACTGAAAGGAGAGTCACTGAAATTTATAAGTCAATACCGCTGGGACAAGGATAAATGGATACTGCATGAAAATAAAATGACAGTTGATTTGACCTACCTAGACAAACTTGATAATAGATTTGAAGCAGTTACACATTGGGAGCTTCGCTTTTTATCTACGGAGTCACGTGAAATTTCTTCCAGCATGATTGAAGAGACAGACGTGCTACTTAATACAGATGAATTCCTAAGGGCAATCGGTTTAGGAGCGTCCTACTGGGGCAATCGAAACCACCTTATGGCAAGTCCTGAGATGGAGAAAATAGCAGAGAACAGACGTCGTCGTTAATTAGACATTAAATCTGAAATGCATCACATCGCCATCCTTAACGATATACTCTTTGCCTTCTATTCTTAAACGTCCAACTTCTCTGCAAGCTGCTTCCGTGCCATATTTCACAAAATCAGTGTAGCTCATAACTTCCGCCTTGATAAAACCTCTCTCAAAATCGGTATGAATAACACCGGCAGCTTGAGGAGCGGTCCATCCTTGCTGAATGGTCCAAGCTCTCACCTCTTGAACTCCCGCGGTGAAGTAAGTGTTCAGACTCAGTAATTTGTATGCCGAACGGAGTAGCCTATCTAAACCAGCTTCTTTCATGCCGTATTCTTCAAAAAACATGGCCTTATCAGTGGGGTCTTCCATTTCGGAGATGTCTGCCTCTATGTTATTACAAAGCACTATCATTTGAGCAGCTTCAGCATCCGCTACCGCTTGGAGAGTCTCAGAAAACGTATTACCCGTGTGCATGCTTTTCTCATCCACATTGGCCACATAAAGGGTAGGCTTAATGGTGAGTAAAAACAGGTCTGCTATGGCCGGTAATTCTTCTTTTGTTAATTCAAGTTCTCTTACGTTTTTACCCTGCAATAACCACGTTTGACATTTTTCTACGGTGGCTAGCTCTGCCTTCATTTTGGTGTCACCACCTACTCTGGCCATTTTTCCGATTCTACCAATTTTCTTCTCTATGCTTTCTAAATCTTTTAGTTGAAGCTCGTAGTCAATGATTTCCTTATCAGAAACAGGGTTAATATCACCTTCATCACGCAATACGTTTTCGTCTTCAAAACAACGAACGACATGTATGATAGCATCTACTTCTCTAATATTCCCCAAAAATTTATTACCTAAACCTTCGCCTTTACTTGCTCCTTTGACAAGACCAGCAATGTCCACAACCTCAATTTGAGTTGGAATGATTTTGTTTGGATTTACCAACTCAGCTAATTTAGCTAATCGTATATCTGGTACGTCCACAAGCCCTACATTTGGGTCAATCGTACAAAAACGATAATTGCTCGCTTGAGCCTTGGCACTAGTGGATACCGCATTAAAAAGGGTGGATTTTCCTACGTTTGGCAAGCCTACAATTCCTACTCTTAGAGACATCTTTTCTATAGATAAATTTGAGGGTGCAAAAGTAGCCTAAAAATCTATAACATATACACTAGTTAGATATCACATTTTGGATAAGGAAGCATTCTTATATTTCTTTTGTGACTAAACATTAAGAAGATAATGACAAAGAATATAAGTAACGTAGGCCGAATGATTAGAATAGCCATCGCTTTAATAATAGGATTACCTTACTGGTAAAATGTCATTTCAGGTATATTTTTGGCTGCATTAGTCGTAATTTTTCTTTTGACTAATGCGGTTTATTGCTCCCTGATTTATAAGGTTCTAGGCATTAGCAGCTGTCCCGTAGATTCAAAAGGGTAAGAGAGTTCATTTCTCTTTAGACGTGCCATTTTTTTGTTCTATTTTTGCTAATCAATACAAAAAATACTGGCATGCAAAAAGTATATCTCAGCGATAGCGGACCTAAAGTATCAAAAGCAATTTATAGCTTTTGGAGATGGGAGAGCGAGAAAATGACGGATCCCAAAAGGGCAGAAGAGATTATTAATCTTTGCTTGGACTTAGGTATCACTACCTTTGACTATGGAGATACGTCTGCCAGTTTAAAGACGGAGCAGCTAGTAAACTCTGTGTTGCAGGAAAAAGGATTCGATAGAAAAGATAAAGTCATTTTTGCTAAATGTGGTATTCGTCAAGGCTTACCTTCGGGAAAACCATATTTCGATAATTCTAGAAACTATCTCTTAGATTCTGTAGACAAGTTTCTGGAGAATTTGAAGACGGATTACCTCGATATATTCTTGTTAAATGGCTTTGATTACTCGGCCAACCCAGAAGAAACAGCTCTTACTTTACAACACATAGTCCATACAAAAAAGGCTAAGCATATTGGTATTGCCAATTTTACGGTAGATCAGCATAAATTGTTAGCTAAATATCTAAGTGTTCCCATTGTAACGAGTCACATTGAGCTAAACCTTTTGGACACAAGCCCAATTAGAGACGGAAGGATAGACTTCATCAAAGAACAATATGCTAAACCGCTTGTGTGGGCACCACTGGCCGGTGGTCAAATTCTAGAAGGAGGCTCAGAACAGGCTATTGGTCTGAGAAAGACGTTAAGGATAGTTGCCAAGAAGCATGATGCTAACTTGGAGCAAGTAGCGGTAGCATGGCTCATTAATTTGGGGGTATTACCTATTATTGGGTCTTTAAACCTAGAAAGAATAAGAAATGTGGCAACGGCCACGGACCTGGTTTTGTCTAAAGAAGACTGGTATGAGATTTACTACGCTTCTTTGACGAAGTAAAATTAATCTGAAATATGGAATTTTAGTCTTGATGCACATGGGTCATCTTATCCATGATGACAGTGTTTGAGGAACGCTGTGACTTTCATTAAATAATCTCACCTGACCAAAGTCTTTATAACTTCTCGGAACGGTCTTTTGACCAAAATTGAGAATTTTGCCCCTAAAGTATCTATGCAATATTAAAGGTTACCTTTAGATGCACTCGATAATTTGGCTAACCTTCATGGTCTTTATTGAGTTATGAAACTTGGTTAGTTGTGATAATAGTAGATTCGAAGCAGCTGATGGATTATCGGAAATAAGGTTATGGATGTACTCGTGGATTGTATGAGATTTATACTAATGTCACAATCCAAAAAGCTCTCTACCAGTCAAAAAAACATTCCCCTTTTTTTGTCCGTTATTAATTCCTTTTTTTATCAATTGGATTTTTCGTAAACTTATCAAATTAGCTGAGTTGTGAAATAAGACGGATTGGTCAATCCGTATGTAGTCTCACACCTTAATTTATCGAGCGAATAGTCGACAGCATTTGTTGATTCAAAAGAAACACCATAAAAAAAACCTCCTTTACTCTTACTCTTACTATGTCCAATACTTGTATTTAGCCAAAATATAGAAGTAGCGCGTGGAATAATAGCAGATTCTATAAACGTAAATTCAGGAATTATCAGGAATGTAGCAAATCCAATATTAGCCCAAGATGCGGCGACCAAGGGGTATGTGGATTTGTTAGAGGCTACAGTTGCGGCTTTAGTAGGTGTAAAGGATATAGACAACAACAGATATGAGATAGAAACAATAGGTAGTCAAACGTGGATGGCGGAGAATTTAAAAACTACGAGATACAATGATGGGTCGGCTATTCCTCTTATTGCTGATGATGATACAGCCTGGGGTACGGCTAGCATCAATAAAGCTCCTGCCTATACATGGTATGGTAATGATGTTTCTAATCTGATAACGTATGGAGCACTATACAACTGGTACGCTATAGACATGTTTTAAATGGGAGTAAGAATGTATGTCCTACGGGCTGGCATGTGCCTACAGACGTCGAGTGGACAACGCTTACGAACTACTTGGGAGGAACAGGTTTGGCAGGAGGTAAGATGAAAGAGGCAGGTCTGGCCCATTGGACTTCACCAAATTCAGGAGCGACAAATGAAAGCGGCTTTGCAGGGCTTCCGGGCGGCTACCGTAGCCCCGGTCGAACACTCCTCAATATTGGCAACTTCGGCGACTGGTGGAGTTATACAGAGTACAATACAACAGATCCCTGGAACCGCGAGCTGTTCTATGGCAGTGACAATGTCTACAGGGGCAGCAACGATAAGGGGTATGGGTTTTCTGTTCGTTGTCTCAGGGATTGATTCCCGATAGCTCCTCCGTCAGCACTTTGGATACTCTAAACGCTACCTATGTTCCCGCACCGCTCCACAGAGTCTTTTTGACTTGGTGGAAAAAGTCTTCGGTCTCCTGTGATATAAAGAATACAATCCTTTAAATGTCCATGTAATATTAGATTACTCCTTAAACAAGCCAATGGTATAACCAAACAACTATGCCTGGCCAATATCTCTATGTCCAGAGATAACATAGGTTAATACAAGGTATTCAATTTTGATTTTTGAACAGTTTTTGGCCGTTGGCTTATGTTAGCATCGCCTAAAAACCCTTTACTGGCGTTTAAAGTTTTTATTAGGCAGCCGCTTAAAAGTAATTTTTCGGAAGGAACATACCGAAGAGCAACCCTTTAGCGGGCCTATTTTGAAAGAGAAAAGACTATTCTAAACCCCACTCAGCGTAAGTTTATTTTTAAACTTTGCCCAGTATTCATTTGCGGTTCCAGATTCATCTGTTTGCCAAGCTTTGAGTAAAGCAGCTAACTTTTCATGGCTTAACTCCTTGGTGTCTTCAAAGTACTTTTTCTGAAGGTTTGTCTCACTGTCCATTCTTAAGTCTTTCAGTTCTGCAAGTTTGGCAAGAATTATTTCTTTTTCGTTTTCAATAGTTTGTACTTCCTCAACTTCTATCAATGCCACTCTGCTTTTATAACTTTCCATTTTGAAGAGCATTTTGGCTATGAGTGCTGAGAGCTCAATTAAGATGAGAATGACAGAGAGCAAATAAAACCTGAACGTCAATGTGCCACTGGAATCTTTATTTAGCAACGATTCTAAGGCCTCCGCCTGTATCAATGTTCCAAAAGTCTCGTTTTCACTTTGATAGAGAGATATCTCGTCATTTATCTTGGCGTTTACCACGTCTATCTCGCTCTGAAGCTTATCTATTTTAGGTCCATTCTCTAGGCGAACTCTTGAGAGCTCATTTCGATAGTCATTAAAAATTCGTTCTTTTTGTTTGGCCACTGTACTATATCCATAGCGTTTTGTGCCCGCAGATCCATCCATTTCTGTTTTGAAATCTTGCTCAGAAGCTACAAAAAGCTTTTGTGTTCCGTCAATTTGACCTTGCAGTGCAGTCTTTTGGTTTGTAAGGCTTTCGAGGTCTGTCTGATAAATGGCAGCGAGTTCTGTCTTTCTTTCAGCCACTTTTTTGTCGGCAAGAATCTCAACTTCCCTGCTTATTTCCGGTTGATAGAAACGCAAAATCATAGGCTGAGACAGGAATACTCCAAGCATAATAGCCAGAAAGAATCTAAAGCCCAGCGAATAGTAATTGGTTTTACCAGAAGACATGGAAGAAATAAGGGCTCTGTCAAAGCTAACAATAAACGCTCCCATAAATAAACCTGAGATTACGGCAACATAAATGTTGGTAGTGAAGGTTTGGAAGAAAAAAGTCCAGGCCATGGTGGCATAAACGCCTACCATAATAAGCAAGACACCTATAATTTTGGCATGGAAATTATCAACACCGCATTTGGAAATGATACTTTTTTTAAATCCGGCTATATTCCATAGGAATACATCCAGCTTCGTGCTGTTTTCTTCGTTCATAATTTGTTTTTTATTTATAAATAATAGCTGGTCAAATTTACATGACTTTTAATAAACGAATTAATCTAAATTTGCTATGTGGTCAAATATCATTTTAAAGGGTAAAAAAGTATGCTGGTAATCAGCGACTTTCACAAAAAATTAAGGCTTACCTTTGCGGCATAATCCGAAACAACTTTTTGACAAACAGAAATTGTTGTTTCACAAACAGTTTTTATGTCATTTGAAAAATTAGGCTTGTCGGCCGCTTTATTAAAAGCAATAGACAAAAAGGGCTATACAGAGCCTTCACCAATTCAAGGGAAAGCTATTCCACTCGTTTTAGAAGGTAAAGATGTTTTAGCATCAGCACAGACAGGTACAGGGAAAACGGCAGGCTTTACGCTTCCTATTTTACAACTATTAGCAGAAAAACCACCTCAGAGAAGACGTCAGATAAGGTCCTTAATATTAACGCCTACAAGAGAGTTGGCCGCTCAGATATACGAGAATGTAAAAGAGTATGGCGAGTTTGTAGATATTCGTTCTACGGTGATTTTTGGCGGGGTAAACCAGAATCCGCAGGTCAAAACTTTAAGGCAGGGAGTAGACATTCTTATAGCAACCCCAGGAAGACTTTTAGATTTAATTAATCAAAAGGTCCTTTCTCTGGCAAATGTAGAGATACTTGTTTTAGACGAAGCAGATAGGATGCTCGATATGGGTTTTTTGAGAGATATTAAAAAAATCTTGGCTTTAATTCCAAAACAAAGACAAAACCTTCTTTTCTCAGCTACTTTTTCTAAAGATATAAAGAAACTAGCTGGTGAGTTTTTGAAAAATCCAGTTCTGGTAGAAGCCACTCCAGAAAATACTACTGCTGAGATGGTTTCTCACAAAATTTACTTGGTGGATAAAGGCCAAAAGGTAGATTTAACAATAAAGCTTATAAAAGAGGGAGACTGGAATCAGGTTTTGATTTTTACGCGGACAAAGCACGGAGCTAATAAATTGAGCCAAAAGCTTGAGAAACAAGGTATTTCTTCAGCTGCAATTCATGGAAATAAGACGCAGAATGCTAGAACCAAGGCATTAGCGGGTTTCAAGGCTGGAAATATTAGGACTTTAGTAGCCACCGATATAGCGGCAAGAGGTTTGGATATTCCATTATTACCTCATGTTATCAATTATGAGCTGCCAAATGTACCAGAAGATTATGTTCACAGAATAGGTCGTACGGGTAGGGCAGGAGCTAGTGGTGAGGCCATATCTTTGGTTGGAATAGACGAGAGACCGTACTTAAGAGATATTGAGAGCTTGTTAAAACAGCGTCTCGATAGTGAAGTTGTAAAAGGTTTTGAGCCAACAGATGAGGCAGAATCTAAATCTGACAAAGTCGCTAAGCTCGAAGCTAAAAAGCAGCATTTTCAAAATAGAAGAAAAAATATGGGCAAGCGGTCAGAAGGGAATGGAAGAGATAACTTTCGTGGGAATAGATAGACCATAAATAATTACTGTGAATTATAAAATCGCAAATAAAACCTTCCTAAGACGTATACTTTGGGTAGATTTTATTTGCGGTTTTGTAACAGGTGTTTTGGGTTTACTTTTCCTAGATAATTGGTCTGAAATTCTAGGACTTTCCTTTACTGTTGTATTCTGGGTAAGTTTAATAACCCTAAGTTATGCCTTAATCGCCTTTAGTTTGGCACTACCCAAAGAGGTCAACGTATTTTGTGTCCGCATGCTCATAAAGGCTAATTGGGCTTGGACTGGTATTAGCATTATCCTAATTTATCTTCACTTTGACAATGCCTCTAGTCTGGGTAAAGGTTTTCTATTAACCCAACTTTCAGCGGTGGCCCTGTTAGCATATATAGAAGGGAAGCAGCTGAAGTTGGGTTAATCGTAATACGTTTTCTAATGCAGAGCCTTAGGGTTGTAAATCAATCTAGACTCCATCTCACACCCAAGAAGCTACGTATCCCCTGATTAGGAGCGTAGACATAACTCGGGTCAAAAGTCAAAGCATAAGGATTGTTAGGCGTTGCCAAGACTTGGTCGTTTGCATCAAACTGAACTTCTTTGTCGAAAGGATCAAAAGATCTGGAAATACTATTGGCCGCAGGTCTAAAATTCAAAATGTTCTTAATCCCGCCATATATCTCCATCTTTTGCTTTGACTTATAAGTAAATTGAATGTTTTGAAGGCTCCACCACGGGGACTGGTCTGACCTAGGATCTAAATCTCCTAAAACTGGTAAATCCATTGGACTATAAAGGTTTCCCGTA
>JBNMFK010000002.1:0-32106 GCA_051269965.1 Algoriphagus sp. | reverse complement strand
TTTAGGGCGTTTAATAGATAGTCTTATCAATGAAGGTTTGATTGAAGAAGCTTAAAAACCTAAGTTCGATGTAAGAACGGCCTTTGAAGCTCCCGAGGAGCGATATATAGGTAGCGAGGGGTAAAATCCCTCGCAACTGTGTTAAGGAATGCTCCAGTTTGGCGGAATTTTGGTCTAAAAAACCAAAATCGTGACAAATCTTTGCAATAGAAATACCTGAAGCCATTAAAATTGCCTTAAAGATCCATCAATATCACGCTTTAAGCCAAACCATAAATTACTGGAATAGCTCAAAGCTTTGGGCAACTCCAATTCCTAGGTTAAAATATGAACGTATTTTACTAAGATCTCAAGATATTAGTTTCAAGGAAATGGATTATTTCATGGCCGTTTACTCAGCATATACCAAACCTAACCTCTTAGAACCAAAGAGATTCATTATTTTCTCTGAAAAATATCGTTTCTTGAACTTTTTGAGTAAGGTTTTCTCTTATCTTATTAAGAAAACTTTTGGTATTAAATAGAAAATGGCTGCTATCAAATTTGAATATAAATCTACGCTTCCGCTCCTGCCCAATGAGCCTGGAATTTATAAGTACTTTGATGAAAATGGTACCATCATTTATGTTGGAAAAGCCAAAAACCTCAAAAACAGAATTAGCAGCTACTTCTACAACTTTGATAGAGCGGATAGGAAAACCCAACGATTGGTTACTAATATTAGGAAGCTAGAATATACGGTCGTACTTTCTGAATGGGAAGCCCTTCTGCTAGAAAATAGCATGATTAAGGAGCTTCAGCCCAAGTTTAATATTCTCTTAAAAGACGACAAGACCTATCCCTATATCTGTGTCACAAACGAACGCTTCCCTCGACTTTTAAAAACACGAAGAATAGAAGACAAAAAAAAAGGTAAAATGTATGGGCCCTATGTGAATTTAAAGGCCATGTACGCTCTTTTGGATATGTTTACGCAGCTTTATACCCTAAGAACATGTAAGTACAATTTGTCTGAAGAGAATGTATCTGCGGGCAAATTCAAGGTCTGTTTAGAATACCATATAGGTAACTGCCTAGGACCTTGTGAAGATTTCCAAGAAGAGAGCCGTTATAATTATGAAATAGAGCAAGTCCATCATATTCTGAAAGGAAACTTAAGTCCTGCCAAAGAGTACTTTCAGCGAAGAATGCAGGAAGCTGCCGCCAACCAAAACTTTGAAGAAGCTCACGAGTATAAGCAAAAACAAGAGTTTCTTCATAATTATCAGGCAAAAGCCACCGTGGTAAATCCATCTATCCAAGACGCAGACGTTTTTGTAATTCAGTCGGATCCTGATAATTCATTTATTTGTTACCTCAAAATTAGTAATGGTACCATTATCCAAACTCAAACCTTAGGGGTAAAAAAGAAACTAGATGAGCCAGATCATGAAGTATTGGAAAAAGTGATGTTTGAAATTCGTCTCAAATATGACAGCCAAGCCAAAGAAATATTTAGTAATATTGAACTCGATACCGATCTTAAGGCCGAAGTTATTGTTCCTAAAATTGGCGATAAGAAAAAGCTGATAGAAATGGGGCTACGAAACGTGATGTATTACCGTCACGAAAAAGCCGAACGTGATGCTATAGCCAAAAGTGGTGCTACCAACAAACGCGACCGCGTTTTAATAAAATTAAAACAGGACTTACAGCTCAAAGAATTGCCGAGGCATATTGAGTGTTTTGACAACTCCAATATCCAAGGTACTAATGCCGTATCAGCCATGGTACTCTTTAGAAATGGGCAACCAAGCACCAAAGAATACCGCCATTATATTCCAAAAACGATAGAAGGACCAGACGACTTCGGCACTATGAGAGAAGTTGTTTTTAGGCGATATAAGCGTCTTTTAGAAGAGAAAGAAGAACTACCGAACCTCATTGTAATTGATGGCGGAAAAGGACAGCTATCTGCTTCTGTTTTAGCGTTGAAAGAACTAGGTATCTACGGTCAAATCCCTATCATTGGTATTGCCAAAAGACTGGAAGAAATCTACTTCCCCGAAGATACGCTACCCTTGTATATTGATAAAAAATCAGAATCTTTAAAATTAATACAACGCTGCCGAGACGAAGCTCACCGTTTTAGTATCACGCACCACAGAAACAGGCGAAGTAAAGGATTTATAAATAGTAGTTTAGAATCTATTCCCGGCATAGGAAAGCCTACGGCTACCAAGGTTTTAAAGCATTTCAAAAGCATCCAAAACCTCCGGAAAGCGAGTGAAGAAGAACTCATAGAAGTCGTAGGCAAAGACAAAAGCAGACGCATTAAAAATTTCTTTGAAGAAGAGAATTGAAAGCTAAAAACTCGTTCAAACACCTTCCTTAAATTACTTACAATAAGATACTTACAGATATTAAGCTTGTCCGATGCAACATAACGCTATCTTTTGCTTTTTCAAGTAAAAAAGAGACATACCTATTAGCTTTCGATACGAATTCCAATATAATTAGCAATAAAAGCAAATATTTGTAGCACTGGTTTCTACGCCACATCTTTGAATTCAAACGGCTGGATCAATAGCCATAAAGAGTGAATTTATAATGAGTAGAATAATCCTTCACATGGATCTAGACACCTTTTTTGTGTCTGTAGAACGCCTACAAGATAGTCGTCTAAATGGAATGCCTGTACTGGTAGGCGGTACAGGAAATAGAGGCGTGGTATCTGCTGCCAGCTATGAAGCCAGAGCATTTAATGTGCACTCGGGCATGTCTATGAAAATGGCACGCATCTACTGTCCAGAAGCTATCATCATTAAAGGAAATGCCAGTGTGTATTCTGACCATTCTAGAACCGTTACAGAAATCATTAAACAACGCGTACCTCTTCTAGAAAAAGCCAGTGTAGATGAATTTTATGCCGACCTAACGGGTATGGATAAGCATTTTGGCTGCTATAAATATGCCCAAGAACTTCGTGATACCATAAGGAAAGAAACGGGTCTGCCTATCTCATTTGGAATGTCCAATAGTAAGACCGTATCAAAGGTAGCTACCAATGAGGCCAAACCAGATAATAGGATAAAAGTGGATGAGGGCAATGAAAAAGGTTTCCTAGCTCCCTTATCTATCAAAAAAATCCCAATGGTAGGCGATAAAACTTTCCAGACACTGTGTAATCTAGGTATTAAACGAGTCCGAAACGTACAGGAACTTCCACTAGAAATGATGAGCTCAGTTTTAGGAAAAAATGGCCATTCTATTTGGCAAAAATCAAACGGTATAGATACAAGCCCTGTCATAGAATATCATGAACGAAAATCTATTTCCAATGAACGTACTTTTGGAAAAGACACCATAGACATAGCCATGTTAAAGACCACTATAGAGGCTATGGCAGAGCAGCTTAGCTTCCAGCTGCGTTCGGGTGAAAAAATAGCAGGAAGCATTAGTATTAAAATCAGATATTCAGACTTTAATACCTATTCTAAGCAAGCCCGAATAGCCTACTCTTCTGCTGACCATATCATGATACCGAAGGCTTTAGAACTCTTTGAAAGTCTTTATAATCGGCGTCTTTTAGTACGTTTAATCGGTGTGAAGTTTAGTGAAATTATCAGTGGTGGTTACCAAATAAACATCTTTGAGAATAGCATCAAAACCGCAAATTTATATGCTGAAATGGATAAAATACGTCAACGTTATGGTTCCCGAAGTGTGATGCGAGCCTCTACTTTCGGAGCAAAATCTATAGGCGGCGTCATGAATCCTTTTAATGGAGAGCCGCCCATTTTATTAGCACATAGAAGTGCCTAACTCATACGCTATCACTCTTCTTTAAAGTTTTAATATGTACCTAAATTGTCACTCTTTTTATAGCCTCCGATATGGTACTTTCTCTGAAAAGGAGCTACTCGCCTTAGGACAATCTTACGGACAAAAGATACTCGCCCTTACTGATATTAATAACACCTCGGCTTGTTTAAATTTTGTGCGGCTAGCTCCTAAGTATGGTATAAGGCCCATCATCGGTATTGATTTTAGAGAAGGAGCAAAACAGTTATTTGTAGCCTTAGCAGAGAATAATATAGGTTTTCATGAGCTAAACAGGTATTTATCTAAACACTCTCATGAGAAAAGTGTCATCCCTCCAAAACCTCCATTTTTCGTCCATGTAAAAATAATTTATCCTTATGTGCAAATAAAAGCATTGAACAAAAAGACTTTTGAGCCCCATGAATTCATTGGTATTGGTCTGGAAGACTTAGCATTTCTACATAGATCTGATTGGATGAATTTCCAAGATAAAATGGTATTTATGCATGGCATAAGCTTTAGAAACAAACGCGATTTCAATACCCACCGCTTGCTTAGGGCTATTGCCAATAATGAATTACTCAGCAAATTGCCTAAAAGCGAAGAAGGCAACCCTAATGAAAAATTCTTATCGGAAGATATTCTTCAAAATACTTTTAAAGAATATCCTTTCATCTTAGAAAACACAGAGAAACTACTGGCCCAATGTCATATAGATTTTGACTTTGGTCCCGACAGAAAACACCAGAACCTCCTCAGTTATTTTGGCAACCACGACAGAGATTATAAACTATTTAAATACTTAGCCATTAGGGGGCTAAAAAAAAGATATACAGAAGTGACTTATAAAATACTACGGCGTCTGGCTAAAGAACTAGCTACCATTCGCCAAATGGAGTATGTCGCCTTTTTTCTGGTTAACTGGAACATCATACACTATGCCAAACGTATGGGCTATTTTCACGTAGGTAGGGGTAGTGGGGCCAATAGTATCGTAGCATACCTCTTAGGTATAACGGATGTAGATCCCATAGAACTTGATCTCTACTTTGAACGATTTATGAATATCTATAGGGCTAATCCACCCGACTTTGACATTGACTTTTCTTCCAAAGAAAGAGAAGACGTTACCCGTCATATTTTTGAATGTTTTGGGGCTCATAATCGAGTAGCCTTATTGGCTACCTATAACACCTTTAAACATAGCGGTGCTGTGCGTGAATTAGGTAAAGTTTTTGGTCTACCCAAAGCAGAAATTGATGTATTAAGTGCAGGAAAGTTTGATGTAAATAAACTGGACTCTTTGCAGCTACTGGTACTAAAGTATGCTCAATATATTTTGGGTATGCCCAACCATCTAAGCGTGCATTCTAGCGGAATTATTATCTCAGAAAAGCCTATTCATTACTTCTCTGCTACAGATTTACCACCTAAAGGATTTCCCACGGTACAGTTTGATATGGAAATAGCCGAGGATGTAGGTCTCTTTAAATATGATATTCTCGGTCAGCGAGGCTTAGGGAAAATTAAAGATACTCTGAGTATCATTAAAACTAACAGGCCAGAACTCCCTCCTATTGACATTCATAATGTAAAGGCCTTATTTGCAGACCCCGTCATCAATAAAAAAATAAGTGAGGCTAAGTGTATTGGCTGCTTTTATGTAGAATCTCCCGCCATGCGGATGCTACTACGCAAATTAGAAGTAAATACCTACTTAGGTCTGGTAGCGGCTAGTTCTATCATACGACCAGGTGTGGCAAAAAGTGGGATGATGCGGGAGTATATTTTAAGGCATAGGGACCCTGAACGTATCAAAGAAGGGCACCCTGTGATGTTAGATATTATGCCAGAAACCTATGGCATCATGGTCTACCAAGAAGATGTTATCAAAGTAGCTCACTTTTTTGCCGGCTTAACACTGGCTGAGGCAGACCAACTGAGGCGTGGTATGAGCGGAAAATACCGCTCTAGAGAGGAGTTTGCGAAAGTGAAAGAGAAGTTTATTAGTAACTGTCGTAAAAAAGGGATTGAAGAGAAAATCATCCACGAAGTATGGGCACAGACAGAGAGTTTTGCAGGCTATGCTTTTGCCAAAGGCCATTCTGCCTCCTATGCTGTAGAGAGTTATCAAAGCCTATTCTTAAAAACCTACTACCCTTTAGAATATATGGTGGCGGTACTTAATAATGGTGGCGGTTTTTACAGCATAGAAACCTATATTCATGAAGCTCGGCAGCATGGCGGGATCGTGCATGTCCCTCATATAAACATCAGTAAAAAAGAAACCATCATTGTAGGTAAAGACATCTATCTCGGTTTTGGATATTTGCACAGCCTAGACTATACCACGATGACTAACATTCTAACAGAAAGGGTATATCATGGCGACTTTAAAAGTCTAGAAGACTTTTTAGAAAGACTAGATATCACCGCAGACCAAATAGAAATATTGCTACGCATTGGTGCTTTTGATTTCTCTGGAGTTAATAAACGTATCCTCCTTTGGAAAGCCCTGCACAAACTAAATAAAGAACCGAAAAGGAATTTACAAAATGAGCTTTTTAAGATTAATACGAAACAATACGACCTCCCAAAACTTACTTCTACGGAGTTAGAAAACGTTTTTGACCAGATAGATTTACTAGGCTACCCACTTTGCAATCCCTTTCACTTGGTACCAGAAAGTATACAAAGCTCTCTGCTAGCCAGAGATCTGTCACATTTTCTAAATAAAACCATTACCATCTATGGATACTTAGTTACCGCCAAAAATACAAGTACATCTAAAGGAGACCGTATGCAGTTTGGTACTTTTTTAGACTATAAAGGAGAATGGATAGACACTGTACATTTCCCGCCCATAGCTGCCAAATTTCCTTTTAGAGGAAAGGGTGTTTACCGCCTCAAAGGTAAAGTAGTCGTAGAGTTCAATTTCTTTAGCTTAGAAATTACAGAGATGGAAAAGATGCTTTACGTACCAGATGCGAGGTATGAACTAGAGGGCTCTGATAAAGTTCAAAATATGGTATTAGTTTAGCAAAAGTATAGCTCCTAAAACATTCGAAATTACGTCAATGCCACATAGGCTTTCTTAGGCTCATTCTCTTTATCAAATAGTAATGGATAATTGGTTCAGCCTCGCATTGGACTATTATTTTTCCAATTATTTCCGTCATTTATACCCCAAAAGATAACGCTACTTATTTTAGCTTTATTCTTTAAAAAGAGGCAAAATGTCTTTACAGCGTTGATTTTTAGCTATTTATACAGCCATTGGGAAACCTTTAGTACATGGATTATCTAGCCTCTAATTCAGCATTTTGAGAAAGCTCTGCCCCACTTAAAGCAGCTGGAGATGGTAAAATATCAATTTCTAATTCCTTTAATACCAAGCAATACAAAAGCTACGATACTCTCCACTATTTCTTCCAAACTTGGACTTTCTAAACGCCAATGGCCCTGCATGCCAATAACATCAGTTTTAGCTCCAGATGCCTGAATCTTTTTTACCATCCGAATGACACCTGCTCTCTTTTTTTAGCCAGTCATACTGTAATCATTATAATATAAATCACTGTTGGATCCGATGCTCCAACTAATTTAAAGGCCAAGGCCAAATAATCTTCTTCTAGGGTTATTAAGAAGACAGATTACAGCAAGAAACCATCACGCCTCATTTACCGCATCCCAGCTTATAACCTTTCCCCTATATCTTCCAGCCATCATGTTTATGTGAGCCTTCATCGCTTTTTCCATTTCTTCTGCATTCTCAATAGCCCTCATAAAACAAGACAATTGACTATACCAAATCAAAGTATGTCCATGTCCCTTTTGACCATTGCCTCTACCAATTCAACCAGCTTATCAGACATTTCGAAATTATACTTCCCCTCCTCTAGATGAATGTATCTTGATTTTATGATATTTTCCACGTCAAAGCGTTAAACTCTTCCTTTATCAGTTTCGCTTAAGGGGCATCCTTAATAATTTGATTCCTATTCAAAGCCGTTCCTATTAAGAAGTCCTCTATAAAAATATCTTTTAAATGTTGCGAACTGGCCATGATCCCAAAACCGACAAAATAATAATAAGAAAACCCGTTCCCTTAAAACATTTCAGAATAAACAACTTAATGGTTTGAAGTAATGATAGGCCATCAAAAGATAACTCAAAATCTTAAACCTGTTTATTTTTCGTAATTACGCGATAAAACAGTCAATCCGCAGACCTTTAAACCACCTCTAATTTGGATCTCATCAAGGTTCTTAGGCCGCAAGCTAAGCCCAAAGAAAGACCAATTAAATAGCACGGAAACCATTTAAAACATTAGAGTATCACTCATCAGGAAAGCTCTAAAAAAGAGCTAAAAAGGGAGTAAATTGTCTTTACAATCAAACAACAATAGCATTGATATTAACAAATACAGAAACCCTTCCGGGAAAAGAAATCACAGAGTGCTTGGGCATTGCACGAGGTAGCACCGTAAGGACGAGAAATATTGGTCGTGATATTTTTGCTGGCCTAAAAAACATCATAGGGGGAGAAATAGAGGAGTATACCAAGCTTCAGGCCGACGCTCGCGAACAAGCCATGCAACGCATGATTAAGAACGCCGAAAGGTTAAATGCAGATGCCATAGTAAATGTAAGATTCGCTACTTCCATGGTTATGCAAGGAGCCTCAGAAATATTAGCCTATGGAACAGCCGTTAAACTTAAATAATATGTCACCTATTTTCTACACCCTACTTCTGGGGACATTCATTTATTTCGTAATAAGAAGAGTCCAAATAAAAGACAAAGAGGACTTTGAAAAACGCGATAATTAAAACCAAAAAAGCTCGGAAACATTCCCGAGCTTTTCATATATGAGATTCCTTAAACAGACTTGAGTGATTAAAGCTAGCCTAAACACTAGAAGTGAGACTGTCGAATCTAGAATTCTTTATGCTTAGCTTCATCGTAAAGCCTATCTTTGGAGAAGCTCTTGAAATAATCAAACGTAATGGCTAGACCTTCGTCTCTACTTACCTTCGGTTCCCAATCTAAAATTTCCTTCGCCTTCGTAATATCTGGCTGACGCTGCTTAGGGTCATCCACAGGAAGATCTTTATATATTACTTTTTGGTCTGTATTTGTCAATCGGATAATTTCTTCGGCAAAGTCCGCAATAGAAATCTCCAAGGGATTACCAATATTCACTGGTTGGGCATAGTCAGAATGTAATAGTCTAAAAATACCTTCTACCAAATCGTCTACATAACAGAATGAACGCGTTTGACTTCCATCCCCAAAAATTGTCAAGTCTTCTCCGCGAAGAGCCTGTCCCATAAATGCTGGAATAACTCTACCATCGTTCAGTCGCATTCTAGGACCATACGTATTAAAAATACGTACTATTCTAGTTTCTACACCGTGGAAAGTGTGATAAGCCATGGTCATAGATTCCTGAAAACGCTTAGCCTCATCATAAACCCCTCTCGGACCTACGGTATTTACATGTCCCCAATAGTCTTCGGTCTGAGGGTGCACTTGTGGGTCACCATAAATCTCAGAAGTAGAAGCTATTAATACTCTGGCGTTTTTGACCCTTGCTAAACCAAGACAATTATGAATACCTAAAGAACCCACCTTTAAAGTCTGAATAGGAATCTTTAAATAGTCGATTGGCGAGGCTGGAGAAGCGAAATGAAGTATATAATCAAGCTCTCCAGGAACATGAATAAACTTACTTACATCATGATGATAAAATTCAAAATGCTCAAGCTTAAAAAGGTGTTCAATATTCCTTAAATCACCCGTGATCAAATTATCCATGGCGATAACGTGATAGCCATCTTTAATAAATCTATCACATAAGTGAGAACCTAAAAAACCTGCCCCACCTGTTATTAATATTCTTTTCATTTAATTCTTCTTTGACTTTAAAACTTAAACTATTGTTCTACTGACTTTCTTCCTACGGAATGATAGGTAAAACCTTTACTCCTTAGGTTTTCTAAATCATACAGATTTCGTCCATCAAAAATAACCTTGTTTTTTAGAGCAGTCCCCATTTTTTCAAAATCTGGTGAACGGAACTCCGGCCACTCTGTCATAATCATAAGGGCATCAGCTCCTTCTAAAGCGTCATACATAGATTTGGCATATTTCACTTTTCTACCAATCTCTCGCTTGATGTTTTCCATAGCCTCAGGGTCAAAAACGACGATTTTAGCCCCAGCCCTCCTTAACGACTTGATATTATACAAAGCCGGTGCCTCTCTAATGTCATCTGTATGTGGCTTGAAAGCCAATCCCCACATCGCAATGGTTTTTCCTTTTAATTCATCCTTAAAATATGCTTTAACCTGCGGTAATAGTTTGGTTTTCTGCTTATCATTCACCTTCATCACAGCGTTCAGTATTTTGAAATCATACCCATACTCAGCTGCCGTTCTACCTAAGGCCTGCACATCTTTAGGGAAACAACTTCCACCATATCCAATACCTGGAAAAAGAAAACGTTTGCCTATTCGGCTGTCTGTACCTATTCCTTTCCTCACATTATCTACATCTGCCCCTGCCCTCTCACAAAGATTAGCTATTTCGTTCATAAACGTAATTTTCATTGCTAAAAATGAGTTGGCGGCGTACTTAGTCATTTCTGCAGAACGCTCATCCATAAAAATAACAGGATTCCCTTGACGCACCAATGGAGCATAAAGACGTTTAATAATGGCCTGAGCTCTTTCGGATTCCGTGCCCACCACCACTCTATCTGGTTTCATGAAATCATCTACCGCTACACCTTCTCTTAAGAATTCAGGGTTAGAAACTACGTCAAAATCTACTTTTGCATTAGCTGCAATCGCCGCAGTAACCTTTTCTGCAGTTCCTACTGGTACAGTACTCTTATCTACAATCACAGCGTACTCTTCCATGATTTTCCCTAAGTCATCTGCCACACCTAAGATATATTTCAAATCTGCAGATCCATCCTCACCTGGAGGAGTTGGAAGTGCTAAGAAAATAACCTCGGCTCCTTTTATACCGTCTGCCAATGATGTGGTAAAAGTCAATCTTCCTTCTTTTGTATTTCTGTCAAAAAGTACATCTAAACCCGGCTCATAAATAGTCATCTTACCTTTTTGTAGACTTTCTATTTTCTTAGGGTCAATATCAACACAAGTAACAGTGTTTCCAGTTTCTGCGAAACAAGTCCCACTGACCAAACCTACATATCCCGTACCTACAACAGCAATTTTCATGTTTATGAAATATTAAAATTTAGAAAGATAATTTGAAAACAAAAGTATAACTTTTCTTAGATTATTCAAAATCCTTAAAAGAATAAAGTCTGCATACATACTACTAAGTGTCTGACTTATATTAAACTTTATATCAAAAAGTCTATCATAGCTACCAAGCCTTGTTGACTTTTACAAAAAAAGAAGAATTTGAAATATTTAATTATCTGAAGAATAATAGCAGAAATAAGTTTTACAAATTTTGGAAAAGACAAGCCTTTTCTTTGGCTAGACCATTAAAAGCCTAGGCCAAATTTTCATCAACAAATATCAATTTTTTGAAAAGGGAATTAAGGAGGTTTGACTCTTGAAACCTTAGTGAAGCATATTCAGCCCAAAATCATCCTAAGTAATCCCTAAAATTTTACAATTATTAGCCTTCATTCTTTGCTGACTTCCTATTTGAGTGTAAATTCACGAATGATTTTGATATGCATTAATTCAATCAATAAATAATCTAAAGAAACATTGAAAAGAAGAGAAGCCCTAAACCGAGTAGCTATTTTAATGGGAGGAGCAGTTTCTGCACCCACAATGATGGCTCTACTACAAGGATGCTCACCCTCAGAAAAAGGAAGCACACCTTTCAGTCTATCTACCGATTATCAAAGTTTAGTAGCTGAGATAGCCGAAATTATCATTCCAGAAACCAATACACCAGGAGCAAAACAGGCAGGAGTAGGGCCTTTCATAGAGACCATGCTTCGAGACTGCTACTCAGACGCCCAAGGTATGCACTTCAAAAAAGGTTTAGCGTTGGTAGCCGAAAAAGCCAAAGAGATGGGTAAAAGCTTTGTTTCTTTAAATCTAGATCAGCAAACCGAAATCTTAAAAGCCATGGAAGCTGCTGCTGAAAACGAAAAGCAGTCTGCAGACAAGGTTAAAGAAATTGATACAGAAACGGGTAAAGAAAAAGATGATGGGATGGCTACAGAGCAGCTGACACCATTCTTTAACTTGGCCAAAGAACTGACTATTTTTGGCTACTATACCTCAGAAATTGGTGCTACCATGGAGAGGGATTATATTCCTATCCCTGGAAGATTTGACGGCTGTATTCCATTAGAAGAAGGACAAAAAGCCTACGCCCTTTAATCCATTTAAATAAAAAGAAACTTACAAGAATGAATATTCAAGGAAAAGCAAAAGAACAAAACACTTTTGACGCCATCGTAGTAGGCTCTGGTGTGTCTGGAGGATGGGCTGCTAAAGAATTGACCGAAAAGGGTCTAAAGGTATTGATGTTAGAAAGAGGAAGAGATGTAGTACATGTTTCGGGATACGAGGATGCCATGAAAGAATCATGGGACTTCCCTCACAGAGGCCGTGTAGATAAGAAGTCAGCTGAAGAATACTGGGCCGTAAAACGTACTGGCTATGCTGCCAATGAGGAAAACCGTTTCCTTTTTGAGAAAGATTCAGAGCATCCATACAAAGAAAAGAGACGATTTGACTGGGTACGTGGGTATCATACTGGTGGCCGTTCTCTAATGTGGGGACGTCAGTCATATAGATGGAATGAAAAAGACTTTACAGCCAACTTAGAAGATGGACATGGAACAGATTGGCCAATACGTTACGACGATTTGGCTCCATGGTATACGTACGTAGAGAAGTTTGCGGGTATATCTGGACAAAAAGAAAATTGGGATGTTCTTCCTGACAGTCATTTTCAGCCACCGATGGAAATGACTTGTGTAGAACAGCATTTCAGAGAGCAACTGGAAGGCAAGTTTGATGGTAGGCACGTAACTATTGGAAGAGTGGCTCACCTTACAGAACCTACCGAAGAACAAACAGCCCTTGGAAGAGGGAGCTGCCAGTTTAGAAATAAATGTATTAGAGGATGTCCTTACGGTGCTTATTTCAGTACACAATCTGCAACCTTACCAGCAGCTAAAAAGACCGAAAATCTCACCTTGATTAATGACAAAATAGTCTATCAGGTTATTTTTGATGACAAACTAGGAAAAGCAACAGGTGTTAGAGCTATTGACCAAAACACCAAAGAAGAGGTAGAATATTTCGCTAAAATAATCTTCTTAAATGCTTCTGCAATTAATTCTGCATGGATAATGATGCAGTCTAAATCAGAGAGGCACCCGAATGGTCTAGGTAATTTATCAGACCAGCTTGGTAGAAATATCATGGATCATCACCTTTCTTCTGGAGCTGGTGGATCCATTGAGGGATGGGAAGATAAGTACTATTACGGAAACAGACCAAACGGAATCTATATTCCTCGTTTTACCAACTGGGGCAATGACAAGAGAGATTTCTTAAGAGGTTTCGGTTATCAGGGCCGAGCTTCAAGAAACAAAGGTGTGCCTGCTGAAGCTAGTTTTGGAATTGATATGAAAAAGTCGGCTAGCGTACCAGGAGTTTGGAATATGGGCATCGGTGGCTTTGGAGAAACACTTCCAGATGAGAAGAATCTAATGACCTTAACTGGCGAAAAAGACCAATGGGGCTTGCCTATCATTGAGTTTGACGCTTGGTGGGGAGATAACGAGCAAAAAATGCGTGTGGCCATGCGTGACGAAGCCGTTGCCATGTTAGAAGCATCTGGATTTGAAAATGTAAGCGGATTTAAGGATGAAGAAAAGTCTCCTGGAATTGGTATCCACGAAATGGGTACAGCCAGAATGGGAACTGAGGAATCAAACTCAGTCCTAAACAAAAACAACCAGGTATGGGGTGCCGATAATGTCTTCGTGACAGACGGGGCAGCTATGACTTCTGCGTCCTGTGTAAACCCGTCTTTAACTTACATGGCCTTAACAGCCAGAGCTGCAGATTTTGCGGTTAATGAGTTAAAGAAAATGACTATGTAAGCTATTCAGACCTGTATAAAGGGAAAGCCCAGCAGAGAGATCTGCTGGGCTTTTATGTATGGTGACTAAAACTTTAAAGTAGCTGGTAAATACTTCGATACCAAATCTTCGTAATAGGCTCTAAGAGCTTTGGCATCAGGAGGCGTAGGTACTTTTGAATAAAGGTCATAAGGATTAAACTTATCAACCCACTTAAACATTTCGTGGTCATGTTTACTCATTAAGTGGTCGTATGCACCTTCCTTATGCTGCGGGTAAAACGAGTGATACCTAATCATGTAAAGTGCAGGCTCAGGTAGATGATCCTTCATCATTTGATAAAGGTATTCATCATGGCCCCAACTCATCTTCACTTTGTCCAAACCGCAGTTTGGCTCATACATACCATATTTGGTATTTAAATCAGGATTTGTACTGTCCGAGTTATGTTTGAAAAACTCTGGATAGACAATTTTATCAGAATGCTGACAACCTACAGGGAACGTATCTCCCACAACAGCCCATTGTGGCTCGCCGAAAAGGCAAAGCACTTTACCCATGTCGTGCATAAAGCCCGTGAGTACAAACCAATCTGGGTGACCGTCTGCTCTTATTGCTTCCGATGTTTGTAATAAGTGCTGTAATTGATCTAGACTCGTGTCTGGATCGGAATCATCCACTAGCTTATTTAAGAAGTCTAGGGCATCCCAAAGCGACATTTCTTTCTTGTCAAACTTCAAAAACTCTTTTTCTTTTTCCACCACGAAGTCATAGGTCTGATGCGTATGATTTAAGCGGTAAAATTCTTTGACAGTATCTAACCTTTCGGAATCTTCATAATTCCTATACTCCTCTTTCGATTTTGATTCAGAACCCTCCTCAGGATAACGCTCTAATAAATCATCCTCCCAGTTTTCAATGCTTTTTAAAGGATTTAACTCTTTGTCAGTAAATGAAGCTTGCATTTTCTATTATTGATTTTGACTAGTCAAATTTCATTGTATTTGTTCAGATTACAAAATGTTCGAAATAAATACAGATATTTAGGTACTATTCAACCCTATTTGATACTATGATTTCAACCTTAATTGGTTTTTTAGGCTTTACCCTTTTAGTTATCCTATTTGTTTGGTATCGCCTTAAAAACGAAAACCTAAAAAGTGCAAAAGGCTATTTTCTTGCTGGAAAAAGTTTAACAGGACCAGTCATTGCGGCTTCCATGCTCTTGACCAATATCTCAACAGAACATCTAATAGGCATGAATGGCAATGCTTATAAAAACGGTATTATTGTTATTGCCTGGGAGGTAACCTCCGCCATTGCTTTGGTTATTGCTGCCCTATATTTTCTGCCGAAGTATATCAAAATGGGATTAACCACGATTCCAGAATATTTAGAAAACCGTTTTGACTCATTAACAAGAACCTTGGTTGCCATCTTTTTAATGGTATCTTTTATCGTTACTCTTCTTCCTATTGTGCTTTATTCAGGTGCCTTAAATATTGAGAGCATTTTTGATATCTCAAAAAATCTGGGAATTAGCCAAACAGAAGGGCTTTGGTATACCGTAATCGTTATAGGCCTCATTGGCTCCGCCTATGCCATTTTTGGCGGATTAAAAGCTGTTGCTTACTCAGATACGCTAAATGGGATTGGATTACTTTCTGTAGGTCTTCTGATTCCTATTCTAGCCTTGTGGGACATTGGAGATGGGAACCTTTTAGGAGGCATGCAAAAGGTCTATGATTTTGCCCCAGAAAAATTTAACATCATAGGTAAACCAGATTCTGTCCTGCCTTTTTCAGTTCTGTTCACGGGCTTGATGATAAACCAGCTTTATTTCTGGGGTATGAATCAGACTATCATTCAGCGTGCTTTAGGTGCGAAAAATCTTGCGGAAGCTCAAAAAGGACTGCTCTATACTGGTATTCTTAAAATATTTATTCCACTCATAATCGTTTTGCCCGGACTCATTGCTTTTTATTACTTTCAAGACCAATATTACAACCAGCAGGACATCATTTTCCCGCTCTTGGTTAAGAAGGTTCTCCCTGCCAGTCTTACCGGCCTTTTTGCGGCCGTTATTTTAGGAGCAGTGTTGAGTACGTTCAATAGTGTCTTAAACTCTGCATCCACCATTTTTTGTTTTGATTTATATAAGAAACATTTCAATAAGGCCGTTTCTGAAGTAAGTCTTGTAAAAACGGGGAAATGGGTAGCCGTTATTTTGGCAGCGTTTTCTATCCTTGCCGCTCCTTTAGTGGCCTCTGCTCCTGAAGGTCTTTACCAAATGCTTCAGCAGCTCAATGGTATTTTCTTTATACCGATCGCTTCTATTTTAATGGCGGGCTTTTTTGTTAAAAGTATAAATGCCAACGGTGCCAAAGCTGGACTTTTCTTTGGTTTCTTATTTTATATCCTAACCTCCTTCATTTTTGATACAGGCATTCACTTTGTTCATATATGGGGAATTGAGTTTGTATTAAACTTCATTTTAATGTTAGTGGTTTCCAAGTATTATCCAACGGATAAAATAGTGGTAGAAGTCACTAAAGATGGAAGTCCCCCATGGAAATGGGCTAAAATACTAGGGCTTATCTTAGTATTAATAACTGTCATAATCTATTTCTTACTTTCTTAGAAATAAACAATTATGAAAAACTCAAGACGTAAGTTCATTAAAAATACCTTACTAACGAGTGCTGCCATTACGCTAGGTGCAGATAAAGCCTTGGCTTCTAAGCCAGCGATTAAAAAGAATGCCCTCCCAAAGTGGAAAGGTTTTAACTTCTTAGATTTCTTTAATCCCGACCCGTCCGAAGCGAGACCACAAACCTCTGAAGATTTCTTTAAATGGATGCAAGACTGGGGATTTGACTTTGTAAGAATTCCTATTGCCTACCCCAGCTATCTTGACTTTGACAGAAGTAGAAACATCAAAATAGATGAAGTTAGAAATTTCAAAACCGAAGAAACTGATAAGATTGAACATCTGGTTTATATGGCTCAGAAATATGGCCACCATGTAAGCCTAAATCTACACAGAGCTCCTGGATATTGTATAAATGCAGGTTTTCATGAACCATATAATATTTGGAACGACCAGCAAGCGGAAGACGACTTCTGTTATCATTGGCGTTTTTGGGCAAAAAGGTTTGCCTCGCAATCTTCCAAAAGAATGAGCTTCGATTTATTAAACGAACCTAGTTGGCGAGACGACATGAACGACCAGTTCGGAGCTAAAACAGCGTTACCGGGAGACGTGTATTACAAGCTAGTGGCGGCAGCAAAAGAGGCTATTCATGCTGTAAATGATAAAAGATTAATCATTGCAGATGGCAACCAAGTAGGTAATAAAGTAACGCCAGAACTTATTGATTTAAAAGTAGGACAAAGTTGCCGTGGTTATGCTCCTGGACAAATATCTCACTATAAAGCACCTTGGGTTTATGAAGACACAAGCAACCTACCAGAGGTTAAATGGCCTGGGCAAGTTGGTGATAAGTACTTGGATAAAACTCTTTTAGAAGAACTCTATGCTCCATGGATAGAACTAAAAAACAAAGGCATAGGCGTTCATTGTGGCGAGTGTGGCTGCTTCAACAAAACCCCTCATCATGTATTCTTAGCTTGGTTTGCAGACGTTTTGGGTATTCTAAGTACCAATGATATCGGTTTTGCTTTGTGGGAAATGAGTGGATCCTTTGGACTTCTTAATTCTGAGAGAGAAGATGTGGCTTATGAAGATTGGTATGGACACAAACTAGATCGAAAGCTCCTTACTTTGCTTCAAAAAGCATAGAACACTCTCTTGAGTGTGTCTATAATTTTTGAAGAATTCTTACATGAAAAATAAAGGAGTCAATTCCGACTTCTGTTTTTTTGATATTAAAATGTTACTGGGCTTCTTATTTTTGGCGTCTAGACTAGAGGCAATATTGTACTGATTAAATTCATAATCGGGAATGATATATCATAAAGAAATAAAAAACTCATATTTAAGCGTAAGAAAATTAATTGGCTCTTTAGGCTTGTTATTACCTTTTATTTTGGTCATCCTCGAAAACGACTTTCTAAGTTCCATAAGCCATTATTACTATACTAAATCAGCAGTGTTTTTTATAGCCATTCTCTTTGCTTTTGGTATTTTACTGAGCTCGTATAAAGGTTATGAATTTGATCCTGAAACTGAAAAAGTTAGTGACAATTTTATAACGCACATTGCGGGAATAGCTATTTTGAGATTGTTTTTATTCCTACTAATTGTGAAGGAAGCAACAGTTTGGACATTTGTAAATCATGTGATTTAGGGCAATTTCCTCTGTATGGATATATGGATAAATGGAAAAGTATATTGCATTTAGTTTCGGCTGGAATCTTTCTTTTTGCTATGGGCTGGATGTCACTTTTTAGATTTACGAAAGGACCCATAACGGAAAAAAGAGTGAAAAATAATCTAGTCTATAAAACTTGTGGCATAGTCGTTTGGGGATGTGTAGGCATTTTGGCCATTCAATTTGGTATACAAGAAATAAATTCAAACTTCTATGTCACCAAAATTGATGTATTCCTTCTTGAAAAAGTAGCTGTTATAGCTTTCGGTACCTCGTGGCTTATCAAAGGAGAAGCCATGACAGATTTGAGTGAGTTTGGTAACAAAGTTTTAGAAATGGCCAATACTGATAAAAAGAGATAAAAGCCACCTTGGCTCCAAAAGCTAAACGCTATGATTAATAATCATTTCGAGTCGCTAGTTTAAATCTAACGACTAATTGAGGAAACGTCCTTAAACCAATGCTCTTCTTCCTGTTCTAGCCAATTTATACGCAGCATCGATTACCTTCAGGTTCTTATGACCTTCGGCTCTACTAATATGCTCTGGAAATGGTTTATTATTCAAAAGATATTTGGCCATTTCGTCCTTTTGGACTTGCTAATGATGCGTTATCGGAAATTCAAAAGGCTTAAATTCCTTCTCCCGAGTTCTACCCTGAAATGGACCATAACTAACAGCAGGACTCAGCTCGAAAATACCTCTGTCCAGTAGCCTATCGAACGGATAAGCCGAACTAGCACTACTAGTGGCTGTGGCACCGCATGGAAACTCCATTTGCCAGTGAATGGACTCTTCCACTTCTTTAAAAACATCTTTATAGATGACCGGACTAAATTGAGCCATGACAGAATATGGTTTCACACCAGTGATATATTTAGCCCCTTGGATATAATAGACACCCAAGTTTTGGAGGCAACCTCCTCCAGATAATTTGGTATTTAAGTGCTAATCAATCTTATCACTTCCACTAGAATTATAGCCTAAAACAGCCACTATATATCGTACAGGTCCAAATTTTTTCTCTGCCCAGTCGCATCATTTCCATATTAAAAGGCTCAAAATACAATCTGTAGCCTACTGCTAGTTGAACGCCAGCTTTATCAAACTCCGCTATGATTTCTTTACATGCTAAGGCGGTGATGGCATAAGCTTTTCTACAATGACATGTTTCCCAGCTCTAGCGAACCTAATCGCATACTCTTTATGCATTCCGTTTGGCAATACCACATACACCACGTAAAAAAACCTGTTATCCGCTATCTCATCAAAGCTTTCATAGGTATAGACACCGTTTTCAGGGATGTTATATTTCTCTTTCCATATAGGTATTTTAGACGGCGTTCTAGTTACGATTCCTACCACTTCACAATGCTGAGAAATGGCTATGCCTTGAACCAAACGGCGGCAGCCCTACCAAAGTCACTCTCAATTTCTTTTCTTTTGGTATCGCAGCCAATCCTAAATTAGGAAGAAGGCCGAAAGGGAGAAATAAAGAACTAAAAGCTACCTTCTTTACTTAATAGCGTCTGTCTTCTTTCAGAGTTTGCTTTTTTGTTGAAGCAATCAAAAAAACCTTAGATTCGTTACAGTCATAAGACAGATAAATTCCAACCAATCCAAATGAAAAACACATTTATCCTCTTTACCCTAATCTTTATTTATTTCCAATCTTATGGACAAAAGCCAAGAGCAAGAGATTTAGGCGTGCCGTTTGTCGGTAAGACAGGAGCGTTTAATGCCATTACAGATGTGACAGGTGTAGAAGTGGGTTACAGCACTATCATTTCAGGTGAAGGTAAAAACAAAGTAGGTCGAGGGCCTGTAAGAACTGGTATTACAGCTATTTTCCCACGAGGTAAAGCCAAAAAGTTTAGTCCCGTTTATGCTAATTGGTATAGTCTTAATGGCAATGGAGAAATGACAGGTACTACTTGGGTAACTGAATCAGGTTTTTTAGAAACACCCATCATGATAACCAATACCAACAGCGTGGGCGTGGTACGTGATGCCGTTTTGAAATGGTATGTAAATACGGATTGGTACAAGGGAGAAGATTGGTGGTATACCTATCCCGTAGTTGCAGAAACCTACGATGGTTTCCTTAATGATATCTATGGTTTTCATGTCAAAGAAAAGCATGTTTTAGAAGCCATAAATAATACTACGAGCGGAAAGATTGCCGAAGGCAATGTAGGCGGAGGAACAGGCATGATGTGTCTAGGCTTTAAAGGAGGTACAGGAACCGCTTCCAGAGTGTTTAAAATTAAGGATTCTACGTACACCGTCGGAGCCCTTGTTCAATCCAATTTTGGAGCCAAGCGAAACTTATCCATCGCCGGAGTTCCTGTGGGAATGGCATTAAAAGATACCTTAGGCTATGTATTTAATGCTCCTCCATCATCAAGACGACAAGAAGGAGATGGCTCTATTATAGTCATTGTGGCTACTGATGTACCGCTTCTACCCCATCAATTAAAAAGAATCGCACAAAGAATTCCTTTGGGGGTGGGTATTGTAGGCGGACGCGGGAGCAATGGCTCTGGAGATATTTTTTTAGCGTTCTCTACTGCCAATGAACATGCTTTTAACAGAGATGAAACTACATCAGTTGAATCAATGCCAAATGACCAACTTATGCCTGTTTTTGAAGCAACCGTGCAGGCTGTGGAAGAAGCAATCATAAATGCTATGGTAGCCGCAGAAACTATGGAAGGAATCAATGGCAATAAGGCTTATGCCCTCCCCCATGATTTACTAATTGAGACACTTAAGGCCTATAATAGATTGGAAAAGTAAATCACGGCATCTTCGTAAGTGCAGGCATAATTTAGAATCATAAATCTTCTGGAATCAACATCACAAACGGCTGATTACATGGTCCAAATTATGGAAATAAAAAAAAGCCCAGAAAATTTTCTGAGCTATTTCTACTATAAACTATAAACCTAAACTTTTAAATTAAATCTATTCTCCTTGACCCAAAGAGAAACCTCTTTTTCCATCAAATTCATAGAGGTTTTCTGTTTTTATTACGTCAAAACCATCTTGATTAAGCTTACTTTGGAGGTATAGAGACCGCTCAAACGTGACCTCTTTATAATCTGGTGGCGTCGCATTTGTATCTGCCTCGCTAGACACAAATCTACACCTCCAATGGTCTGTGCAATAAGTATGTTCCATTCCATTAGGAAATACTTTAACACCTCTATTCGTTATCATTTTAAGCTTCGTGCCTTCAGCATTAAGCAGCATCAGCTTTTGCCCTATTTCCTCAGGATTACTTCCTTGCCAGTCAAGAAACACATCCACACCTACCATTGTCTTTTTTGCATTTTTTCGAACGTAAGGCTTTATGTTTATCTCTCCATTTCCTGAAGCCATCTGACTCAACTTGAGTGACTTTGGCTCTACCCCTAACCTCTTAATAACTTCATCAGCAAACTCTGAACACGAAACCAACTTCTCACTTCCTCCTTCTTGAAAAATATCAGCGGTATGCATTCCATCTTCTATCGTTACTAGCCAAGCATTTTTAACCATATCAGCTGTTTTGGCTTGTCCAATATGTGCTAACATCATCACCGCAGCATTAATTAGCCCTGAAGGATTGGCAATGTTTTGTCCTGCGATATCAGGAGCCGAACCATGAATAGCTTCAAACATAGCCACCTCTTTTCCTATATTCGCACTTCCTGCTAAACCGACGGAACCCGCTATCTCTGCCACTATATCAGAAATAATGTCTCCATACAGGTTGGATGTCACCACCACGTCATACTTTTCCGGAGAGGAAGCCAGTCTGGCTGCACCAATGTCTATAATCTGACTCTCACTAATTATTTCAGGATATTCTAGAGCAATTTCTTTGAAAACCTGATGAAATAAGCCGTCGGTAAGTTTCATGATATTGTCCTTCACCATGCAAGTCACTTTTTTACGGCCATACGCTCTCGCGTATTCAAAAGCATACCTGACTATTTTTTCAGATCCAGGCCTTGAGATTAGCTTTAAGCACTGTACTACATCTTGTGTTTGTTGGTGTTCAATACCTGCATAAAGATCCTCCTCATTTTCACGCACAACCACCACATCCATTTTAGGGTGTCCCGTATTTATAAAGGGATCCATAGCACTCACTGGACGAATATTAGCAAACAATCCCAATGACTTTCGTAAGGTTACATTAAGGCTTTTATACCCTCCACCTTGAGGCGTTGTTATTGGGGCTTTTAGGATAATTCTGTTTTTGTTAATGACGTCCCAAGATTCATTATCTATTCCTGCCGACTGACCGCCGAGGTAAACTTTTTCTCCGATGCTGATTAATTCTGGTTCAATATCGGCACCCGCTTTCTCCAGAATTCGTAGTGTGGCATTCATTATTTCTGGTCCTATTCCGTCTCCCATTGCTACGGCTATTTTTATGAGTTTTATTGTTTTTACTTGCTGATTGTTGACCATTTATTTATAGTTTATCTGTTGAACAATGAAGGACTTGACTAATTGGTGAAAGTTTAATCTTTAGCTAGGGTGGAGAAGGCGAAAAACAAGAGAAGATAGATGGCGGCGACTATCGCTTTGCCTTGAAATATTTGATTATCTGCTGCTATACAAATCCATCCTAAAAGCAGGATAAAAAAAATTAAAGCCGTATATCTCAAGATTGATTTTACCTTAGAAAGTGAAGGGATCTTTGGCACGTTAACTTTGACTCCTTTGACTCTTAATTTTGTGCCGATTGCTGTCATATCGTTTTCTTATTTTTTTGATGACACAAAGTTTGCGGGTTTAATTCATATAATTTTATTTATATTATTTACATAATACATAAAAATATTTAATGCAATTCGAGAAATAAAAATAAGGTGCTGATATAGAATGGGATATAAATTTTCATTTGAAGAAAAAGCAGGTTAAAAAACTCGTAATGGCCTACTTATTTAGATTAAATTCATGAAATACGTATGAATTTCACCCAAATAAACTCGATTTTCTTCTAAGATTGTCTTGTAATTAGGGTGTGCTTAAAATTAAAAAGAGATTTTTAAGACTCAATCAAGCCTTTCTATGTCAACTCCCTTAGCCGTATCTTCAAAGGTACCTGCCCATTTACTCAAGAGTATCTATCAGATATATACATCTGCTCCTGCAAGTGAAACTCTCTTGGGTGATAGTGTTAAATAAATTATAAGCTGTCCAAAGAAATTTGTAATTTTCAAGAGGCATATCAGAATGTATTCTTGGACACTTCTGACAAATAAATTAGAAAAGCAAAAATAACATTCAACCTAAAATGAAAAGATTCCTTCTTGGTTTAAAAACGCTCCTTGTATGTGTATTTTTTATAGGCTGTAATCACGATTCAAAAAACGGTGAGGCTGAAACTTCCATTAGTTTTACGCTTCCAGAATCAGCATTACCAGATTACGAAAAAGACATAGACCATAAAGGGTTGCTAACAGCATTAGGTAACAGACATGGAGAGTCTATTCGGACAGGAGAGTACATTTACGACAATACTTGTTTCAACTGCCATGGTAACCCAGAGCAAGAGGGTTCTATTCCCACTGCATTTAAGTTTTGGAAAGATAAATTTAAGGTAGGTAAGGACCCTTATTCCATCTATCAAACCCTCACTAGGGGATACGGCTCTATGCCTCCCCAAGTAAATTTGACCCCTGTAGAAAAGTATGATGTCATCAATTATTTAAGAGAAACCTATTTGTTAGACGATAATCCAAATCAATATTACGAAATGGACTCTGCTTATCTGGCGAGCTTGCCATCCGGGACGAATACGGGCCCCCTGCCCAATGAATTTAAGCCTTGGGCTGAAATGGATTATGGCAATTTTTTGATAAATACCTACGAGCTAGTTGGGTTAAACGCCCCTCCTAGAGAACGCTCCACCGGTCCTATTCAGCCACTTCCTGATGAAAATCTTGTGAATTCCAATTTTGCTTATAAAGGAATAGCAATTAGATTAGATGAAGGAAAAGGTGGTGTCGCAGCAGGAAAAGCCTGGATGATTTTTGACCACGATCTCTTACGAGTTGCTGGAGCTTGGACAGGAGAAGGATTTATAGATTGGAATGCCATTTTATTTAATGGAAAACACAATATCTCTCCGAGAACTGTTGGCGACCTCCATTTTCAAAATCCAACAGTACCAGCTTGGGCCAACCCCGATACTGGTAATTTTGACGATCCTAGATTTTTAGCCCGAGACAAAAGGAGGTTTGGACCATTACCAAGAAAATGGGCCCACTACAAAGGACTCTATCAATATCAAGACCGAGTAATTATTTCTTACACTGTTGGTAATGCTCAAATATTGGAAACCTTTGGACTGGAAATGATAGATGAGCAAGCAGTATTCACGCGAACATTGAATATCTCCAATGCTGATAAACCACTAAAAATGAGAATTGCTCCCAGCGGTACATCCGTTTCACTTGTTGGTGAAAGGGCCGTTTTGAATGATAAAAGTGGCTTTAAAATTTTAGAACTTACTCCCTCACCATCTATCAAAATCAAACTATTGATGGCAAAACCAGGAGTAAAAGGGCTACAGCAGTATGCCAAATCATCAAGCGATCCAGAAGATTTGAAGATGCTTATCAAGGGAGGTCCTGCCAGGTATCCTCAAAAATTAACAACAGAAATCCAGAAGGGGGAGCAAGAAGGCCCTTTCCAGGTTGATATTTTGAATCCCCCTTTTGATAGCCCTTGGAGAAATCAATTCAGATTAAGCGGAATTGACTTTTATAAAGACTCCAACAAAGGTGTAGTTTGTGCTACTGACGGAGACGTTTGGCTGGTGGAAGGCTTCACACAAAATGCTGATAAACTTACATGGCAACGTATAGCATCAGGTTTGTTTCAGCCTTTAGGAATAAAAGTGGTCGACGAGGAAATCTTTGTCACTTGCAGAGATCAACTTGTACGCCTTCACGATTTTAATGGGGATATGGAAACAGACTTTTACGAGAGTTTTAACAATGACCATCAAGTAACAGATCACTTCCATGAATTTGCGATGGGTCTCCAGGTAGATGATGAAGGTAATTTTTATTATGCCAAAAGTGCTCGGCATGCTAGAGAGGCCTTGGTACCTCAACATGGAACATTAATCCAAGTAAGTAAGGATGGTCTAAAAACGGATATTATTGCAAATGGCTTTAGAGCGGCGAATGGCGTTTGTCTCAACCCCGACGGCACTTTTATCGTGACTGACCAAGAAGGCCACTGGAATCCAATGAACAGAATAAACTGGGTAGAAAAAGGCAAATTCTATGGAAATATGTTTGGCTACAATCCACCAGCCGACAGTACCGAAAACGGCATGGAACTTCCCTTAGTTTGGGTGGAAAGAGATATAGACCAGTCGCCTTCTGAACTACTATGGGTGAATAGCGAAAAATGGGGCCCACTCAACGGAAAACTCCTAAACCTCTCCTACGGCTATGGAAAAGTCTTTGTCATTCCCTATGAAAAAATTGGTGACCAAGTACAGGGGGGCATCGTTGAATTACCGATTCCAAGGTTTTCTACCGGGGTAATGCGAGGGCGATTCAACGCTGGAGATGATCAGTTGTACCTCTGTGGCTTATCGGCTTGGGGTTCTACCCAGCCACAATTGGGCGGACTCTACCGCATCAGAAAAGTAGATGAGCCCGTAGTCATTCCCATTGCAATCAAAGCAAGTACCAAGGGGATAGATCTAAGCTTTACAGATGAACTAGATGAAGGTACTGTCAGTCAGATTTCTAGTTATAGGGTGAAAACATGGGATCTTTTAAGATCTAGAAAGTACGGTTCTAAGCACTATAATGAAAAAATAATAAAAGTCACAAAAGCAAAATTAGGGAAAGATAGAAAAACGATACACTTAACTATCCCCGAAATAAAACCAACATGGGTCATGGAAATCCAATACCAGATAAACGATGAGAACGGAAATGATATGGAGGGATCTATACAGAACACAATCCATAAATTAAGTGACAAATCCACTGACTCATAAGCGTTTAATTTTGAAATATATGAATGGCACCAAAAAGTCAGAGACTTATAATCACTTGAGGATGCTTTTATTTTACATAACACGTGTATAAATCCAGTCGGGCATTAGCTTCAACAGCCATGCCATCAAAACGTACCGCCTCGTGACATAAGCAACAGCTTTTTTGCTTTCAATGGCACATGCTATTTGCTTGGCAGCTTTTTGTGGCGTTGCTACCCAGAACATGGTTTTATTGTGCTCGGTAATCGCCGTTTTCACAAAGCCCGGTCTTATATCAGTGACATGAATGTTTTTATACCACTTTACTGATCGGTATCGCAAACCTTCTAAATAACTCGACATAAAAGCTTTGGTAGCATGATATTCAGGAGCGTATGGACTACTGCGAACCGAAGCCACAGACGAAATACCTACCACATGCCCTTTACCCTGCTTTTTGAAATATTCATAGCCCCAATTGGCTAAGGCCATAAAACCGCGGGCGTTAATATCGACCGTCTGGAGCTCCTGTTTATAGGTTGCTTTCGGATAACCGACTCCGGCATTGATAATAAGTACGTCACAGCCGCCCATTTCCTCCACTAAATCCGCTAATCCTTTTCGCGATGTTTCGGTTTCCGTAATATCCATAAATGACGTATAGATTATGGCATTTTGGCATTGTATTTTAATTTCTTCGAGTTTCTCTGTACGTCTTCCTGTAATTCCTAAGCTATGATTTTGAGAAGCATAATATTCGGCAAGTGCCTTTCCAATACCAGATGTCGCCCCGATTATAATAATTTTCATTTTTAGTCTATTTCAATAGTATACTAAACATACAAAAAAAGGCTGTATCAAATCAGTATGCATAAATTGATGGTTCCCACCCAAATGGACAGTAATGTAGGGTAATCTTTCATTTTAAATTCAAAGTATTTTGACAAAAAGAATATTTCCTTCAAAATTTATATTTAAAATAGTTTTGGAGGTCATAAAAGAGTCAGAGTGTTTCAGGTAATTTTTTAAATTATACAAGACAATATCTTTTGAAACTCTTCAAAAAAGTGTCCAGCATTCTCTATGCAGCGAATAGATTTCTCTTTTTTTTGATTAAACATTGGCTTACCGACTCCAAGGAAATATGGCAGGAAATACTTCTAAGCCTAGTACGTTCTAAAAAGGCTCTGAATTATGAGAAATAAGGAGCAATTTTAACACGTTAAGCTACTGAATATAAATATATTAAATACAATATTCTTACAATTCCTAGAGCTAAAATTACCGAAACATCTAATCTAACCAGCTTTTCGAAAAAAAAAGTTCCCTTACGGAAAAAAGAGGCGAAATATAAAGAGCTCTATGTCTGTGAGTGAGATTCACACCATCACAATTTTGTCACATACAATCCGCATTATATGTTTCAAGCATTTCTATATTTCCTATGTTCAAGGGCATTAAAAAAGAGAATGTCTACAGACTGTTTCTTACAATCGTTTTGTTGCATCGATGCAATCAAACTTACTACCCACTATACCTCTTGTTTAGGTAAATACAGTAGTATTTCTTCTGTGGATTCGATACCAATTCGAGCTTGTAAAACAAACAAATACTTAGTAATAAAGTGTTCAAAAATATGGCAGCGATAGGTAAAACTACCAGGAGATGAGGCGTCCCCAGTGTTTCTCTAGTTTTAACCTTCACATAATCGTCAATGATAAAGGCGAAATCCTAAATTTTGTCATTACTCAGGCCAATGTTAACAAGTGTTCACCTTTAAAACATTATAAATCTTGAAGAAAGCTTTCGGTAGTTTGTATGCCAATAAGGGCTATGTTTCTAAAGATTTATTGCAGATACTTTTTGAAGATGGGTTACATTTCTTCAAGATATAAGTAACAAAATGAAAAACTGTTTAATAACTATGAGAGATAAGATTTTACTCCGAAAACAACGGTCATTAAAACCATAAATAATCAACTAAAATCATTGGTCGAATAGAGCATTCTAGGCATCGTAGCTTTAGCCATTTTATCACTAATGCGGTGGCAGACACAATTGCCTATTCCTTTCGAGATGCAAACCAAGCATCAAATTTAAAAGAGCAAAATGAAATCAATTAACCCTATTCTTCTAAATCCTAACATCAAACTCAGGTTGACAGTAAAACAACCAACCAAAACAGGTATAAATACAGCAAAACACGTACATCTAATCCCGTATAAACACGACTTTTCATTCTACCTTTATCTTCAGTTAGATGCATTATTGTAAGAGCTCATAATTACTCTTAAACAAAAGAGTGATCATTAGTTACGTACAACGGTATAAGTCACACAATAAAAAACAATCAAAATACACCATATTAATTATAAATTTAAAAGTCACATCATGGCCAACATTAGTTTTTCAATTAAGGTTAGGTATAAGAACCGTAATGCAGCAGCAAATGTAAAAGTCACCGTCTATGACGATGCCAATATAGGAGGTAGCAGTGATTCTGGCTATACAGCTTCAGATGGTTGGGTTTTTCTGTCGTTCTATTGCCTTCGAGGTAGTTTTCCTGGAAAGGTAGTTATAGATGGAGACGAAGTAGGACGCCAAAGTTTTTCAGATGGTTCTACTGGCAGTTATACTATTTGAAGTTCGCCTATCAATATCTTCTCGCAATCCAAATCTATTTTTATCCCTGATGGTGTCACATGGCATAGGTTAAGCTAAATAGAAGACAAGAAAAAAGCGGTCTGAACTCAATATATATCTTGAAGAAGACAAAACAGGATAGTGATTGAATTTGTCACAGACTAAATGAAACGTATACGAATGCTTCCATTCTTAAAATCCTTCAGATTTTGATTTCTAACGGTAGATCTTAGACCGCTCTATGATATTTTTGAGGAATTATTATGATGTTCGTTCTTCCATGCTTCAAGACCATCTTATTGTGTTCGGTAGACTTCTCTAGGACTCCTTAATATTATGTAAAAGAGGGCTTGACTTGAATTCAAAAGACCATCTTATCCCAACATATGATAGGCTTTATTCACCATACCAAAACTGCAAGCTTCAGTGAGCAGGTTAACATTGGATGAAAATACTTTCAAAGGCAGAAGGAAACACAGTAAACCTTACGCCACGTAAGCCCTAGGTCTCGTTTTTTTATTCTAACTCTATTCTGTTATATGATGGATATGAGATTTCAGACTCCTGTGGATCATTGCTAAATCCAACCCAAAAAGGGGATATATTTAGCCTCCCGTTATTCACTAAGATTAAAAAGTAAATGACTTTGAATTATAGAACTGGAATAATTTATCGATTTTTGACCTGTGTATTATTCGGAAAGCTGATATTTTAAAAAAATGCAAACAACATGGTCTTCCCATTATATTTCCAACATAGCTTAACCCAAGGTATAGTCCAAGAGGAAAAAACAATTGAAAATAATTATCTCAAGTTAAAATGATTAAAAAAATAAATTTTGCAATAATTGGACTTGGAAGAGCAGGTCGTTTCCATTTGGCCTCTTTAACTGGACTGAATTCGTGCAACCTTAAGTATGTTGTTGACCCTAGCATTTCTGCAACAAATGAAATCGTTACGCACAACAGTTTTATTTTACTGGATAGTATTGATGCTGTTATTGCTGACCCTGAAGTTGATGCTGTTATAATTTCTACGCCGACTCAATTCCACTTCCAATATATTTGTAAATCCTTAGAAGCCGGGAAACATGTTTTTACAGAAAAACCTTTAGGCAATTCAAGTGAACAAATTAGTATTTGTTTCGATTTAGCAAAAAAGAATAACTTAGCGTTGTTCTTAGGCTTTCAACGCCGATATGATAAAAACTTCATTGAACTCAAAAACAATATTGGAAAAATTGGAAGTATTCGTACCATTAAAATGAGCTCAAGAGATAACCCAAAACCTTCCATTGGGTACTTAAAAATTTCCGGTAATATCTTTCATGATATGTTAATTCATGATTTTGATATGTTGCAATTTCTACTTGGGTATAAAATACCAACGTCCATTTTCGCATTTGGCCATGCGTATGATCCAGAGATAAAGAAACTAAAAGACTTTGATACCGTTTTAGTCACGCTCAAATATGATAATGGATTAATTTGTTCTATAGACACTAGCAGAACTTCCGTTTATGGTTATGACCAACGAATTGAATTATTTGCTGAAAATGGTATGGCTATAGCCGAGAATGAGAGAGACAATACTGTTGAAATTCATACAAAAAATGGAACCTTACGAAATCCAATCATGTCCTCATTCCCACAACGTTATAAAGAAGCATACGTAAATGAAATTGTTGATTTTGTTAATGGAATAAAAAATGGAAACTTAAATAATGTATCCAAAAGTCAATGTTTACTTGGACATCAAATTGCAGATGCTGCATATGAATCGAGTATATCTAACACAGTAATTGATTTTAATGAAAAATTTGCCACAAATTAAATCCTATCCATAAAAGGCCTTGGATTTTTATTTTTTAATAACCTCTCACAAAGCAAAGATTCGATTTTGAAGTTTCATTCCTTTAAAATTCAATGCATATTTACCCCAACGAAAGAATACCACGTTTTGAAGAGCTCATATACTCTTCAGGTTTTAAGATAAAATATGAAAGCATCCAATATCAATAAGTATACGCCATTTAAACCAATATCCTTAAAAGACAGATCGTGGCCTAATCGAACACTTTCAAATGCTCCTATATGGTGTAGTGTGGACTTGAGAGATGGGAATCAGGCACTTCCAGTGCCCATGAATATTGCTCAAAAAGTGGCATTATTTAAGCAATTAGTAGCCATAGGTTTTAAGCAAATTGAAGTTGGTTTTCCTTCAGCTTCCGATACTGAATTTAATTTTTTAAGGAAATTAGTTGAAGAAAACCTTATTCCCGAAGATGTCAGCATTCAAGTACTCGTCCAAGCTCGCGAAACACTCATTCGTCGTACGTTTGAATCGCTAGATGGCGTGAAAAATGCAATTGTGCATCTCTATAACTCTACCTCCAGACTACAGCGTAAGGTGACTTTTAACAATGCCAGTAAAGACAAGATTAAAGCAATTGCTGTTGATGGCACGCTATTGATAAAGTCACTTATAGGAGAAGTTCCAGACACTAATATTACGCTGGAATATTCACCAGAAAGCTTTTCGGATACGGAAGAGGATTATGCCCTCGAGGTTTGTGAAGCTGTCATGGATAGTTGGCAGCCTACACCGGAGCACAAAATGATTCTTAATCTTCCCTCTACGGTAGAATGGAATATGCCCAATACATATGCAGACCAAATAGAATGGTTTTGTCGAACTATTAAAAATAGAGAATCCATCATAGTCAGTTTACACACACATAATGATAGAGGTACTGGCACTGCGGCAACAGAATTAGGCTTACTGGCAGGAGCTGACCGCGTGGAAGGCACCCTATTTGGGAATGGTGAACGAACTGGTAATCTAGACCTTGTCACATTGGCACTAAACATGAATAGCCACGGCGTTCAAACAGGCTTAGATTTCTCTGATATTGATGCGATACGGAAGGTTTACGAAAAAAATACGTGCATGACCGTGCATAAAAGGCACCCATATGCAGGCGAACTCGTTTTTACGGCCTTTAGTGGCAGTCACCAAGATGCCATCAAGAAAGGAATGGATCTCAGAGGTAACGATGAAGTGCATTGGGAAGTCCCATACCTTACCATAGACCCAAATGATATAGGCCGTAGTTATGAAGCTATCATTAGAATCAATAGTCAAAGTGGTAAAGGCGGTGTTGCGTATATTCTAAAGAGGGAATTTAATTATGACTTGCCAAAGAAAATGCATC
>JBNMFK010000001.1:0-45796 GCA_051269965.1 Algoriphagus sp. | reverse complement strand
GACTACGTTGTTAGACCTCGCCTCTGTAAGAGCGGCTCCAGATATTTCCTGTTGAGAAAAACCCAGTGATTTTTTTTCACGGCTAATTCCAAGGGCTGTCACCACCACTTCGTTTAATACTTTATTATCAATTAAAAGATTGATATCAAACGAAGTTTTATTGCCCACAACCTCTTCTTGGGTATTAAAGCCAATAGCACTAAAGACTATTATAGAATTTGTTGATGGAGCTTGAAGGGCAAACTTTCCATCGATATCTGAAATAGTCCCTATGGTTGTACCCTTAATGGCTACAGAAACACCTGGCAAAAGACCTTCTTTAGTAGAAGAAACTACCCCTGATATACTTTGGGCATTAGCCACAAAGCCAAACAGGAGAAATGCCAAAATTCTTTTTAGTAGTAAAGTTTTTTTCATTTAAGTTCAGTTTAAATTAAGACCAGTTTTCATTTTAGCATTTTCTCCGCTCGATTAATGATTCACCCCGACCGCTCAGTTCTATCAAAAACCGAAACGGAGAAGACGCCAAACAAAAAATTTGTCGTGCTGCCTCTTTGGCACATTGACTTTTTAAGATCCTAAATAGTAATTAATTGATAATACCACACAGTTACTTTTGTTTATCTTACTCTATGCGTATGCTTAGAGCCGATAAAACATTCACCATTGTAGCGGTCGGATGGGAAGTTTTCGTTTGCTAATTCTTCTGAATTCGTAATTATGTAACAAGTGTACGCGACAAATACTTTGTGAAAAAATTTAATATGGTAAAAATGGCTAAATGCCATAAAAAAGATAATAATATTTAATATTATATAGGATAAGTACAATGAGTATTATCATTATTGACAAATATTAATCCAAATAAGATATGTTGTTTTATTGTAAAAATAGGATCAGCACTGGCATAAGTTTTTTACAAAAAAAGCGGTAAAGCCATTGGAATCTTGGCATTACCGCTTTAAAACAGTGAATGAGAGTTAATTAGCTAGCTGAAATCCAATTCTCTATATCCGCTTTAGCTGGAAGTTTATCTTCTATTTTAAGTTTCTTCCTTACACCACCTAAATCGTTAAAGACTTTATTGGCATTAGCATCTTTTAAAGACTCTATGGTCATAAAGCCCATTTTTTGTAGAGCAGGAATCCAAACTGCCGGTACACCTATGGCTTCATAATCCTGATTAGCGGCCGCTAAGATTTTCTTTTCTGAACGCATTTGCGGAAAGAAAAGAACTTCCTGAATACTCGTATTATTGGTCAATAGCATAGTAAGTCTATCTATTCCAATTCCAATTCCAGACGTAGGCGGCATACCGTACTCTAATGACCTAAGGAAATCATCATCCATGACCATCGCTTCTTCATCACCACGAGCAGCTAGTTTTAGTTGGTCTTCAAAGCGTTCTTTCTGATCAATAGGATCGTTCAGCTCTGTGTAAGCATTTGCCACTTCTTTACCATTCACAAAAAGTTCAAACCGTTCAACGAGACCCTCTTTACTTCTATGTTTTTTAGTCAGGGGCGACATCTCCAAAGGATAATCTATGATGAATGTGGGTTGGATGAGATGAGCCTCTACCTTCTCTCCAAATATTTCGTCAATCAGTTTCGCCTTTCCCATGGAGCCGTCTATTTCTATGCCCCATTGCTGACAATGATTTTTAGTTTCTTCTTCGGATAAGTTAGTTAGGTCTACACCTGTATATTTTTCAATAGAGCCTAAGATGCTTAATCTCTCAAATGGCCCACCAAAATTAATTTGGTTTTCACCGACAGGAAAACTGGTTTTCCCATGAACAGCCAGAGCTACCTTTTCAAAGATTTCCTCGGTCATATTCATCATCCATTCATAGTCTTTATAAGCTACATAAAATTCTAGGGCAGTAAATTCAGGATTATGGGTTCTGTCCATTCCTTCATTACGGAACATCTTACCAAACTCATATACACCATCAAAACCACCAACGATAAGTCGCTTTAAATAAAGTTCGTTGGCAATTCGCATAAAAAGTGGCATATCTAGCGAATTATGATGTGTTTTGAAAGGCTTAGCTGCTGCTCCACCATGAATAGGCTGGAGTATAGGCGTTTCGACCTCTAGCCATCCTTTACCATCAAAAATGGTACGCATCGTAGAAATTATTTTTGCTCTTTTTATGAAAATATCTTTGACCTCAGGATTTACTATCAAATCCACATAACGTTGACGATACCTTAATTCAGGGTCCGTAAAGCCGTCAAAAATGTTTCCGTCTTGGTCTCTTTTGACCACTGGAAGTGGTTTTAAGGCTTTATTAAGAATCTTATAGGAGGAAACATGAATGGACGTTTCTCCTACCTGGGTTACAAAGGCGTGGCCTTCTATGCCAATAATGTCTCCAATATCTAAAAGACGCTTGAAGACGATATTATACATGGTTTTGTCCTCATCAGGGCAAATAGAATCTCTTTTAAAGTAGACTTGAATTCTTCCTGAGCTATCTTGGATTTCAGCAAAAGAGGCACTACCTTTTCCTCTTATGCTCATTAGCCTACCAGCCATGCTTACTTTTTGGAAATTGCCCTTTTCGGAATCGAATTCTGCTTTTATTTGAGCAGAGTTAGCATTGATTTCATAAAGTTCTGGTGGATAAGGATCAATCCCCATTTTCATCAACTCCTCTCTCTTTTGTCTCCTTAGGATTTCTTGTTCGTTCAGTAACATCTATTTTGATTCTTTGTATAATGAAATGGTTTAGCCATTTCTATCTGAAAAAGAATGCAAAATTATGAAATATTAATCAATCTAAGATGAACATTGCCTAGCTTTGAAAATGCTAAACGTTGGTCAACAAAATATCTTAAAAGTTTTACGTGGTACTTCTGTAGGTTTTTACCTGGCAGATGATGAGAATAATGATGTTCTACTGCCTCACAAGTACATTCCTGAAGGATTAAGTGTTGGAGACGATATTGATGTTTTTCTTTACAGAGATTCTGAAGATAGGATAATAGCCACCACCATTGAGCCTTTAATCAAGCTAAATCAGTTTGCCTGTTTGCAGGTTAGTGCGGCTACTGGAATTGGTGCTTTTTTGAATTGGGGTTTAGAAAAAGACCTTTTTGTTCCTTTTAGAGAGCAAAACCAAAAACTTAGAGAAGGAGATTATACTGTAATTTATCTATATCTAGATAAGGATACAGATCGTCTGGTGGGTTCTTGTAGACTAAACAGGCATTTTGAGTTTGAAGATATTGAACTGAAAGAAGGTGAACAGGTAGATTTACTTATTCTTGACAAAACTGATTTAGGCTTTAATGTAGCTGTAAATCACAAGTATCGTGGCCTAATTTACGAGAATGAAATTTTCCAACGGATAGCTTGGGGAGATAGCACCAAGGGTTTTGTGAAGGCTGTGCGTGAAGACGGCAAAATAGATATAAGCTTACAAAAGCAAGGATACGAAAATATTAACGAGCCTAATGCTCGAAAGGTTTTGGAAACACTTCAAGCCAATGGCGGTGAGCTAGCGCTTTCTGATAAATCAGACTCTTCTGAAATTCAAGGTACTTTAGAAATGAGCAAAAAGGCTTTTAAGAGAGCCATTGGCAGCCTTTACAAACAAAAGCTTATCACCATAGAACTAGAAGGTATTAAACTGGTTTAATCTCTTTTGTGAATTCGAGAAGCAAGTTTCTCTCAACTGATAAGACGATAGTCTCTTAAGGAACGGTCTGGTAATATCGTCGTAATAATCAAAGGACTAATTCGATTTGTAGCTATCTTAAAGTTTAGGGATCCCAAATCTATATATCGCTCCAACATAGCATACCCAAGAAACTGATGCATGAAGAAAGTATGCATATTTGAGCTCAATTGTTTGTCTCAAATGTAGTAACATATCAAAGGGGGAACCCGAGTACGATAGTCTTAAAACTATTGCATGATGATAGCCGAATGTACGGTTATGAAATAACTCAAAAAGTGAAAGAGCTTACCAAAGATGATATTAGTATCACCGAGGGAGCTTTATATCCTATTCTTCACAAACTAGAGGCTGAAGATATACTTACAGCCAAAACGGTGAAGGTGGATGGTAGGATAAGGAAGTACTACAAGATTACACCAAAAGGTAATGTAGTAGCTAAAGATAGTATTGCAGAATTGAAAGCCTCTGCCGTGAATTTGAACCTTATTTTGAATCCAAAACTTGGTTCTACCTGAAACTCACCCCACAGTAAATAGAAATCATATGGCACCATCTACTGGATTGGAGTTTGGAGTATCAAAACTTCTATGATGAAGTCTTAAACCATTTCATTTAAAAGATTAAATCTAAGCCTTCCGAGGATGTAAGTTTTGAAAGTGTATTTAAGATCGCTCAAAAGGACTTCACAGGTCTAAATTTTAATGGAACTAGAGGTTTAAAGGCTTTTGAAACAGACTATACTAACAATATTAAAATAGAGGTAAAAGGTGCCATTAAAAGCAAGATGAAAGAACAGTTTTTGTCTTATAGGGCCTTAGTTTAAAGCTTATTTTTTGGAGCTATGTTTTAATCTTTTTATACCCAAAACCAATTATTTTTGATGCCCAAAGGAGACCTATTCTTTGTGTTTTACATCACGCCACTTTTTATAATTCCGTGAATATATCAATTTGAAAAATAATACAAATAGTTAGTTAATAACTATTTAGGAATAGAAGTACGTAAAAATAGATTATTACATGAAAAGGTAAAGTTCAGAATAATGATGATGTCAAGTGTTGGGTTCCCTATGGTGCTGAATTTGGTTTTTCAGTTAAGTAATATTTTGTTCAAATTTGGTACTAAAAGTGAAAAGCCGATTTGATATCAAATAGCTCATTTAATAGGTAGTGCTAGAGTCCTTTCTGTTTCTTGGGCACAATTTAAACTAGTTATTGAAGCGAAAAGAAAACGAGCCGTATAGCGTGCAACTCAACAAAGAACAAGTAAAGGAGCTCTTCCGCTTTAGCGAAAGACATTATGTAGATCATTATGATGTTCAGGAAGAGATAGCGGACCATTTGGCGTCTGCCTTAGAAATAAGAGCCAAACTCTTTCTAAGCCAAAGGCTCCTCCACTCCTACTCGAGAAAGCATAGGTCGTACCAATTCTCAGACCACAAGAAGGATAGAAAGACGCCATTGGTTCACAAAAATCATATGTCTTATCCCATCAACTGTGACATCGTATTTTAGATGAAAGCCCCATGGAACAAATAGCTTCCCCACATGATAGAAAATAAGAAAATCATACAGGTAGATTTTGTTTTGTATGATTCATGGACCAAGGAAATAAAGTCTTGACGGTCTTCCTCTAAATTAACTCCCTCCATTATTCCTCTCTAGGAATCTGTCCTACATACAAAGGATAGTGAATTTTATTTAGTGAATAAAGGAGCGTAAAAGCTCCAGCGTTTAGTCATCTATGGCTTGCGAAACCAATTGCTTAAACATACCGCTGGTATAATCTCCACCTATTTGCTGTGTCTGCTTCATGATAATCCCTATCAAGTTTTCTTTAGGATCGGCAAAATATTGGGTATTAAAATAGCCGCCCCAAATAAAGGTACCTTCGCTACCTTGACCACCTTTGGTAGCACCAGCCCTATTCACCAGCCCATAACCTAAGCCAAAATCGTCGGAATCTCCACGTAAGTCACCTACCTGATTCATGAGCATAAACTCTATGGTTTTACGCGATAATAGACGAGTACCATTTAACTCTCCTTTATTAAGATACATCTGTAAAAAAGTAGCATAATCTTTTGCGGTACTAGACAGTCCTGCTCCACCAGAGAAGAACTTTTTGGCTCCTATTTTAGGATAATTTACATCATAAAAATCATCTGTAAAAGGCATCCATTTGTTATCCGTTTTTGTCTGAATTTCTACTAAGCGACCTCCCTTATCGGCGGGTAAATAAAAGAAGGTATCTTCCATTTTTAGAGGCTTAAAAATATGCTCTGCGAAGTACTTATCTAGCTTCATTCCCGAAACAACTTCAATAAAATAACCCAAAACATCCAGACCCTCCGAATAGACAAAGGCGTCACCAGGGGAATGGTGAAGTGGTAATTTGGCCAATTTCTTTACACTCTCTTCGATAGTGACAGGCTGGGTAGTAAACAAATCTGTAATACCCGCTTTTTTATATATTGCCTGAAAACGCTTATCTCCATCAATAACACCATAACCTAAACCAGAGGTATGATTTATAAGATGACGAACAGTTATTTCTCTACCAGCGGGTTTGGTGGTATAGCTGCTGTCGGCCATTCGAAAACTATTAAGCAAAGTTGGATCCTTGAACTCAGGAATGTATTTAGAGATGGGGTCATCTAGAAAAAACTTACCTTCCTCCCAAAGCATCATGGCAGCCGTAGTTGTGATAGCTTTAGACTGCGAAGCAATCCTGAAAATATCGTCTGTTTTAAAGTCCTTATCATTCTGTACATTAGACTTGCCGAATGCCTTATGGTAGACTATTTTACCATTTCGGCACACGATGGCTACTGCACCAGGAATAACCCGATCGGCAATGGCCATTTCTATCATTTGGTCTATTCTACCAAGTCGCTCTGCCGACATACCCACAGATTCTGGAGATGCTGGGCTTAAAAAAGGTGAGTTTTGAGAGGATGGCGTTTGGGCTAAGGCAATGGAACATATGCCTAAGTACAAAAACAGTATTTTTTTCATTTCAAATAGGTTTTATTGGTGTCCAAATTTAGGGAATTCAAACGGCTCTTTAAGTGACTATTCACTATCAGCCTGTATATCTTTGGCACTATTTCTTAAAACTAAGTGGTATCTTTGTAAGGTGATGACGAAACCCATGAAAGCCAAGCTAAAAAAGACAGTCCTCTACGGTCTACTTTTTATGGCATCCAAATGGTTAATAACAGCCTTGCTCTATTACTCCGGTTACTGGTCTTATTGGTTTTTACTTCTTTTTCCTGTAGCAGATACTATTGCAGCCATCACGGCCATTCTTTATTTGAGAAACAATTTTAGAGGATATTTCAAGAAAGTACTGGAAGCTAGTTATCCCGATAGTTTTAAAGACATCATTAAAAGCATAGAAAGTGAAAATGATAATCTCAGTGACTCCATTAGATTCGCCTTAAAGTCTAAAAATCCATTGGACAAAAAGTTGCCATTTGCAGCATACTTTTTAGCCATGATTCAGGTTTTAGAGACTGATAAAGTTGGTTTTGATAAAATAGAAACCTTATGCTTACAAGTAGCCGAGGCCTATGCAAAGCCTAAAAACAGAATTCATAAATGGTATAAATTACTATTGCCTAAACTGATGAAGAGCAAATTAGCTGAACCTTTTATAAACAGGCTTCATAAAAAGTCTAAAGATTTAGCCCATCCGGAGGGTTTTAAAGCCTTCTTCTTAAAAGCAAATGCAGAAACGCTTGGCTTTGGCTACGGTTTTGATGTTAAAGATTGTGGGATTTGCAAGCTTTTCAAAAAGCATCAAATGGAGCGTTATACCAGTATTCTCTGTGAGGTAGATAAAGTGACATCAGGTTTTTCTGGCATGGAACTCATACGAGCCGGCACCATTGCAAATGGGGCACATCAATGTGATTTTAGATACCAAAAGACTTAATACGCTACTGTGCCAGGCTTATCATACCCTTTGGTGGCATCATCTATCACCAGTACCCAATCGTTTCCTTTACCTGAAGACGGAGGCGAAGCCGAGAAGGAACCAAAGTTCTGTGTTTGCCCAAGTACAAAAGAAGCTCCCGTTCGTGGGTCATACCACGTTGCTTTCAGCTTTTGGCCCGTAAGGCTCTTCGTGTTAATATTTACCGTTTTACCCGTAGGGAAGTAAATGAAAGCATAAGTCCCAGATTCGTCTCTTGTACCTATGACATAATCTCCATTATCTTCTTGCTCACTGTCAACAAGACCTTGATCTGGGATTCTATCAAAGAAAGGCCTTGAAAGCATCAGGTGCTTCAAATGTTTGATTTGATTAGCCATTGGTAAATCTAAAGCTACTTTCCAAGGTCTGAGCGGACCATTAACACCAGTATCTTCGTCTCCATTATACATTTGCCAAACATCATGACAGCCATATGATTGCCCGAAGGCTCCAGCAAAAACATTCCAAAACATGATTCGTCTGATATCACTCGCTACGCCATAACCAAGCTCTTTAGCATTGAAGCAATTAGGATGATCTTCATAGAGTGGCTCGCTATCTAAGGTTGGCTTTATAGGTTTCAGGTTATAATCATGACTAATTTTTTTGTAGGTGAAACCGTCTGGGCAGTGTCCCGTCTGATGCATATTAAAGTCCAACCATTTATCTTTATGAAACCAGTTAGACGAGCCTCCAGTAGCGGTAGGTTGTGGGTGAAAGGTGAAAATACCACTGCCAAAAATACCCAAACCATCTTCAATACCTTTGGCCATTTCTCTCCAAACTTTCACATCCTTGCTCTTTTCTCTTGGGTTTCTATCACCTCCTAAAACCCAGATTATATTATTCTGTGCTCTAAACCTAAGTCCGAGCCATTTACCATAAGTAAAAGCGGCCTCTGGAGTAAATATCTCAGGGCCTTTACCCCAAGAGTTTTTATATAATTTATCGCCCCAAGTAGGTAAAAAAGCAATGTAAATTCCTAAGGAATCTGCCTTAGCCATGATGGCCTCTATGTGCGTAAAGTAAGGCACATTTGGCTTTAAAGTCTCTAAAGACTGAAAAGGTAAATCGCCATTTCTATTTGGGGTTTGAAGGCCATCAAGCTCTGCCAGAACTACAGCTTGAACGACATTAAAGCCTTGTGATGCTCGTTTTTCCAAATAGCTATAGGCCTCTTCTTTCGTGAGTTTATGAAAAAGCTCCCAGGCTGTATCACCTGTCCAGAAAAATGGTTTCCCATCTTCTGTTTGAAGAAACCGTTTGTTTTCAGAAACTTTTAATTTGGGTAATTGTGCCACCAAGGTGGTAGACATCAGAAATAAAAGGCAAAAGATAGGACGCATTGAACAAAGTTATTTTTCTTTAGGCTAATATAGCTGCAAAGATTCATACCCACCTCTTCAAAATCAAAATTTAGCGTGCAGTTTTATTTGGCATCGGCTGATACTCAATCACCATATTTGTAATTGGATTTATCTTTATTAGTTTCACCAGAAGTCCATTTTCATAATGAAACTCATCAACGTTTTTATTCAAAACACCTTGATATTTACCTTCGCCAAGCCATGTCATTTGAATGAAGTCTGCATAAAATTCAGCATAAATTTGATCTAAGGCGATAGGCTCGTGGAAGAATGCACTGGCAAAAGTAGCCAGAATCTTATCATCAATTTCTTTTTTGATTACGTTTTCGGGTCGTTGGCAATTAGCCATGAAGCCGGTTGCCGTTTTTGATGTTTCTGTTGTGTAATTTCCCCTGTTTGAGATTACCGATACTTTGGAGTTTGCTAGGCCATTGTTGGTCAATGTTGACTGCACCTTATAATCAACGTGAAGTTTAAAAACCAAAAAATTGACATCCACTTCACTACTCAGTCCATAAGTGAAGCTTTCTCCCTTTGGTGTTTTAGTGGCCATTATTGTTCCCACTCTTATTCCTAAGACCTTTACGGCATATTCTCTAGTTTGAGAAAAGGCATTAGTCGTCCCTAGTAAAATTAAAAGAAGACTCAACTTGAATCGCATGCTTGAGATACGCTTTACAGATAACCATAGATCAATCCACGCCAGCATATTCTACTTTTTTAGCTTTGGACTCTAAAAAGTAGCCGTCAAAATCAGATAAGACCTCGTCCAAAATACTATATAATTCCTCTGGTTCAAGACTAAGAACCAATCGCATTCTGTACTCTTTGAAATGTGGTAAGCCCCTAAAATAATTAGAATAATGCCTTCTCATTTCCAGAATGCCCAAACGTTCGTTCTTCCATTCGATAGAAAACTTTAAATGCTGCTTGCAGGCAGCCACTCGCTGCCGCATAGATGGTGCGTCTAAATATTCTCCAGTAGCAAAAAAGTGTTTAATTTCATTAAAAATCCATGGATAACCAATCGCCGCACGGCCAACCATGATGCCATCTATCCCGTATCTATTTTTATACATCAAAGCTTTCTCTGGAGAGTCAATATCTCCATTTCCAAAAATTGGGATGTTAATTCTAGGATTCTCCTTGATTTTAGCAATCAATCGCCAATCAGCTTCTCCTTTGTACATTTGAGCACGAGTACGGCCATGCACTGTTAAAGCCTGAATGCCTATATCCTGAAGTCTTTCGGCGACTTCCTCAATATTCTTGGTCTCCTCATTCCAACCTAAGCGTGTTTTCACTGTAACTGGTAAATCGGTAGCCTTCACTACAGCCTCGGTCATTTTGACCATCATAGGTATGTCTTGTAAAAGTGCTGCACCTGCTCCTTTGCATGCCACTTTCTTTACCGGACAACCATAATTAATATCAATCAAATCTGGATTTACAGCAGATGCTATCTTGGTACACTCAGCCATGGTATCCACATCAGATCCAAACAGCTGAACCCCGATAGGTCGTTCGTAAGGAAATATATCAAGTTTCTGACGGCTTTTATAAGCATCACGAATCAAGCCCTCCGAAGATATAAACTCGGTGTACATCATATCAGCTCCATTCTCCTTACAAACTTGTCTGAAAGGAGGATCACTCACATCTTCCATGGGTGCTAATAAAAGCGGGAAATCACCAAGTTCTATATTACCTATTTTGACCAAAATTTATTTCTTTTTAATTAAATCTGAGGCTTTTACAAGACATGGATACACCATCGGGGCCCGCTATACCTATTTCATTTTTATCTTAACCTTATCGATAAGCTTCTTTTCGATTCTTTTTTCCCTTCTTAAAAGTTTCTCTACTCTCAAAGCATGCATTGATTTTGTTCAATACCTGCTTTCCAATATCTAAAGATTTACCATTAAGGTGAGAATAAAACTGCTATTTTTGCCAAAATGCAAATTTACATTATAATAACCTTAAAATATGCCTTTCAATTCCATCCTGGAGAAATTAAAAACTGAAAGACCAGCTCTTTCCAGCACACTAATCATAGTAGGTATAGTGCTGGTAGCCATGGTGATCGGAAATATGGTGGCTGCTGGACTCATGATTGGAATTGGCGGTATAGGTTTGGAGGATATGGCAGACATTAACAGCAAACTGATGGCATCAGAGGCTGGCTGGTGGGCCCTAATGCTAGGTCAGGGGGCTGCTGCTCTTATAACTTTTGTAGGAGCTGGCGTATTTTACTGGCGTGTGGTAGAGAAAAAAAAGCTGACTGAATTAAATTTCAAAGCTATTCCAAAGCCCTTCATATTTGTCTCGGTTTTTCTTATTCAACTCTGCTTTATGCCGCTTAATGGCTGGTTTCAGGAAATAAACGAAAGTATGAAGTTTCCAGAATCTATGGCAGGTTTAGAAGCCTTTTTTAGAGGTATGGAAGATTCCATGGCACAGCTTACAGAGTACCTTACCAATTTTGATAGCCTGCCGAAAATGCTAACTGGTTTGGTGGTGATAGCCGTAATTGCAGGAATCGGTGAAGAACTCATTTTTAGAGGTTTAATACAGCGGAAGCTTTACAAGGGTTTTGGTAACCCACACGTGGCCATCTGGGTAGCAGCCTTAATTTTCTCTGCCATTCACATGCAGTTTTATGGTTTCCTTCCTCGTATAATGCTAGGAGCTCTTTTTGGCTACTTCTACCTATGGACGGGGAATATTTGGGTACCTATTGCCGCTCATATTTTTAATAATGGCTTTGCAGTAGTCATATTTTACCTGTCACATACTGGCGTTATCAGTACCGACTTAGAAGAATTAGAAACCTTCCCTATGCCAGCCGTACTTACTTCTTTAGTTTTAACTGGAGGATTGATGTGGTACTTTCAAAAGCAGAATGCAGAACCAGCCTAGCTATTCTAGACAGCCACTAATCTCCACTCCAAAAACATTTCCGCTTTCAATGAGTAGGCCAGGATTAAGGTTTACTGCCTTTCCTGCATCAATCAGTATCTCTTTTGGAGATGTTAAAATGCCTGTAACTTGAATGGAATCTAATGCGTAATAATTTGCTTCTATTAAATTACCCTTCAGACTTAAACTGCCCAAACATGGATTATTAATATAGGTGGGGGTTTCAAATTGCGTAAGCCAATGCGTTGAATTTGATTCTGTACCGTTTAAAAATGTTTGACCTATACTTAAAGAAAAACTCTTGACACTGTCAGAAATAGAGGATTTAAAACTTGCGACATTATCCCAGACACCTGCAGTAACCGCTTTGGCTGCATGAGCTTGATTCCCAGATCCATATTGAAGGTAATCTATCAAATCACCTGAAGTAGTATCCGCACTAAATAAGGACAATTCACCTATGCTTTCACCAATGTTTGGCCATTTAAAGACTACATAGGCAGCAGAATCTAGCATTAAACTCCCATTTAATAATTCAACGTTGCCTCCTGAAAGTGTTGAGGTATCCATCCCATTTACAACCGTATACCCACTTAAGTCTATCGAAACAGAATCCGGATTATATAACTCTACCCATTTCTTATTTGGGTTTAGCTCATTGATTGTGATCTTATGATCAGAGGGGATGGTATAGGTAATTTTGAGTTTAGGTCTTCCATAATCCAATGGAGGTGCCAACTCTCTTGAGGCAAAACCCTTTGCCGAACCATTAATGGTTTCGTCGCCAATTAAAATCCAACCGTAATTTGCACTTGGATTTTCAATCCAAGAATTAATATCCGATATCATTTTATTAGATGACCATTCAGCTTTATTTAGAACTATAGAATTATATGATGCAAAAGCCTCAGCCGATGAGATAGGCTCAAAATCACCACCTGCAACATTCCAATTTGTATTTGGGTAAAAACGTTGTGACCATGTAGCATCGCCTATTTGAGCGGGTGATCCAGCCCCGTTCCCTGTACTACCTGCCTCGCCCCAACTCTCTAAAATTTTATGTATTTTAAACTTATGGGCTGTAGTGGTATTGCGGGCTGACCGGTATACATAAAGTTCTAAGAATACAGACTTTATTATAATATCTTCTGGTAAACCAGATATATCAAATTTTATCAGACCTCTTCTGAAAGCAGAGCCATTCTGGATTTTCCCCGCGAAAATGTTGATACCTGCACCGTTGCTCTTGGCAGAATTTTCAGAAAAAATGGAGTTGTCCATTTCAGCTCCCAATTCTAGGGTGACTTGTGCGTGTAAAGGAGTACTTAGGAGGAAGAAGAGGCTAAAGACTAGGCTTTTTATACTCAATTCAAAGTTCGTTTATTCCGTGGTAAAGATTTCTGTCACCACATTGCCATTAATCTTTAGCTCTATGGTATACGTCCCGGCTTTCAGTCTATTGGTAGGGATGTACTTTATCTGTGTTCCTAAATTCTGATAATAACTGTCGATAATAATCGCTAAGATTTTACCCTTATCATCTTTAAGTATCAATTTAACATCGCCTGCCTCATTAAGTCTAAAGATAACTTTCTTTATACCCTGTCTGCTGTCATTTTCCAAAATACCCGGACCCATAGAAACCTCCTGAACCTTCTTTTTCTCCGAAACTTGGTTTGCTTGAAAAGCCACCTGAATGCAGTTCTCTATATCTGCTGTAAAAACAGCCTGCGCAGAGACCTCAAAACCTGGTAGAAGAACAATACTGTTCCCTGCAGTAAAACTAATATTGGTGGTATTTGGCAGTAAACTCTCAGACTTGATACGCATTTTAGCCTTAAAGGCTCCATCTGCTAAAGTCTCCTTTATAAGGTCTAGCGTGTCTGAAGCACAGTTTAAATCTATGCCAAGACAGTTGCAATTATCATCAAATTTATCATACGTTGTCAGCGGATCCTGGTCATCGCAAGGCGTATCTTTTTCATCACATTGAAGAGCATCAAAACTGATTTTACTAAAACCCGAACAGCTCGCATCACCATGATTATCTACGGCAGAAATGAGAATATATCTTGCTTTAATATCGTTAAAGTTTGGTCCAGCAAAACCCGCATAATCTGAGACTCCAGGTGCCTGTGGCCAGACATAAATGCCTCCATGGGGTATCCAAGTAGCCCCATCAATGGAATAATCTACCAAGACGTTTTTAAAGCCTTTGATCGTTTCTGCGGCCACATTATAATTCCATATTCTGGTGTCTCGAAATTTATATTGATGCGTAAAATCATATAAAATCCAATTGGTTTGTACCGCTCTTTCCGTATTTGGATTTGCTGAATTCACTCCGCAAGAGAGCCATGAGTTATTTGCAGTACTCACTACACTCGTAGTAGCTTTTGCCTTTTCGTAAAAATTATAGCTCGCCAGTTGGTCATCACAGTCTGGGCCGGAGCATGGCGTTCCCACGCAGTCGCAGTTGGCCAGAATGACATCATTGTTGGTATTTGTATTACCGTCGTCACAAGGTGTACCTTGAGCTATACAGGCTATTTCGGCTGTATAATCGAAGAGATAAAACTTGGGTATCCGCTTCCATCCCTTTTTATTTTGAAAAGGCGTTTTCCAGTGTAGGTTGAAGAAATCGTTATAGCTATTCTCCTTATGCCTGAATTCATAGTAATAGTATCTCCCAACTTCTAGCTGAATTGGCCCGATACTTTGAAAGACCGACTTGTCATGTTCCGTGTTATAGGAGCTATAATACACCAAAGCCTGACTGCTTTGCTTATATTGAACGGAGTCATTTTTACTTAGAAAAAAAAAGGTTTGGTTGTCTCCTGTGATGTTAAATTCGTATTGGCCAGTCACTGGAACGGTTAAGTAACCTTGTACCAAAGTCCCATAATCGCTATTGGTATTGACATTTAATGGCCCATAGGCTCCCTCAAGCTCTTCTTTCCTGTCAGGTACCAAAGGGAAATTTGGAGCATCAATTAGATCGTTTTCAACGTAGTTTCCATCAATGTTATCATAGTAATATGCCTCTACAAGGCCTCTTTCACCAACATCTGGATTGGAAGATGGGTAGGTGCCGACACAGTTACAATGGCCGTCTTGCTGGTCGTTTGTTGTTTGTGCATTACCATCATTACAGGCTATTCCTCTTTGAGGGCAACTAATCTCACAATCAAAATCTTTGATGTAATTAAAGTCAACAATTTGCCATAGGGTATCCATATCTGGGGCATCTGGAATACGCCAATAAAGGTTTAGATGATCACTATAAGCACCTTCAAACTGATGAATCTCAAAATAGTAGTTTTGCCCTCCAACTAGGGTTGTAAAAGGAGACGTTTGGTCTGCCTCATACTTTTTATGTTCTGTCACACCCGTATAGCCAGGCAAATGAGCCATTTCTACCAAATTGGCTTTGCTTTCATCCGTACTCATATGAAAAGAAGAGCCATCGTCACTTGTGATATTGAAATAATACGAAGCCGTTGTTGGCACAGAAATATACCCTCTAATGAGAGAAGCATAGTACTCAGCAAAATTGGCAGGAGAAGATAAAGAGCCTAGAACTAGCGTTTGAGTAGGACTTTCTGGATAAAACTCATTAATAGCTAAACCGGCACTATCAAGCTCAACACCAGTGTTCTGCCATATATGCCATTTTACTTGGCCCGACTGACCCACACATTGTGCATTTACTTGATAAAAGGAGAGCAAACCCAATAAAAAAGCTATGATTCTCTTTTTCATATCAGTAAACTATGCAGTCTTGAGGTCTATTCAGATTAGAAATACCATCGGTCATATTCATTAAACCGAGCGGATAATTACCGGCGGCATAACTGTAAAAATTACCAAGGTTAGGTGTCACATAGCATAAATCCGCAGGACTTACGCCATACCATAAGGCAAGTTCGGCGTAAAGCTCATCTGTAGAAACGGAAGGGATAAAGTTTCCTCTAAAGGATACATTTTGAGGATTATTAAAAAGACTCATTTGTGGGAATCCTCCATATATTTTGCCACCATTTACAGCTCCTCCCATAACTATACTATTCCCACCCCAGCCATGGTCTGAACCTTGGCCATTTGAAGTGATGGTTCTTGCAAAATCTGAAATAGTATAAGTTGTCACTTTATCTGCAATGCCTAATTCTACAGTTCTATCATAAAATGCCTTTAAAGCTTGACTCACATTAGGTAATCTAGCAGTTAAGCCATCCACCAGATTATTATGCATATCCCAGCCACCATAGTTCACAAAAAAGATCTGTCTTTTAACTCCCAGTTCCTCCCTAACAGACATGACCCGACTGATCGCAGAAAAGTCGTCAGCTATGTTGGTGTCCGGAAAACTCGTTGTAAAAGAAGGCACTTTGGAAAGGGCTGCTTTAAACGCATCAAATGCTGCAATAGATGTTCTGGCTGTCGTAGCATACGTCTTTTGTAGAAGATTCGCATAGGTATCAGACATCATATTATCAATCGCATTATTTCGCAATTGATTCATGTAACCCGCATCATTCCAAGAACTCGGAAAAGATTCAAAACCCACATTATTCGAATTAATATCTGAACGTATAGCGTATTCCGAAAGATCCTTTCCTCTCTGAAAAATATTTTTACCGTCAAGAGACAAATTCATGCTAAGTTCCTGATTGGTATTCGTCGCATGAAGCAAATCTGCCATCCTACCACCCACCCCCAAAGCATCTCTACTTTGTGGTACAGAGGTTTGCCACTGCATTTGTTGATCAGAATGTGAATAAATCCCAAGAGGTCTCTTTTTCGCACTGTTTTGATAGTCTGCTATAGACATTAAAGGCTCTACCAAAGTACCAATATTAGACATATAAGCTAAATTCCCAGCGTCAAAAAGCGTTTTCATTTCAGGCATTTGGGTGTGCACCCCAAATGAATCATAGGCATTGTTTAGTCCACGAATGCCCACATGCTGTGGATTAGTGAAAAGATTAACATCCTCAATATTTTGAATGGCCAAGTCTGTCCTTAAAGCTCTGTATTCATTAAATCCATTATCGCCCGATTCATCAGTCCCTCCAGGTATAAGCATATTGTATGAGTCCAAGCCTCCAGAAAGTAATACACAAACAATGGCTTTATAATCGTCTATTTCTGGATTAAAAGAGGTATTTGCCATGGCCCCATTCATAACACCAAGGTTAGCAATGGTGTTGAGCAGCGTAGTAGATCCCATTGCACCGCATCCTACACTTTTTATAAAATCTCTTCTTTTCATATTTATCTATTTATGAGATAATCTGGTGAGGCCATAATTAAATAAAGTGCCACTCTAACTCTAAGTCTTTGATCATACTCCAAATTGGATGCACTTGAAAATCTGTATCTCATATTTCTGACTACATAAAGTATCTCATTCAAGGCTCCTTGCCCCAAAGATCCATGAGCCAAAATTAAATTGTACTTGTCTAAAAGAATAGGTAAATTAGCATTTGAAGTAAGTGCATAGTCATCAGAAAAGTCAAAGTTGGGATCCTGATCTGTCTTTCTTTGTTCGCCAGAAAAGAAACTGGAATAATTAGTAGGGTCATTATCTATCAACCATTCATTCAGAGCGTTGATATAGCCTGTTAGCGTAATGGAATTCAGTTTTTGGAATTCTGGTCCATACTTACTAGCCTCTTTTAATTCTCCATCTGGAACATAATCAGGCTCAAAAAAGTTAAAAACGGTGTTCGCATATAATGGTTTTTGCTCCATTAAGTCATAGACATCATTCATTCTATTCCTATAAACGCCTTGTATAGTACTTAGCTCTAAACCATGCACCAGGTTCATATAAGTGATAAAAGGCTCTCTAAGCTTACCCGCAAAATTCTCGTTTTGTTGGCCTACTATTCTTGCCTCATTATCTAATAAAATAGCTTTTACGACAGCTCCTAAATCTCCTCTTGTACCAGAGCCATTGTCATTAAATACGCCTGCTACTCTGGATATGTAGCCATTCGAAGGATTAGAGGTAACTAATCTCTGAATTAACCTACGAGCGATAAAAGGCCCTACATTAGGATGATTAAAAATCACATTTAGAGCATCTTGAATATCATCTTCTCCTTCCTCTATAGGTCTTCCCTGCCCGATGGTAGTTCCTAAAAATGTTTTGCCGCCAGGAGCATGACCATCCACAATACTTGGATTAGACCTCCATGGCCGTCGGATCGCATCGCTGCTATCAATTGGGAAAAACTTGAGCCTCTTAGTATAATCTTGTTCACTGTCAGGGCCATCACCGAGATATAAAGAATGATTCCATGAAAGCCCTGTGAAAACCTTAGCCAAACCTGCTATATCGTCATTAGTATAGGTAGAAATAGAATTACCTTCTATGTTCTTTTTTTCTGTACCATCTTGGTTTAACTCATAAAGACCTATTGAAAACAACTGCATGATCTCTCTGGCATAGTTCTCATCTGGAAAAACTAAGTTTCCTTCTACGATACCTTGTGCATGATTGTTCATGTAGGTCAGATAACTCGCCATGGTAGGGTGATAGGTAATGCTATCTAGCAAAGACCTATAATTACCAAAAGAATGATCCATCAGCATATCATAATAACTTGCCAAGGCGTATGGGTTTCCACTAAAGTCTGAAACTCTTGAGGTTACAAAAATCTCACTTAGGGCTAGGGCCGTCCGCCATCTTAGCCTATCTGGCGACGTCATGGCACCCTGAAACCAAGCGATATCAAAATACCAATCGCTTAGATTTAAGTTTTCAACTGTAAAAGGTATTTCAGGAGTAGGAGAAGCAGCATTAAGGGAGTCAGCAATAGCCGCAGAAAGCCCTCTGATATACGTTTCTAGGCCAAAAGAATTTGGCATGGCCAGCTGGCTTTGAGTCCAAACCTCAATTCCCTGAACAGTCACGGCATCAATATCTATCATCGTCGCTCCTAACGTAGCTTGTGAAAGAAATCTGGAGGCCGCATTTTTATTCGGTAAATAACCATTTAACAAAAGGGTATTAATGCCATTGGTAGAACTTGAAGAAGCTGTTACGATAACATCTTTTACATTTCCAAGACCGAAAGTCTCTAACTCTTGTGCCATCCCACTGCTGGTGACTGAGTAAATAAAAATTAGGAATAGCAGTCTTTTCATAGAATAAGCACGTTTTCAAGGAACATTACCACTAGCCCTTTCCAATACTATACATGAAATTACGAAATTTTGAGGCACTTATTTAAAACAAAGGTGGAAGACTAAAAAAAGTAGTTACTAAATAAATATAATCACTGGAACATTGTTAACACTTGTTAAAGCACAAGAAGCTTTTGTGCTAAAATACCCATAATGAGGTCTTAGTTAGTATTTAAACTCCCCAAACCCGCTTTTTATAGTTAGCTTTTTAACATCAGAAGCCTCTACCCTACCAACTATTTGGGCATCTATGTTAAAAGATTTAGAAATATCAATCACTTTCTGAGCGTCTTCTTTTGACAAATAAACCTCTAAGCGATGTCCCATATTAAAGACTTTGTACATTTCTGACCAACTGGTATTACTCTCTTCCTGAATCAACTTAAAAAGTGGTGGAACAGGCAATAAATTATCCTTAATAATGTGAAGGTTATCAATAAAATGGAGGATCTTAGTTTGGGCTCCACCAGAACAATGTACCATGCCGTGGATTTTGCCTTTTAGCTCTTCCAATAGTTTTTTAGCTACAGGAGCGTAGGTTCTAGTGGGTGAAAGAACCAATTTCCCAATAGAAATTTCTTCTCCAGTCTCTACTTTTATTTTATCTTTTAATGATTTACTTCCACAATAAATCAATGAACTATGGACAGAAGGATCATAGCTCTCCACATACTTCTCTGCATAAAGACCATCAAAAACGTCATGCCTAGCAGAGGTGAGTCCATTGCTGCCCATGCCACCATTATACTCGTTTTCGTAAGTCGCCTGCCCATAAGAGGCTAAACCAACGATAACATCTCCTGGCTTTATATTATCATTTGAGATAACATCAGCTCTTTTCATACGGCCAATGACAGTGGTATTTACTGTAATGGTTCTAACTAAATCACCCACATCGGCGGTTTCGCCACCAGTGCTATGTATTTCTATGCCATTATAACGCAACATTTCTAAAACTTCCTCACCGCCATTTATCAACTCGCTGATAACTTCCCCTGGAATCTTTAGCTTATTCCTATCAATGGAAGAAGACATCAAAATAGGCCCAATAGCTCCTACACAAAGGAGGTCGTCAGTATTCATGATGATGCTGTCTTGAGCTATTCCTTTCCAAACACTGACGTCGCCAGTCTCCTTCCAATAAATATAAGCGAGAGAGGTTTTAGTACCCGCACCGTCTGCGTGCATGATGGTACAATATTCAGGATCTCCAGCCAACGTATCTGGCGATATTTTACAGAAAGCCTTTGGATACAAGCCTTTATCTATGTTTTCTATGGCTTTATGGACGTCTTCTTTAGAGGCCGAAACACCTCTTTGCATGTACCTATCGGTCATTTATTAAGCAGCGGTTAATTCAAGTTCAAAGGTAAGAAAATAAAAAATGAGGCTAATCAAAAAAATGATTCTTCCCCCTATTAATATTCCATTTACGTGTACCCTTCTTTCTTTAGCGAGATATCCACCTTTACTACAAAACCCATTAATTCTTTTTGACTAGTCAAGAGAAGAGTAATATTAATCTATTCCCCATAATAAGCATAGCTACTACTGCTGCTTGGACAGCAATTATGAGTACCCCAGCAGCTGAAATATCCTTTATTTTCTCAATAGCCTTGTGCCAGTCTGGAGAAACGACATCACACAGTTTCTCAATAGCCGTATTAAACGCTTCCGCGGCAAAAACAAGTCCTATTTGAACAATTAAAACTATCCATTCTATCCTAGACAGCTCCAACCAAAAACCACAAACTAACACTAGTAAGGCGGCTAGAAAGTGAAACTGGAAGTTATTCTCACTCGTTAATAAATGAAGAAAGCCCTTTCTGGCAAAACTGAAACTCTTAATCATTTTATGAACATTCATCGTAAACTCCGTTTAAATTTCAAACAATAAAACCTTTCCAACACATAACCAATCTCAATGAAAGTAAGATAAATGTAAAAAACGATTTTGTCTAAATGATGAATATTATTTTCCTTTGTTAAAGATCATAAAGTAATCAAAGCCAATACAGCCCTTAAAATTAACGACGAAAAAAACACAAAGGCCTCTCAATAGAGGAACTATTTTTGGCATTTAAATCCATTATAAATTCTATTCTCTTTGTTTTCAGGGTAAAAATTGCATATCTTATGTCTCTAATTATTCGCGATAGATTTAATCCTTTCCCTTTTTGTGCCTATTGGACCAATGCTAAATTTGTTAGGTTCTCTATGTTAGAGCGACGCCCAAAGACACCTTGGAGGAGCTAAATAATGTTTAGGTTTGTGAAAACTAAAAGAAAGTAAATGCCAAAACCTAAAAAAGTATCCGAATCTCACTCCATAAAATCTGAGATGATTATGCCTAATGATACCAATACCCTGGGCAATCTAATGGGAGGTAACCTGATGAGAATGGTGGATATAACCGGAGCTATTGCAGCCCAAAGGCATTCTAACAGAATAGTTGTAACGGCGTCAATTGATAATGTTTCTTTTACCAATAAAATCCCTTTGGGTGATGTCATCACCTTAGAAGCCAAGGTTACTCGCTCTTTTAATACCTCCATGGAGGTGATAGTAAAAGTTTTTTCAGAAAATATCCCCGCCGGTACAAAAAATCATACCAATACAGCATTCCTTACATTCGTAGCTGTCGATCAATCTGGCAGACCAATAGAAGTTGCAGAAGCCATTCCAGAGACAGAAGAAGAAAAAAATATCTTTGAGGCCGCCTTAAGAAGACGACAACTTCGGTTAATACTAGGAGGAAGAATGGAACCTTCTGATGCTATGGAATTGAAAGCTATTTTTGGCTTATAAAAGTGCTACTTTTACGCACCGAATGATGACTGTAGTTTAATTGTAAAAGGTGGTTTGTCGCCCATTAGGTTTCCAGCACTACGTAGAAACTTAGTTTAGATACAGTGTAATAGCTCCGTAGTTCAATGGATAGAATGAGGGTTTCCGGTACCCTTGATGAGGGTTCGATTCCCTCCGGAGCTACTTTAACTTACTGTACATCACTGATTCTGGGTTTGGGTTTCCCTATCCAGAAAAATTAAAATCAACACTTTTCAGTCTTCAAAAAAGCCCCAATTCATACAAAAAGAACGGGGGCTTTTTTTGAATAAAGTACTTCCAAATTCGCTTTCCAATATTAAAAAGGCTATCTTAAAATAAGTAGAATACTGCAGAGGTTTTAAAAAGGATTTTAATCCAAATATGAAACCAGTAAAACCTTTCGACATAATCATGTCTTTGGTTTAAATTCAAGATGTTCCCTGAATGATAATAATAACACTATTACTTGTTGCATTTTGGTTTTTTAATCGGAATAATATTGACTCTGCTGCGAAACAAGAAAAGCCCTTAGATATCCTTAAAAAACGTTCTGCTACTGGGGAAATTAGCAGCCAAGAATATGAAGAAAGAAAGGCTGAATTAGATAAATAAAGTATACTAAAACACCCTCAAACTGGCGATTTTACGGGTATTATAGGCCAAATCTAAAAAAAGACATTCCATTATGAAAACTCACAACCTTAGTCAAAAATTGATCCGTGCTCACCTTATTTCAGGTAAGATGAATCCCGGAAACGAAATCGCATTAAAAATCGATCACGTGTTGTTGCAAGATGCCACTGGCACCTTAGTGATGTTGGAATTGGAAGCATTTAATTTAAAAAAGATCAAAGCAGAAGTTGCCGTTCAGTACGTAGATCACAATTTACTTCAGACGGATTATAAAAATATGGATGATCATATCTTTCTACAGTCGGCTGCTGATCGCTTTGGATTTTGGTTTAGTAAGTCTGGAAACGGAATTAGTCATGTTGTACATATGGAACGTTTTGGCAAACCTGGGAAAACATTATTGGGATCAGACAGCCATACTCCTGCAGGAGGTGGCATTGGAATGCTTGCTATGGGTACAGGTGGCTTGGATGTAGCACTGGCCTCAGCAGGAGAGCCTTATTACATTAAAATGCCAAAAATTATGGGCATCAAGCTTACTGGAAAGCTACCAGACTGGATAAGTGCTAAAGATATTGTTTTAGAAATGCTTCGAAGGTATGATGTGACTGGAGGGCGAGGATATATTTTAGAATATTATGGTGAGGGCTTGACATGCTTGAGTGCTTGGGATCGTCACGTTATAACAAATATGGGTACGGAGTTAGGAGCGACTTCTTCTGTATTTCCTTCAGATGAAATCACCCTTGAATTCCTCCGAAAAGAAGGAAGAGAAGATGACTGGGTTAAACTGGAAGCAGATGAGGGAGCATCCTACGATCATTACGAAGAAATAAATTTATCTGAGTTAGAACCTTTAATTGCACTTCCTAGCAGCCCAGGAAAAGTAGTTCCAGTAAGAGAGGTAAGCGGGTTAAAGGTAGCCCAAGTCGTTATTGGCTCTTCTGCCAATCCTGGATTACGTGATTTTTGGATTGTATCTCAAATTGTAAAAGGAAATGTGATGTCTCCCCATGTTTCATTCGATGTCAACCCCTCTTCTCGTCAGGTCTTGGAAAATTTAATGGAAATGAAAGCTCTGGGCCCATTGGTTGCTGGGGGTGCACGACTTCATCAGTCAGGTTGCATGGGATGTATTGGAATGGGACAGGCACCTGCTACCGATACGATTAGTCTTCGAACAATGCCTCGTAATTTTCCCGGTCGTTCAGGCACACTCGAAGATCAGGTCTATCTATGTAGTCCAGAAACCGCTGCTGCTGCCGCACTGATGGGGGAGATTACGGATCCGAGAGATCTCGAAACACTCAGGAATATTTCATATCCTAAATGGGAAGAACCCACCCATATAAAGGTAAATAATACTATGCTAATTGCTCCTAATGGGGTATCTCCTGAATTAATTAAGGGACCAAACATTAAAACACTTCCTGATTTTGAGGCCCTTCCTGATGAAATGGAAATTCCTGTTTTGTTAAAAATGGATGATAATATTTCAACCGATGGAATACTTAAAGCAGGGGCCGATGTACTGCCTTTACGTTCAAATATTCCAGAGATAAGCAAGTTTACATATTATGCGATTGATCAAAGCTTTTATGACCGTGCCATTGAAAATCAAGAAAACTATAATGGCTTTTGTGTGATAGCAGGTGAAAATTATGCCCAAGGCTCAAGCAGAGAACATGCGGCTTTAGCACCTAAATATCTAGGGCAAAAGTTTACTGTCGCTAAATCCTACGCACGAATTGGATGGCAAAACCTGATCAATTTTGGTATTATTCCTTTTGAGTTTAAAAACACAGATGATTGGGAAAAACTAGAACAAGGGGATGTTTTAAGGATAAAAAACATTAGGGAAACTATTAAAAACGATGATTCAATAACTGCCACTGTAGTTGGAAAAGGAACAGAAATCCAGCTAGGATTCAACATCAGTAACAGACAAGTTGAAATCATTTTAAAAGGTGGTATTATTAATTATGTAAAGCACAGGTGATTTGCCTAGTTTTTCAAGGTGTGCTTTTAACGGCGATTTAGTATTAAACTCGTCTTAAAGCATTTATAATTTGTTGCGATTTTATCCTAAAATCAAGCAATTAAGTTCCTAAGGAGCCAATTAATAAACCGAAAGGTAAGTGAAGGTTCGAAATCTGGCGCTAACTATACACAAACCGATGGAGAAGCTAAATAAATCTTTAAAATCCATTATAAGACGTTTAAAAAATAAACCATATGAATAAAGAAAAATTAAATCTACCCCCGCAATTAAGAAAAATACTTGAGTCCTGGCGGCTTATTGTTGCGTCACTATTTTTAGTGACCATTCTGTGGTTATCCTTTTTCCAGATAGGCACTGAAGAAGTGGGGGTTATTACTCGATTTGGGAAGTATGTACGACAAGTAGAACCGGGATTGAATCTCAAGATACCTTTTGCGGAGGACGTTTATAAAGTCCCAGTAGAAAGGCAGCAAAAACTAGAATTTGGCTTCAGAACAAAAAGAGCCGGAATAAACACCAGGTATAACGAATCTTCACGTACAAAAGATGAATCGCTGATGCTTACAGGCGACCTTAATCTTGCAGAGGTGCAGTGGGTCGTACAATACAGAGTTGATGATGCCTATAAGAATCTATTCAAAGTGAGAAACCCTCAGAGTACTCTCCGTATCATCTCAGAGGCTGCAATGAGACAGATTGTTGGTGACCGTACCGTAAATGAAGTACTAACTGTTGGCCGTACAGAAATAGGAAGTAAGTTACAGGAACTCATTCAACAAATATGCAGGGAATATTCAATGGGCATCAAAATAGAACAAGTGGTGCTTCAGGATGTCAATCCGCCAGAGCCGGTAAAAGCGGCTTTCAATGCCGTGAATGAAGCTCAACAAGAAAAAGAAACATTGATTAACCAAGCAAAATCAGAATACAATAAAGTAATACCTAAGGCAAGAGGTCAAGCGGAAGAAACCATTCAACAGGCCGAAGGATATTCTGCCCAGCGTATAAATAATGCGGAAGGGGAAGCTGCCAGATTCACGGCCTTGTATAATGAATTTATTAAGGCACCCGAGGTAACAAAAAGAAGGATTTATCTTGAGACAATGTCAAATGTGATACCCGAAATTGGAAACGTAGTCATCACAGACCAAAAAGGCAACAGCGTGTTGCCCTTATTACAAATGCAGATGAACAGAAAAAATGAAAACTAAATCAATCTTACTTACAATATCCATCATTATCATCTTGGTAGGCTTAAAAAGTAGTGTTTTTATTGTACAAGAAAAGGACCAGGTGGTTATCACTCAGTTTGGAAGGCCCGTGGGAGAGGCCATTACCGAACCAGGAATGCACTTCAAGCTACCCTTAATACAGGTTGCTAATTATTTCGAAAGACGTTATATGGAGTGGAATGGTGACCCAAACCAAGTGCCAACCAGAGATAAAAAGTTCATTTTTGTAGATACCTATGCAAGATGGCAAATCACAGATCCGCTTCAATTTTTTAAACGGCTAACTAACGAAAGGGGTGCACAATCACGTATAGATGATATTCTAGATGGAGAAACAAGAGATTTCATAGCAAATAATGACATCGAAGAAACTGTACGTACAAGTAACCGAATCCCTGAATCGTCCGATACTGAAATTATTGGTGATTCCTTGGCAAAAATTTATGTAGGTCGAGATAAGATCCAGCAAATGATATTAAAGTCAGCGAATAAACAGACGGCAGACTTGGGAATAAAAATACTGGATTTTCGATTTAAACGCATTAATTATGTTCAAGAAGTACAGGATCAGGTATACGAGCGAATGAAAAGTGAGCGTTTTCGAATCGCTGATAAGTTCCGCTCAGAAGGTCAGGGGGAAGCCTCACGCATTAATGGTGAGAAAGAACGGGAGCTTAAAAACATACAATCTCTTGCATTTAGGGATGCTGAGATTATCAAAGGTAAGGCAGATGCCACCGCGGCCTCTATTTATACAAAAGCCTATAACAGGTCGAATCAATCTAGAAGCCTTTATGGCTTTCTAAAATCAATGGAAACATTTGAGAAAACTTTTGACAAAAAAACATCTATTTTCATTTCAACAGATAGCGAATTATATAAATACCTGAAAAAGATGGATTGACGTTTGTGAAAAAATAATGAACTTCATTTCGCACGAAGCAAGGCAGAATAAACAGTCCAAATATAATTTTGGGTATTGCTGATGTCTAAAAGTAGATAAATTTGAATAATGCTACTATTGAAATCCTTGTATACGTTTTGCAGATTATCCTATAGCATCTTTTGATAAAGTAATCCGAGTAACTGAAAAAAGTATATGGTTAGATAATAATTATACTTTACCCAAATAAAAGGAGGACGTCAGCATATTCACGACTTCCTCAATCACAGGTATTCTAGGCTTTACTAATTTAAGTGCTGTTCTGTATCATCTATTGAAGCCGCTCCACAAAAGATCTAAGAGCTCATAATACATCCTGCACTTATAAATTATAGCATGAGGAGCAATTACAAAAGCCTAGAACGCCATGACTCCCATAAAGTAACAAGACATCAACATAAGATTGAATAGAAAAAAGCGATAACAAATCTTAAAGGCTTGCAACGAAGGAATTAACGGAGAAAAGCATAATTATAGTAATTAAAATTCAACTACAGTGAAACGAAGCATAAACAATTTACTAGGCTTTACCATTAAAGGAACAGATGGTGAAATTGGAAAAGTAGAGGAGTTCTATTTCGATGATCGCACCTCTACCATCCGATACATGGTGATAAGAACGGGAGGTTGGTTTTCCGAGAATAAAGTTTTGATTCCCCCCGAAGTATTTCAAAAAGCTGAATGGGAATCAGAAATATTATCTGTAGACCTTACCCAGGAAAAAATAAAGAACAGCCCTGATATTGACACGGACAAACCTGTTTCGCGACAACAGGAAGAATTGATGAGAAAGTATTACTCTTGGCCTGGCTATTACGGATACGGAATGTACGGATACTGGGGCCTTGGTAAGTGGGGATATCCAGCGGTAAGAGGAATCGAAGAAGAAAAGGAAGTCCAAAAAATGAACGCGACAGAACATGCTTATGACAATTCGCATCTGCGAAGTACACATGAAGTTACAGGTTATGATATTCATGCAACGGATGGTGACATAGGTAAAGTGGATGACTTTATAATTGACGATACAACTTGGGAAATAAGTTTTCTTATTGTGGGAACAGGTAATTGGTTTTCGAAAAAAAAGGTAGTCTTTTCCCCAGAAAAGATAAAAGAAATAAATTGGACTACTGGTGCCGTAATTATCGATACCACAATAGCCAATGTGAAGAGCAGCCCGGAGTTTGATCCGGAGTAAAAGCTAACTGCCTTTGAGCCGTAGAATTTTAAGCATAATAATGATGGTGAAAAACAAATAATTCAAAGAATCTAGACTCAATTAAAGTTTAAGCATTAGGGAAAATCCTATTTCAAATACTCAGCAGATCTAAGTGTAAGTGGCGGGAGATGAACCATACCTCTAGAGGGATTGCCCGCGACTGAAGTAGAGGAACATCGAAAAAGTTTTATTTGTTAATAAAGGAGGCACAAATCATTTCTAACAAGGATATAAAACGGACACATTGCTGAAAGCACTACAAACCTAAGGTCGTAGAAAAGGCATAGCTGCCACGATTACTATTGGTAGTGCTTGAGTAGAGAGATATTTACGAAGCATGACTTGACGAGATCAATATTGAAGTAACTAGAACGTCTCTAGGACCTATTAAAGAATCGATAGCAGCTGTCAAATTGATAATAAAACCTAAAATTATGGTGCAGTAAGAAAAATATTGGATTGTATAAATGCACTTCATTAAGATGTGCTTTTTCTTCGAGGTTATTGATATGCTCCACAAAATTCCAGCTCTAAGATCGAAAAAAGAATATCCTCTTAATATTCTAACAGTCAAATTAATAAAGGAAAAAATCAGATAAAATGACCTTTATTAGCACAAAAAAGACTATCTTAAAATAAACAAAAGGCACAAAGCTTTTAAGGGAATAATAAGCCCATTTATTAAAATCTGAAAATAATTTAGTCGTGCATTCTGTCTTCTTTTAAGTGTTTGCAAGTAGTAAATCCGTTCACATAATTGACATTTTAGAGAAGATTTCCGAACGGAATGGTTAATGAGGGAGAGGGTCAGAAAGTGAAAAATCTTGTAGGGAACTAAGCTATTTATAATAGACATAAATGATAAGTAATCAATCCAGTCTAACGCATCCGACTAAAGTAATTGGTACCTAACTTTAACGCCCGAATGCTTGAAAAGCATTGCGGGGCGAATTTGATTTATAAATAGCCATTCATGATCCATTAATTCTTTTATGTAAAAAGCCCAGGATACATGAGATGTTGACATAAAGAAAAACTGTGATGGTATGATGTAATCTTTCTTTTTTTAAACCACATTTAACCAAAAAATAGATAATAAATGAAAACTAAAATAGAATTAGAACAAGATATAATAAAGGTCACCACTACCATTCTTCAGGAGTTTCCTGAGCTATCAAAAAATATAAGTGAAATGCCAGGAAACAGCTCAGAAAACGCTGAACTAACTGTCAAATATTTGGATGAGTACTTAAATTCTTTACACGAGCTTGTAAACAATTATGCAAAAACACATTAGGTTGTTTTAACAAACAAAAATATTCGTAAGTCTAGTTTTCCAAGAAACCCAAATTCTGGGCCTCCAGAGGACATCTACCATGGAAGAAATGGTTCTAAACCCAGAGATTATTTTAAAAGAGAATGAACCCAATAAAGGATTAGCTCGACAAATGAAAAATATTTTAAAGATGATACGTCAAGAGATAATTTAGATTTCCCGAGGGCCGAGTTAGATTATGAACAAGATAGCGAGAATAATTATTATAGTTTAGGTGGTGGCAATCACAATGACTTGGACGAAGATTAGAGATAATAGGCAATCAATAAAAACAAGAAATGAAAATTCAATTCAATACTGACAAAGCGATTAAAGGAGACGAAAAACATGAGGATTATTTTACCTCATTAATGGAGGCTGGACTCGAAAGATATGAGGCTCATATTACAAGAATAGAAGCACATTTATCTGACGAAAATGGTAACAAAGACGGAATAAATGATTTGCGATGTATGCTGGAGGCCAGAATTAAAGGCAGACAACCAATAGCGGTAACATGTGAAGCAAACACACTTGAAGAAGCAGTTTCTGGTGCCATCGATAAGCTTATAGCTTCTTTAGAAACTATTCTTGGACGATTACAGAGTCATTAAGAGAAGCTCTGAAATTCACAAATTGAGTGCAAAAAAAGTTATTGCTTATGATGCACTTAATGCTAATTATAGAAGAGTTAAATAATTCATAAAAAACTAAATATACTATTATGAAATGGAACATGGGTTCAACAGATAGAGCCATTAGATTGGCAATTGCGGTAGTCTTAGCTATATTAATTTATAACAATGTCATTACTGGCATTATGGTTTCGGCGTCGATACTAGTAACGGCTGTATTATTTATAACAAGTGCCGTTGGTTTTTGTCCTATCTATTTTCCTTTTAGGATAAGCACTAAGAAAAATTAGACAAAAAGTAAAAACACCTATTAAACATCAACAAAATGGAATCACACTATTACAATGTAGAAATAAATTGGAAAAAAAATCGAAAAGGAATCGTCTGTTCTCCTGAATTAAATAGCAATAATGGCGTTTGTATTGAAGTTGCCACACCACCCGAATTCCCAAAAGGTATGGCAGGAATATGGTCACCAGAACATTTATTTGTGGCGGCAGCAAGTGGTTGTTTGATGACCTCATTTTTGGCTATTGCCGAAAGCTCAACGTTGGATTTTATTAGCTTTGGATGCCATGCAAAAGGTAAGCTAGAAATGGTAGATGGCAGAATGGTTATGAGTGAAATTTTACTAAAGCCTACCGTGGTAATTCACAATGAAGCTCATAGAGATAAGGCCATAAGAATAGTGAAAAAAGCAGAAGACGCATGCTTAATAACTCATTCTATGAAGTCAAAAATCACCATGGAAATATCTGTTGAAGTAAAAAGCCTTTTAATTGAAAATATATGGGAAAGCCCTATTTAAATCCTTTATATGGCTTTTTACAAAAAATGATTACCATCATTTCTTCTTTCTTACTAAAGAAATTCCGGTGAATGGTCTCCTGTTTATTTCAAGGGGAGATAAAAAAACTTTAGTATATGTACCGGTCATGATGTTGCCAATTTGAGCGATTCACTCTCGGAAGATCTATACGATCACAAAAACTCATACGTCTCAAAACAAAAAGGTTGATTTAGACCCCTAACAGGAAAATGGTTTACTAAGGTTACAACATTGGCTTTCTTATTTTTCCATTACTTTGTGCCAGCAAATTTTCTTCTTCTGATATACTTCTGAGCTCTCTATTCGGTTTGATTTTATAAAGAGGTATTCTCACTTAGGTAATGCACTTATACTTTACCTTTTTATGAGGTCTTATCAAGTCATCACTCATTCCGAATGCTTGAAAAATATGATTTGTTAGAATTTAGATTAGCTTACCATATAGCCTTGGATTTTTAGGAGGATTATCTAAAGTGCTCTAGTTGTTTTTCTAAGTCATTAATTATGATGTATTTCTTGATTTTCAGAAAGTGATTAAGTACGAAATGAAAACTTTCTTCATGACCATTCTTTTGGGGCGTGCAAGGACCTATATATACCTGATTACCCTGATTTTCAGTAAAGTATTATTACACTCTATTGGCACTACGCCTTCTATTAATATTGTTGCGTAGTTCTAGCATTAATTCTTGGAGCAGATTTCGCTCTAAGCTGCCTATTTTTCGCCTCGTTCCATAGAGTACTTACCTACAAAAAAGAAAGCATAGCAGTAAGACTCAATGAAATATTATTTAATTCTATACGCTATCCTAGCTTATCACTAAGACTTTCAAAAACCGTTTAGAGTACCATCGTCAACGTGATACAGAATTATGACCCTCATTTTTATGGGTAATCAGTGAACCTTTGTATCGGAAAACATTATAACTGACTTGATATCACTACCAATCTTTCGGCTGCAGCACCGTGTCTAATTAGGAAGATGACATTTTCTTAGGACACCTCAACCATGAATCCTTGCCCAATAATTTGTCGTGTTAGACAAGTAGTTTGCTTGCTTATTTTTCTAAGTTAGCCTACCAATTGTGGTACTCCTTCAGGAGGTCAATAAAGCAACTGAGTAACATTTGCTATCTCACGCAATTTCTATCTAAAGCTTTGTTCTCTTTCTCTAGTTTAAGAAAAGTAATTACATGCCATGAATCCATCCAAAGGCACCTATACGGTTCTCTTCAGCTACTGATGACTGAAAGTTAGCTAGCTAAATAACATATTCCTTTGAATTATTTTCCCGCCTTTCCTAGCTCCTTTTTTTGAACTACCCATATTGAGCTTTACTGTACTTCTTCCACACAATTACAATCCCAAACATGTTTGTAATCACGTTTGATGTTTTGATTTACTGAAAGAAGACCTCAATTACTATTTTCTATTATGCGTATACCGCCTCTTTTTCTTTAATTTCTTTTGATATTTCATTCCATAAATTAATTCTCTGCCTCAGAGCTTCCTTTGCCGTTTCCAATACTTCCACCCATTTTTTATCATCTTCCCCGCAAAGTTCTGATACCATTTCCAAGGAGAGTGGACCATGCTCATCTCCATCTAGTTCAATGTGCCTTTTTAGATAGTAAGAAAGCTTTGGGAATTTATTTTCACCCTTTTGATCGGCGTTACTAATAATTTCGATAAACATATCTGGAATTAAGTCTTCTCTTCCAAAAGTAAATGCTGAAGCGATTTTATGAATTTCGTTTGATTGGATAGTATCGAACGTAAATTTTAAGAATTCCCTTTCAGCAGTTTTTAAATTTGCTTTTGACAACTTGTCGTCAATTTCACCCAAAAAATTAACTGAATTTACTAAATTCATTATGCGACTCGAATCCGCATTAACTTCGTTCATTGCCTCTATATACATTTCGAAGTGACTTTTTGGTATGTGTTCCTCGTTTAAATCACTTTCCTCACCAAATACAATCTCATTTATAAATCTCGAGGTTTTAGCATTTTTTACAGGCTTCCATGGAATAGAAGTACATGTAAGGTGATTTTGTATAGCTTTAAGAAGAGACATGAAATCCCAAACAGCATATACATGTTTCTCCATAAAAGTCTTGATATCATCGACATTTGATAACAAATTGTAGAGCTCATGATTTTTCAAAATGGTTCTTAATTCAAGAGTCTCTTTTTCGATAAAATTAATTCTATTCATCTGTTTTTTTTATGTTTATTTAGCCTGCTAATCAATAACAATCTTGTGAGGCTTTTGATTACATATTTTACTTTTAATTTTTCTTCTATGCCGCTACTTATTGGCAATTGGAACAATAGAAAGGACTGAACTTAGTATTTCACTCTAGCCAAATTTTTAAATATGTTTGTCTTTATTAGACAAATCATAAAATAACTAGATATTATACATTGTACAGACCCAATTAGGAGTATTTAATGTCAAGATAGTATTGAAACTTAATAGCTTCATAAAGCCCTCTCAAAGCACTTTTAAACAAAAAAATCCTAATTTTAAAGATTGAAAGTTTACAACTCAGACTTATATTTAATCAACCCGACAGAATGAAAAAAATAGTAGCTCTTTTTGTACTATTCTTTACGAGCATTGGCCTCGAGGCCCAAAGCCTTCCAGCATTAGAACTTAATGAAGATTGGCTTAAGGAGATAAAAGAGAAAGCACCTGAGCAGCTCAGCTTCCCTAGTAGCCAAAAACATAAAGTATTGGTTTTCTCATTACACACAGGTTTTAATCACTGGGTAATTCCTTTTGCAGAAGCCACGGTTAAAACAATCGTTGATAAAGTTGGAGGTTTTGACGTAACCTATACGAAAGACATAAACCTTTTAAACAAGAAAAACCTAAAGCAGTATGACGCTGTGGTGCTCAATAATAACTGCAGCATTGGCGATAAGCGAGATATGTTTTGGGATGTTTTCAAAAACGATATCTCCTTGGACAGTATAGCTGCAACTAAAAAAGCTGCCAAGTTTGAAAAAAGGCTATTAAAGTACGTTAAAAAAGGAGGTGGTATCATGGCCCTTCACGGAGCCATAGTCATGCAAAATAAGTCTCCTAGATTCAGTGAAATGATGGGTGGGAGTTTTGAATACCACCCAAAGCAACAAAAAATAGAAATAAAATTAGTGGACGCCACACACCCTTTAGTGAGTGCCTTTGAGGGAAAAGGTTTTACCCATATGGATGAGCCCTATATTTTTGATAAGGCCTACACCAAAAAGAACTTTAAGCCCCTACTTTATTTGGAAGCATCTGAAATTAAAGGTTTAAGAAACCCTGATGGTGATGCCATTCGTTATGTTTCTTGGATAAAAACTTACGGAAAAGGTCGTGTTTTTTATTCGTCACCCTCACATAACGCTCATAGCTTTAGTAACCCTAAATTGTTGAGATTCTTTTTAGATGGTCTTCAATTTGCAGTTGGAGATGTAGATTGTGATGTAAGTCCTTTAGGGATTTAAGCTGTAAACAAAGACATATTTTAGACCCTTACAAGCTTGTAAGGATAAATACACCAGGCATTCCATTGGCAGACGTAGATGCTTTTGTCCTCGTCTATACAGAAATCATGACAATGCTTAAAAACAGGCTGGTCTTGATAAATTATATCCAATTTACCCTTTTTATATTTTGGCTTAGTAGCTCCAGGATTAGAAACCACACTGTTATTTTTATCTAAAATAGTAATGAACCCTTTATTTAACTTGGCATTATAGTCACCTCTCTCCATGCCAGAACATACCCCAGAATAAATATTTTCACCATCTATAACCGCCCTACTTATAAAAGCCCCTGGTATATAGATAGTCCCTAGGTACCCGCCTTCTAGTGTAAATCGCTTAAAGGAATTCTTCATTCTAGCGGAGCAAATAAGAGTTGGATTGGCTTTGTCTCTAGTGTCCAAAGTGACACCATGCACCTGCTTAAATTTCTTTTCTTGAAGAAAACTATCTCCACCAAACTTACTTACAAACTCTCCTTTAGCACTAAATCTAGAGACGTATTGAGAACCATAACCATCTGCCACATAAATATCTCCGGTGGGCCCAATGGTTGTTTCCGTAGGTGCATACCTATCATTAATTCCATAAGCTCCAGTCTGTCTTGGGTCATTAAGCTCTAATATGATATTTCCATTTAAGTCACTTTTAATCACTCTCCCCGTGGAAGTATCTGTTATGTATAAAAACTCCTCTCCACCTTCATCATGAATAGTAAGCCCATGGGCCGTACTTAAATTAAGCGTCCAACTGTCTAATAGTTTACCCGATTTATCATAAATAAGAATATTATTTCGCCTTTCATCCGTGAGCATTAAGAGCCGCCCACTATTGTCTTGTACCATTTCATGACAGTTTTTTACTGGAAATTTTGTGGCATCTAGTTGCCCCCATGTCGTTTGAACTCTATAGTTAAAATCACCATGGCCAATAACCTTTTCATGGAATGTGGGTGCCGACTTAAGTATCTAAAAAGGAACGGCCACCTATACACTTTTTTTAATAAAGTCTCTTCTACTTAGGTCCATATATTAATGATTTTCTAAGCTAAAATACCTTTGACCACTTTACCCGCTACATCTGTTAATCTAAAACGGCGACCTTGATACTTAAACGTCAGCTGCTCATGATCCACACCTAAAAGATGCATAAGAGTGGCTTGAAAGTCATGAACGTGGACCCCATCTCGTAATACATTATAGCTAAAATCATCTGTCTCTCCATAGACAGTCCCTGCTTTAATCCCAGCACCAGCCATCCACATTGTGAAGCATCCAGGATGATGATCGCGGCCATAATCTGTAGGCGTTAGCCTACCTTGAGAAAAACTAGTTCTACCAAACTCCCCTCCCCAAACCACAAGTGTATCTTCCAGTAAACCTCTTTGCTTCAAGTCTTTAATTAGAGCAGCATTAGCTTGATCTGTTTGTTTAGCTTGGTTAAGCATACCTTTTGGCAAACCTCCATGATGATCCCAGCCCATATGATAAAGTTGAATAAATTTAACATCCTTCTCTGCCAGTTTCCTTGCCTGAAGGCAATTAGCGGCATAAGTGCCAGGCGTTCTAGCATCTTCGCCGTACATGTCAAATATATAATCAGGCTCATCTTTAGTGGACACCGCATCTGGAACCGAAGCCTGCATGCGATAAGCCATTTCGTATTGGCTAATTTTTGAATGAATCTCTGGGTCACCCCATACTTGGTGCTGATGCTCGTTCATTTCTTTGATAAAATCTAAATGTCCACGACGGTCATGATGATTGATTCCATAAGGATTTTTAAGGTACAAGACCGGATCATTCCCAGACCTAAACTGCACACCTTGATGGTGAGAAGGAAGAAACCCATTTCCCCATGCCGCAGAACTCAAAGGCTGTGCACCGCCACCTTTGGATATCAAAACCACAAAGCCCGGCAAATTCTCATTATCTGAGCCCAAGCCATAACTTAACCAAGAGCCAATAGAAGGCCTTCCAGCTTGCTGAGACCCAGTCTGCATCATCATCACCGCAGGCTCATGATTAATGGCATCTGTGTACATAGACTTCACAATACACAAATCATCCACCATGCCAGCCGTATGCGGAAACAACTCTGATATCCAGGCTCCAGACTCACCATACTGCTTGAAATCATAAATAGATTTCACTAATGGAAAACTGGATTGACCAGCGACCATTCCCGAATTCCTTTGCGTGCTTTTAATAGATTCTGGAATTTCCTGACCGTGCCATCTGGCCAATTGAGGTTTATAGTCAAAAGATTCAATTTGTGACGGTCCTCCACTTTGAAATAAGTAAATAACACGTTTAGCTTTGCCCGGAAAGTGGCTGCCACCTAAGCTCCCTATAATAGGTGACTTGGAGTTGACGATATTAGGCCTTGACGAAGCTGGGTTCAAGAGGCTCCCTAAAGCCAAAGAACCAAAACCCAGTGCCGTATTTTTCAGAAAGCCCCTTCTGGACTCCATCAATTTAATATTTTTTAACAGGTCATTCATTTTCTCAATTTCTTGAATAAGCCTCAACCGTATTCATCATACCATTAATGAGCAATGTCATGGCTACTATTTCTGCTGGTTCTAAGGATTCATCTCTGGGTATTTCTCCGGTGCTTAAATAAGCCAATGCATCTTGCCTACGTAGACTATAGTTTTTATACTGCTCTGCATAAAATTGCTTCAACAGCTGTTCTTCTTCTTTATCTGGGTACCTCCCTAAAGTTTGCCTAAAGGCTAATCTCAAAGCTGTACTTCTTTCTTTAGATTGTCTCAAAATGTTTTCTGCTGTCACTCTTGCGGCCTCAATGTATTGAGGATCATTTAATAAAACCAGAGCTTGTAAAGGCGTGCTGGTGTTTCGTCTAGCTACCGTACAAAAAGAGCGATCTGGGACATCAAAAATAAGCATAGATGGTGGAGCCGAAGTACGTTTCCAAATGGTATACAAACTTCGTCTATATAAGCCGACCCCTGGCTTTTGTAAATAGGGATATCTCCAAACCTTATTGGAGATTTCATCCCACAAGCCCTCAGGCTGATAGGGATATACACTTTTACCACCTTTCTTATTAACTAACAATCCACTAATAGCCAACGCATTGTCTCGTATCATTTCTGCAGACAACCTAAATGCAGGGCCTCTTGCCAATAGTTTATTTTCAGGGTCTAGCTCATCTAACTCTGGTCTATGCACAGAGCTTTGTCTAAACGTAGCCGACATCAAAATCTCTTTATGCAGCTTCTTTATATCCCAGTCATTCTCCATAAAATATACTGCTAAGTAATCTAACACGCCCTTGTTGATAGGTAAATCTCCTTGGTTTCCAAAGTCGTCTGCTGTTTTGACTAATCCAGTTCCAAAATGCATGGCCCATATCCTATTGACAAAAACGCGAGCCGTCAATGGATTTCTGTCATCAAAAAGCCATTGCGTAAGCCCTAGCCTATTTTTAGGTAAAGAATCCTCATATTCAAGAACTGCATTTAAAGCTGATGGCTGCACTTCGTCTGTAGGTGCGTCATAAACACCTCTATCCAGCACAAATGTCCTTCTAGGCTCCGGTAAATCTCCTAAAACCATGATTTCCGGAATACCATCGAAAACTCTTGTCAAGCTATCTCGCCATTTCTTTGTTTCTCGAAAAAGAGGGATTTGTATCATTTTTTGCATGGCATAATGCTCTGCAACATTCTGGTTTTTCTTGGAAATGTCTTTATTAAAAATATAACCAACCTCTAATGGAGAAAGCTCTTTATTGAAAAGTTTCAATTCATCTAAACCTCCACCAATAAACGTTTTAATACCACCCCTTACACCTAACTGTAAACCAGCAAATCCATAGGTATGAATATTTGGCTCAAATAGAATAGACTTGTACACACTACCGCCTAAAACTTCCGTCTCGGCTAAGATGCCGTTCATATATATTTTAACGCCAGCAGCCCTACTTGAACCGTCATAGGTAATGCTTATATCCGTCCATTTATTGATTTCTATCGACTCTGCCGTCGTTAATTCGATGGCATTTTGTGGCCAAGAATAAGCCATAATGAACTTTAAACGGTTATCTACTAAAAAAAGAGAATAACCTTTTAGACCAAGACGCCTATCTTCCGAATGCGTAAAAATGCTCACCCCATCATGTACCTTATCAGAAAAAACAGAAACACTAATGGAAAAAGGATCCGTGTGATCTAACCAACCAACTTTGGAAGGAAGTGTGATATTGGTAAATTCATTGAGAAATATGCTGTTTCCTTTTCTACCTTTTTTAAGGTTGGGTTCTTTGATGATTGCGGCCTTTTTTCTGTTACGTGCTTCTTGAGATAAATATTTTTTACTTGCTAGTAAGTTAATTTTATCAAAAGGGTAATGTGCTACTAAGCTTTTCTCAATACTCTCATTTAAATCTTTGCCCAAGTCTCTGTCAGAAAAACTCTCCCCTTTTATCTGACTAAGTTTAATCTCTGAAGCAGATATTTTGTTTTTTATAAAAGAAATAAGAGAGTCCTTTTCTGGACTACTTAAGAGTAAGGACGGCCCAGGAGTTTGGTCCGGGCCATACACGGCACTTCCCCATTCATTGGTACTATTGAAAAAGCCAAACATTCTGTAATAGTCTTTTTGCGAGATAGGGTCATACTTATGATCATGACATCTAGCACACTCTACAGAAAGCCCTAAAAATGCTTTCCCTAGGGTGTGGGTTCTATCTGCCACATATTCTGATCTATATTCTTCAAAAATAATCCCTGCCTCTGAATTTTTACGATGAAGCCTATTAAATGCAGTTGCTAACACGCTTTCCTGACTTTTATTTTCTACCAAATCTCCTGCAAGCTGCCATGTTACAAACTGTCTATAGGACATGTTATCATTAAATGCCTCAATTACCCAATCTCGCCAAGGGCTAAAATCTCTATGCTTATCATCTAAATAGCCATCACTATCTGCATATCGGGCTACGTCCATCCAGTCCGAGGCCATGCGTTCTCCGTAGCTATCAGAAGACAAATACTTGTCTACCATATTTTCATAGGCTCTTTCTAAGGTATCTGCTAGATAAGTATCGATTTCTGTTAGAGATGGAGGTAAACCACAGAGATCAAAACTGACTCTACGAATTAAGGAAGTTTTGTTAGCCTCCTTTGATGGTTTAATCCCTTTATGCTCTAGTTTTTCTAAAACATAATTATCGACTGGGTTTTTTATCCAATTAGCTTCTTTGACACGTGGTACTTTTTCTTTATTTGGAATAACGAATGACCAGTGTTTTTCGTAGTTCGCCCCCTGCTCTATCCATCTAATAAGGATTGCTTTCTCTTTTAATGTTAGCTTTAAATGTGAATCTGGGCTAGGCATTATCAAATCTGGGTCAGTGGACATGATACGCTGCACCAGCATACTTTGAGCTGGGTTCTTAGGAACTATCGCCTGATAAATCCTATCATCTCCTAAATCTTTATATGCCTCTTCTGCCACGTCCAAACGCAAGTCAGCTTCCCGCTTTTTCTCGTCTGGCCCATGACAGGCATAACATTTGTCGGAAAGAATTGGCTTTACATCAAAGTTGAAATCAACTTCTTTTGGCAGTTCAGAATAAGCCAACTGTACTTCTCCAGGCACATTATAACCACATGCATTCGTTAGAACACAGAGGCATGCCAGTGATAAAGCACTTGAAAATTTCATAAAAGGTTGAATATCAAAACTCAACAATTATACGAAAATTTAAGCCTTTCCATGTCCAAAATTTGAAAAATTTGAACTCCGTCAGGCTGAAAGCGAATGAGTCTTAGCTAAAGACTCTCTAAAACTTTAAGAAAGTTTCAATCTGGTGATTGATGAAGTTCTCATAGGTGGGGTTAGTTATTTTTTCGCCATCGAAATGATTAGATATTTCACCCAATTTTACTCTGAGGCCCAAAACATGGGCACCCATATAAGACATGACGTCATTCAGATGACTTAGGCCCAGAGTATTGCCAAGTACCCCATTGGCAAGTCCCACTAAAGCAACTTTTTTGTAAGCTAACGAGTCTGGATAGCGTAGGCCATCTATGAATGTTTTCAGGACACCTGGATAAGAACCATTATATTCTGGGACAAAAAAGATTAGTTTTTGAACGCTATCAATAGAAGCTTGAAAAGCATTATATGCATCGTTTTTTCCTCTATTGTTGTACAGAGCAGAAAAAGCAAAATCATCTGGTAAATCTTTCAGATATAAAAGTACCGTCTCGTGACCTAAAACCTCAATTTTACTACGATAATACGCTGCCATTTCCAATGACAAAGCACCGGACCTATTAGTGCCTACAACAAGGCCTATTTTCTCTAACATACTCTAAGAAACTAATTTATATAAACAACAAAATGGACGCCGCTAGGTTCATTAGGGCTCCTAATAACCATTGTTCTTCTTTCCTACCTAGAAATCCAAACTCAAGTCAAAAAAACAAGCTTTTCTGTGTCCTCAATTTCAAAAATATTACTTTTGTTTTCTTTTCGGACATTTTTAGCAGAAAGACCTCTTATGTTCAAAGAAAATCTAATTTTAATACCAAAACGATAATTTTATGAGTCAATCATTGATTAAGCCGGGCGTAGTAACTGGTGAAGCTCTCAATCAGCTACTTCGTCATGCCAACGAAAACAATTATGCACTTCCCGCTGTAAACGTAGTAGGCACCAATTCAATCAATGCCGTTTTAGAAACTGCTGCAGCTTTAAAGTCTCCAGTAATCATTCAATTTTCAAACGGTGGAGGCTCATTTTACGCAGGTAAAAGCCTTTCAAATGATAACCAGAAGGCTGCCATAGCAGGATCTATTTCTGGAGCACTTCATGTCCACCATATGGCTGAACATTATGGCGTTCCTGTAGTTTTACATACTGACCACTGTGCTAAAAAATTATTGCCATGGATTGACGGCCTTTTAGATGCCGGCGAAAAGCATTTCGCCCAAACAGGTAAGCCTTTATTTAGCTCTCACATGATTGACCTTTCTGAAGAGTCCTTAGAAGAGAATATGGAGATTTGCTCTGCGTATCTAAGGCGTATGGCTAAAATAGACATGACCCTAGAAATAGAGTTAGGAATTACTGGCGGTGAAGAAGACGGCGTAGATAATTCTGATGTAGATAGTTCTAAGCTTTATACTCAGCCTTCTGAAGTGGCTTATGTTTACGAGACTCTTTTGGCTATTTCTCCTAATTTTACGGTGGCTGCAGCTTTTGGTAATGTCCATGGTGTTTATAAGCCAGGTAACGTTTCTCTTCAGCCAAAAATCCTTAAAAATTCTCAAGATTTCATTCAAGAGAAATTCAAAACAGGGCCTCTACCTGTAAATTTTGTATTCCATGGTGGCTCTGGCTCTTCAAGAGAAGAAATTAGAGAGGCTATTGATTACGGTGCTGTTAAAATGAATATCGATACAGATATGCAGTGGAGCACATGGGAAGGTTTATTGAAATACTATCATAAAAATGACGCATACCTCCAGACTCAATTGGGTAATCCTGATGGAGACGATGTCCCAAATAAGAAATATTATGATCCACGAAAATGGCTTCGCGAAGGAGAGACCAGCATGGTGGATCGTTTGAAAATAGCTTTTGAAGATTTAAACTGTCTTAATAGAACAGAAACCTTAGTTTAGTACTATTATTCTTAGTTTTCAAGAATCTCCCATAGTTTGGGAGATTTTTTGTGCCTTGCACGAACATAATTCCGATTATTAAGGATTTCTCAAAATAACAAAATTGCATTATTGGCTAATGAGATTGCACAGCAAGATGTATATGTCCAAGCTTTTTCTTGAAAGGATGTAAATCACTAGTATTAAGGCATTGTTAAATAGTGTTGTACTTTTAGAAGTACTTGTATTACGATAGCGATAAATCTGGTATTATTTCAAGATTTCGATAGGATTGTGATATGAATATTAACTCCATGGTATCGGCCCTATTGCATCTATAAAGACTTTTACGCTATGTTTGTGGTGTAAACGGGTGATGAACTAAAAGTGATTTTTCAAGAAACCCTTCTACTGAATTTTAAAATTATAACAGACAAAAATTATGAAAAAGTTAGTATTAACAGCAGCAATTTTGATAGGATTATCAACAGTTAGCAGCACTTTTGCGAACGATCTAATTTACAGAGCCAACTTGGCCGAGACTGAACTTAACCTTAAAGTTTTAAAGGGTGTGAAGTTTAAAGTGTCCGCAATCAACATTTTAAAAGAATCTATTTTACAGATAAAAGACACCAGTGGTAATGTTCTTTTTAAAGGCATTGTAAACAATGGTAATTATGAAAAAATATTCGATTTATCTCCTTTGCCAGACGGTAAGTATTTCTTCATTCTAAGTACTGACCGTGAAATTACTAAAAGGGCTTTTGAAATACAGACAGAAACCAAGCGTTCCGTTTCTGCGGATACAAAATAAAGTATATTCTTAATACGTGTTAAAAGTTTAATTATATCTGAACCTCCGCATAATATATGCGGAGGTTTTTTATTTCGTTTCAATCATGCAAATAGCTAGATTTACGTCCGTTTTCCTGACTACGTGTCAGCCACAAGAATCAGCAAAAAAAGATGTTTGAGAACTTACAAGATAAATTATCCGGTGCTTTTAAAACCCTTAAGGGAAAAGGTAGAATAACGGATGTCAATATTGCAGCAACTATTAAAGAAATACGTCGAGCTTTAATAGATGCTGATGTAAATTATAAAGTAGCTAAAGAAGTAACTGACCGTGTAAAAAAGGAAGCTCTAGACCGCAAGGTAATGATAGCAGTAGAACCTGGTCAACTCTTCACAAAGATCGTTCAAGAAGAACTGACCACTCTTATGGGTGGTACAGCAAAGAATGTAAATATAACAGGCAACCCTGCAGTGGTATTAATTGCTGGTTTACAGGGTTCTGGTAAAACTACCTTCGCTGGAAAGTTTGCTAATTATCTAAGGAAACAAGGGAAGCAGGTTCTTCTTACCGCCGCTGACGTGTATAGACCTGCTGCTATCTTGCAGTTACAGGTTTTAGGTGAGCAAATAGGCGTAGACGTTTATGCCGAACCCGATAATAAAAATGCTGTTGACATTGCACGAAATGCAATAAAAGAAGGGAAAGCGAAGGGTAAAAACATCATTATCATAGATACAGCGGGTAGGCTTGCCGTGGACGAGATAATGATGAAGGAGGTAGAAGATATCAAGAAAGCCACTAATCCTACCGAAATCCTCTTTGTGGTAGATTCCATGACAGGTCAGGATGCGGTAAACACTGCTAAGACTTTTAACGAACGCCTTGACTTTGATGGTGTAGTCCTTACCAAGCTTGATGGAGACTCTCGAGGTGGAGCCGCTCTTTCTGTGAAAGCTGTGGTAGATAAGCCTATCAAATTCATGAGTACGGGAGAGAAAATGGAAGATTTAGATATCTTTCATCCCGACAGAATGGCAAATAGAATCTTAGGCATGGGCGATGTGACCTCCTTAGTAGAGAGGGCTCAGCTAGCTTATGATGAGGAAGATGCCAAGCGATTGAATAAGAAAATGAGGGAGAATAAATTCGACCTCAATGATTTCTTAAGTCAGTTAGATCAAATTAAGAAAATGGGAAATGTCAAAGATCTAATGGGTATGATTCCTGGTATGGGAAAAGCTGTTAAGGACATCGACATTGACAATGATTCTTTTAAACCCATAGAGGCCGTCATAAAAAGTATGACAGCTAAAGAAAGAGAGAACCCTGACATCATTAATGGAACTCGAAGAAAACGAATTGCCAATGGTAGTGGTACTTCTATACAGCAGGTGAATAACCTATTGAAGCAATTTGACCAAATGCGAAAAATGATGAAAAAAATGAACAAGCTTCAGGGAGCAGGAAGGCTAGGTAAAATGTTTGGCTAGTTTTCTACTACCTTTCTTTGGTAATAATTAAGGCTTACTTGTGGTGCACTTGCTCTCTCTGATAACGTATAGTATCCAGAACTTTCTATATCAAAACATATGGCTTCTCCTTGTGGCTCAACAAAATAAGGAGCTCCTACGTCTCTATTACGGCTTAAAGCTTCATAAATAGATTCAAATTCCTGTCTACGCCAGTAGAATATAGCATTTTGGTCTTTAATCATTATTTGCCGACCATCAGATGAGATATCTGCCGCAGTAATAAAAGAAAGCGGAATAGACCCTTGAAAAACAGCAGTATTTTCTAATTCTAAATCATAAGGAAAAGCTATCTTATACACCCTTACACTAAAAAGCTGTCTTTTAGAAATAAGATAAATATCTCTTGAACCTGGATCCACAAACATGGCTTCGACATCCAAGGCATCTATATCGCTATACTTAAAATCTACTGCTTCCAAATCCCAATCCGTATCATCTAGTGACCTTGGTTCTTTCAAAAAGTATATAATGTATTTACCGTGCACAGCTGCATTGTCACCAGTGTCTGAAATATAGAGATAATTTTGACCTTCAATAGGTCCAGGCCCAGAGGATAAATCTTCCCAATCTCTATTAAAAAGTGGTAAATCAATTTTGCCTTTGTATTCTCCAAGAGTAGATAGTAGGTGCAACGATGGTGATGTATTCCCATTTTCAATCACCCATAAACTGTTAGGAATAGATTTTGAGGCTACTATTCCAGAAGCTTCGTCAATAATTCCTGGAGTAATAAGATGAGAAGCTGGTGTACTAAGAAATTCGGGTAAAGGGACTTCAGGTTGAACTAAAGGTGGCTTATCTGCACCTCCATCACTCCCAAAAAGGAAACAAGACTCGAAAAGTATAAGAAAAAAAAAGGCTGTAAGTATTCTAGTCATGAAAGCAAAAGTCGGATTCCTCTTATCAAACGACAAAACTATGCCATTCATACTCTATTCATTAAGAATTTCAAAAATCCATCAAAATAATACCCTTTAATCCACAAACAACAGGCAAACAGGCATGGAAACAACAATCTCCTGACCCGTAGGAGTCAGTTTACCCGAAGAAGCATCTCTCACAAAAATAATTATATTGTCAGATTCTTGGTTTCCAACCAAGACGTATTTTCCATCTGGAGAGATAGCAAAATTACGAGGAACCTTCCCCATGGTGCTATGATGACTTTTTTGAGTCAACTTACCTGTTTCGTCATTGATTGAGAACACAACAATGGAATCGTGAAACCTATTAGCTGCATATAAAAACTTACCATCCGGAGAGATATGCAAGTCAGAGGATGAGTTCTTTCCTTCAAAACCATCAGGAAGTGTACTTACCTCCTCGACCGTTTCTAAGCTTCCATCTGTGTAGTTGAATACCGTTACTGTACCCGTCATTTCTTGAACTACATAGCCAAACTTTCCATTAGGGTGAAAAGTAAAATGTCTTGGACCAGAACCAGGAGATACAAGCATGGACTTACCTTCTGTTAATATTCCTGTACTATCATTG